>JBDUEI010000085.1:0-31461 GCA_040002515.1 Rudaea sp. | reverse complement strand
TGCCTCAAGTCACCATGCGCCAGATGCTCGAAGCCGGCGTGCATTTCGGTCACCAAACCCGTTACTGGAATCCCCGCATGTCGCCCTACATCTTCGGCGCGCGCGGCAAGATCCACATCATCAATCTGGAAAAGTCGCTGCCGTTGTTCGTCGACGCGATGAACTTCGTCTCCGGCCTGGCCCAGAAGCGAGGCACCATTCTTTTCGTCGGCACCAAGCGCTCGGCGCGCGATGCCATCAAGGAAGAAGCCACGCGTTGCGGCATGCCCTACGTGAGCCAGCGCTGGCTCGGCGGCACGCTGACCAATTTCCGCACGGTCAAACAATCGGTTGCCCGTTTGAAGGAAATCGAGAAAATGTCGACCGACGGCAGTTTCGAGAAGCTGGTCAAGCACGAAGTGCTCGGCCTGATTCGCGAACAGGAAAAGCTCGAGCGCTCGCTCGGCGGCATCAAGGAAATGGGCCGCCTGCCGGACGCATTATTCGTGATCGACATCGGTCATGAAGACATCGCCGTGAAAGAAGCCAAGAAACTCGGCATTCCGGTCATCGCCGTGGTCGATACCAATTACGATCCGAGCCTCGTCGACTACGCCATTCCGGGCAACGACGATGCGATTCGCGCCGTGCAGTTGTATACCGGCGCCGTCGCCGATTCGGTGCTCGAAGGCAAGGCCGCCGCACCGATGGTTGCCGCGTCGAAAGACGAATTCGTCGAACTCGACGCGCAAGGCAATCCGGTTGCGAAAGAGACGCGTGATCGCAACGATCGCGATCGCGACGATCGCCGCCGTCCCGGTCCGCGCAAGCCGGCACCGAAGAAGGCCGCACCGCGCAGCAAGTCCGCGCCGCGCAAGCCTGAATCCGCTGGCGCCGCTCCCACCGCTGCCGCTACTCCTGCTCCCGCCGCTCCCGAAGCGACCGGCGAAGCAGCAGAGTAATCCCGCTCGTCGATGATGGCGTCGATTGACGCCGTCATCGGCATGCCGTCTTGAGCGGCGATGATTCGTCGCTATCTACAAGCATTGGTTCTTCTTAAGCGCGGGAGATTTCCCGCGCATCGATCACGAGGTTCATGATGGAAATTACAGCGAGCATGGTCAAGGAACTGCGCGAGCGTTCCGGCGCGGGCATGATGGAGTGCAAGAAAGCGCTCACTGAAAACAGCGGCGATGTCGACACCGCCATCGAATGGTTGCGCAAGCAGGGTCTGGCCAAAGCCGACAAGAAAGCCGGCCGCATTGCGGCGGAAGGCCGCGTCGTCATGGCGCAGGACGGCGGCAAAGCCGTGATGGTGGAAGTCAATTCGGAAACCGATTTCGTCGCCAAGGATGAAAACTTCCTCAAGTTCGCCAACGATGTCGCATCGGCTGCGCTGACCAGCGGCGCGAAGGATGTCGAAGCGCTCAAGAGCGTCAAAACCGATGCCGGAAGCACCATCGAGGAAGCGCGGCAGGTGCTCGTGGCGAAAGTCGGCGAGAACGTGCAGATCCGTCGGCTCACCCGTGTCGACGGCCATCACGTCATCGGCGCCTATGTGCACGGCGGCCGTATCGGCGTGCTGGTCGAAATGAAAGGCGGTTCGGAAGAATTCGCGCGCAGCATCGCGATGCATGTGGCGGCGATGAATCCGCCGTACATTTCGCCGGATCACGTACCGGCGTCCATCGTCGAGAAGGAAAAGGAAATCGCGCTGGCGCAGATGTCCGAAAAGGATCGCCAGAAACCGGCCGACATCCAGGAAAAAATGCTCAGCGGAAAAATCCGCAAGACGCTGGCCGAACTGTCGTTGACCGGTCAGCCCTACGTGCTCGACACGAACAGCACGGTCGAAGCGGTTCTGAAGAAAGAAGGTGCGGAAGTGATTTCGTTCCACCGCATCGCCGTCGGCGAAGGCATCGAAAAGCCGCAGGGCGACGATTTCGCCACGGAAGTGATGAAGCAGGCCGGGTTGAAGTAACTGCCGTCGGACCTGTAAGAAAAAGCCGCGAGAAATCGCGGCTTTTTTGTTTATGACGGGCAAAAGAAAGCCGCCATTGAGGCGGCTTATCCGAGGCCAAACGCGCTTGTCATCGCCCGCTTAGCCTGCCACCGGGGGACGCACCTGACCGATGGACTTTAGCCCGGTTATCCGGGGACGCTCAAATAATAGCTCCAATGTTCCGCCGTTTCAATCGTCGTTCGTCAAACCGAGCGCCGCCAACATGCCCGCACGAATCGCCCGCAACTCGTCGCGTGACACTGCCATTCGGTGATATTTCCTCGCGCCGTTCCAGCGAAAGTGATATCCGGCCAGGCGCTCGAAACAAACCACGTTGATCATGTCGCATTTCACCCAGAGATCGGGTTTGTCGCCTTTCGGATACGGATCCCGATGCAACTTCACGTGCCACGGCAAAATGGCCGACGGTTCCGTAGCGCTGATTGGAACCACGGTCACCAATTTATATCTTTGTGATGTTCGCGGACTGACGACCACCACCAACCGGCGCTTCACCATCTCGGGTTCGATACCTGAGTAGTCGCACCAAAGGGTCTCGCCTATGCTTGGGTGACACGCGATCGGCATCCGAGCAAAATAACGGTTTGCCGCAGCCGTTCAACCCATAATTGCGGTCGCAATGCGGACAACGCGAAAAGTCGGTCTGGGCTACACTATCGCCGTTTGCCCGCCGGAGAACCGCATGCCTGCTGAGATCAAATTCAAACGTATACTTTTGAAACTCAGCGGCGAAGCGTTGATGGGCCAAGCCGATTACGGCATCGATCCGAAAGTGATCCATCGTCTCGCGCGCGAGGCGTTCGACGTGCAGAGGGCCGGTGTCGAAGTTGCACTCGTCATCGGCGGCGGAAATATATTTCGCGGCGAAGGCCTGGCAGCCAAAGGAATGGATCGCGTTACCGGCGATCACATGGGCATGCTCGCCACCGTCATCAACGCATTGGCGATGCAGGACGCATTGGAAAAAATCGGTGCGCGTGCACGCGTGATGAGCGCGATCAAGATCAATGAAGTCTGCGAAGATTTCATTCGTCGTCGTGCGGTTCGTCATCTCGAAAAAGGCCGCATGGCGATTTTCGCAGCTGGCACCGGCAATCCATTCTTCACGACGGATTCGGCGGCCGCCTTGCGCGCGATCGAGATCAATGCGGATTTGTTGCTGAAGGCGACCAAGGTCGACGGCGTTTATACGGCCGATCCGAAAAAAGACGCCAATGCGAAGCGATTCGAACACCTCACATACGATCAGGTGATCGAGCGTAAGCTGGCGGTGATGGATACCGCGGCCATCGCGCTATGCCGCGATCACAAAGTGCCGTTGCGCATCTATGACATGAGCCGCGAAGGCGATCTCATGCGCATTATTCGTGGCGAGCAGATCGGAACGCTGGTCAGCTAGGCGAAAAAAAACCGCCGCGGTGAGGCGGCGGTTTCGGTTTTGCGATCGCAGTTCGATCGTTCAGCGCTGCGCATATTCCAGGTGATCGCGGCGCACGAACACGCGGTCGCCCGGGTGGAAACCCGGATTATCGTATTGCGTCACGTTGGCCCAACGTCCATCGTCGAGCTCGACCCGGAAGCGCCACGCATAGCCAGAGGCGGCGCGCGAATTGCCTTCTTCGACATTGTTGCCGACCACCGCACCGCCGACGACACCGGCGGCCGTCGCAGCCGCGCGACCGTTGCCGCGACCGAACTGGTTGCCGATCACGCCGCCGATGATGGCGCCGAGCACCGCACCGCCCCCGCTATTGCCTTGACGGACTTCGACCTGATCGATATCGCGCACCGTTCCGCACGAATGACAGTAGCGACCCGACCCGCTGTATTGCTCGTCGGAGCCTTCGTGATAGACGACGCGCTGGCGCGGCGGCGGGGCCACACAGCCTTCCAGGCTGAATAGCGCCACGAGCAACATTACAATGGTCAAGCGTTTGGTGAACATGGTCAGATCCTCGAAGTTGAATTCCACTCGCCACAACGCGCGAGCACGCCAATCGTTGGCACAAATCTTACGCAGAGCACGTGAACCGTAGTGAAACTGCGCCGTTGGGAGTAATCCACGGCGTCGGTTAGGATGCGTAAAAGCTTGTAAGAGCGGAGATGCAATGACCATCCAATCCGGCGGGCGTCCGCTGAGTGATCGAATTCGCGAACTGGATCCGCAAGGCGCGGCCGATCGGCTCGACAAACTTTCCGACGCCGATATCGCGCAAACACTGACCGATCTCGGACCTGGCCACGCCATCGATATCCTCGGCAAGTTTTCGCCGGAGCGACGCGCGCGTATCGCCGCATCCACGCTATCCGGCGAAGGCGAACAGTGGCTGAAGGATTGGCATTTCCCGGAAGGCAGTGTCGGCCGTCTGATGGAATCGGCGCCGGCGATTTTTCGTCCGCAGACGACGGTTGCCGACGTCATCGAAGCGATGCGCGAACGCGTAAAGCGTCAGCTCATCACCTATATTTTTGCGACCGAACCGGATGGACGGCTGGTCGGTGTCGTGACCTTTCGCGAGCTGCTCTACGCCGAGCCTCAGCAAACGCTCGCCGACGTCATGGTGCCCAATCCATTTTTCCTGCATCCGCAAACCAGCCTGGTCGATGCGATGCGCGAAGTGGTGACGCGTCACTATCCGGTTTATCCGGTGTGCGACAACAATAGCCGACTGATCGGACTCGTGCGCGGCCAACTTTTGTTCGAACAGCAGGCTTTTGAAATCAGCGCGCAGGCCGGTTCGCTGGTCGGTGTGGAAAAAGAAGAACGCACCTCGACGCCGTGGCCGCGCGCGCTGAAATTCAGACATCCGTGGCTGCAGCTCAATCTGCTGACGGCGTTCATCGCCGCGAGCGTCGTCGGATTGTTTCAGGATACGGTGAACCATATCGTGTTGCTGGCCGTGTTCATTCCGGTGTTGTCGGGACAATGCAGCAACACGGGATGCCAGGCACTCGCCGTCACGTTGCGCGGCATCACGTTGAACGAACTCCGCGCCGGCGCCGGCAAAAAACTGATGCTCAAAGAAGCCTGGCTCGGTGGACTCAACGGCGTTCTGGTCGGCATCGTCGCCAGCGCAGGCATGTACGCGATGGCGCGACTGCAACACACGCCGCAGCCGTTGACGCTCGCGGCCATCACGTTAGCCGCGATGACGCTGAGCAGTGTAGCGAGCGGCATCGCCGGCGCGGCCGTGCCACTCGGCATGAAGCGGCTCGGCGCCGATCCTGCGATGGCATCGAGCATCTTTCTGACGACGGCCACCGATGTCGTCAGCATGGGATTGTTTCTCGGCATGGCCACGTGGCTGATCGCGTGATCCATGTTGAATCTGATCGACAGCCATTCGCATTTCGACGTCGCCGAATTCGACCGCGATCGTGACGATGCGCTGGCGCGCGCGCAGGCCGCGGGCGTAACGCGCCAGATACTGCCGGCGATCGCACTCTCAGGATTCGAAAAACTACGCGAGCTGTGCAAAACGAAGCAAGGCCTCTATCCCGCTTACGGCCTGCACCCGACCTTTCTCGCCGAGCATCGCCGCGAACATCTCGAAGAACTCGAGCGCTGGATCGATGCCGAAAAACCGGCCGCCGTCGGCGAATGCGGCCTGGATTTTTTCGTGCCCGATCTGGATCACGACGTGCAACGCATGTATTTGCAGCGCCAACTCGAACTGGCGCGCGAACGCGACCTGCCGCTCATACTCCACGCGCGCCGCGCGTTCGACGATGTGACCGCCGCGCTGCGACGTGTCGGTCGTCTTCGCGGCGTGGTTCACAGTTTTTCGGGCAGCGCGGAGCAGGCGCAGAACTTGTGGAAACTCGGTTTTCATATCGGCATCGGCGGACCGGTCACGTATGAGCGCGCGCATCGTTTGCGCGCGGTCGTCAAGACCATGCCGCTCGAATTCCTGTTGCTGGAAACCGATTCGCCGGATCAACCGCTGTGCGGTCATCAAGGTCATCGCAACGAGCCGGCGCGACTGCTGGACATTTGCGATGCGATCGCCACGTTGCGCGGTGTCGATGCGGCCGACATCGCCGCGGCGACGACGCGAAATTGCGAATTGCTATTCGGCCTGAACTAAACCGATTCGAGCAGTCGATCGATTACGCGCGAGGCCGCGACCATGCCGAACGTCGCCGTGACATGCATTGCCGCCCCTAACCCGCCGCCACAATCCAGCTTCAAGCCTGTTTCCGCATCCGGCGCGCGCGTTTTGCAGACGGTTCCGTCGGCCTGCGGATAGTTCACGTTCTCGCGCGAGAAAACCGCCTGCACGCCGAAATAGCGCTTGGGATTGCGCGTCCAACCGAAGTCGTCGCGCAAACGTCGGCGCACCAGGCCGAGCAGGATGTCGTGTTCGGTTCGCGTCAGATCGCGCGCGGTGATCAGCGTCGGATCGGAACGCCCACCCGCAGAGCCCGATACGACGATCGGAATTTTTCGCCTTTTGCAAAATGCGATCATTTCCACTTTTACACGCAGTGCATCGCAGGCGTCGATGACGGCGTCGAAATCGCGATCGAACAACTCCGGTAGATTTTTCACCGTAACGAATTCCACGACGCGATGGATTTCGATGCTCGGATTGATCGCGCGCAGCCGCTGCGCGACGACATCGACTTTCACACGACCGTATTCACCCTCGAGCGCATGCGATTGCCGATTGGTGTTCGATACGCAAACGTCGTCCGCATCGATCAGGGTGATTTTGCCTACGCCGGATCGGGCCAGCGCTTCGGCAGCCCACGATCCGACACCGCCCAAGCCGACGACGGCGACGTGCCGCGTCGACAACTTCGCGACACTGCCGGCGCCGTACAACCGATCGATGCCGGCAAAGCGTTCGTCCATGGTTTTCACCTCTTGGTCCCGGCGTATACTTTAATCTGCCTCCGCCTGCAGAGTAAGCGCCGATGTCCGCGCCGCGCGATCCCCGCCACAGCATTCCGGATCAACCGACGGTGCTCGACATCGAAAGCAGCGGCAACGACGAAAGCCAGACGTTGCCGCCCGGCGTGCGCGTCGGTCCTTATCGCATCATGCGATTGCTCGGCGAAGGCGGCATGGGCGCGGTATATCTGGCCGAGCAGCTCGAGCCAATTCAACGTCCGGTCGCGCTGAAACTGATTCGCGGACAACTGCAAGGTGGTTTGGCCGAAGCATATTTCATGGTCGAGCGGCAAGCGCTGGCGCGGATGGAACATCCGGCCATCGCGAAAGTTTACGACGCGGGTACGACGCCGCAAGGTCATCCGTTCTTCGCGATGGAATGGATCGATGGGCCGCCGCTCGGTGAGTATCGCGCGTCGCACGCGCTGAGCATCGACGACTTGCTCGAACTGTTCATCCGCATCTGCATGGGCGTGCAGCACGCTCATCAGCGCGGCGTGATTCATCGCGATCTGAAGCCGAGCAACGTACTGATCGCCGATGTCGACGGCGAGCCGATGCCGAAGATCATCGATTTCGGCATCGCCATCGGTGCGAGCCAATCGACCGGTGGTGAATCGACATTACTGCAAAGCGCCGGCACGCGCGGCTACATGAGCCCGGAGCAATTGCGCGGAAAGGTCAACGAGATCGACGTGCGCAGCGATATCTACGCGCTCGGTGTGACGTTGCTGGAACTTCTGTTGTCGTGTGAAGCGATGGATCGCGCGGTGAGCGCGGGTGCGGACAATCGCGAATTGCACGCGGCCCTGCTCGCTTCGCTCGGTCAAAGCGCGCAGGCGCGAGCGGAACTGGTGCGCGCCGTCGCGTCGATACCGGCGGAGCTTCGGTGGGCGATCGTGCGGGCCACCGATGCGGAGCGGACCAAACGCTATGAATCGGCGCAAGCCTTCGCCGACGATCTGCAACGCTATCGACGTCATTATCCGTTGCGGGCCGTGCCTTCGACCACAGCGTATCGATTGCGCCGTTTCATCACCCGGAACCACAGGCCGATTCTTGCCGCGTCGCTCATCCTGATCGCGTTGATCGCGGGCACCACGGCGGCAGTGATCGGGTTGCTGCACGCGCGCGACGCGGCGGCGCGTGCCAATCTGGAAGCCGAGAAGAGCCGGCAGACATCGCAATTCCTGTCCGATATCTTGAGCAGCGTGCGGCCTGAGGAAGCGCGCGATCTGGACAAGACGTTGCTTCACAAGATCCTCGACAACGCCGGCGAAAATGCCGCCAAGCAACTCGCCGATCAGCCTGAAGCGCTGGCGCAAATCGAGGCGACGATCGGCAACAGTTATTCGAGCTTGAGCGAATTCAAACCCGCGATCGAAAACACACGTCGCGCGGCGAAAATCGCGCACGATACACTCGGCGCCGAAGCACTGGGGACCTTGCGCATCGATCGTCAGCTGGCCGAAGAGATGACCAATGCCGGCCAGTTGAAAGAAGCCGACGCACTCTTCGATCAAAACATCGCGGCGTTCACGCGCTCGCGCGGCGCGGACGACAAGGAGACGTTGAAGAGCCGATCCGCTCAGGTGGAGTTGCTGATTTTTCAAGGCAAATACGTCGACGCGGAGAACAGGGTCGTGCCGCTGGTTTCGCTCACCGAACAGGCCTTCGGAAAGGACAGTGACGAAGCGTTGAATATCGGTGTGATCCAGGCCGAAGTACTGACCTATCAGGGCAAATACGAACTAGCCGAACCGATCTATCGCGCGATGGTGGCGGAACATAAAAAAGTATACGGCGCGGATCATCCCAAGACGCTCGACGTGCTCAACAAATTCGCGATCATGAATCTGGAAGCGAACCGGTTCGCCGAGGGCGAGAAGATATTGCGCGCGATGTTGCCGATCTGCGAAAAAATCTACGGGCCGAAACACGCGTTCACGGTCGAGATCGTCAGCAATCTGGGCGGAGCGCTGCGGCAGCAAGGCACGCCGGAAAAAATAGCCGAGTCAGGCCCGTACTATCAGCGCGCGCTGGACGAAACGCGGGCGCGTTACGGTGACAAAAGCCAGAACACGGTGATGGCGACACATAACTACGGAAATTATCTACTCGATGTCGATAAAGTCGATGAGGCGATAGCGACTCAACAACACGCGCTGGTCAATTCGCTCGAGGTGTTCGGGCCGGATACGGCGGTCACCGGTGAAGTGCATTACGGTCTCGGCAAGGCGTTGCTGCGCGGACATCGCTACCGGGAAGCCGAACAGCAGTTGCTGCAGGCGATCGAAGAAAAGCAAAAAGATTTCGGGCCCGATCACTGGCGCTTGCGCGAATACTTCGATCCGCTCATCGATGCGTATTCGGCGTTGGGAGAAGCGAGCAAAGTGTCGGAGTGGGAAGCCAAACGCGCGGCACTTAAACCGAAACCGGCGACGGCGTCCTAGTCCTGGGACCAGACGCGATTGCGCCCGGCTTCTTTCGCGCGATAGAGCCGATCGTCAGCGCAACTGATCAATTCCGCACCGGTTTTCAGAACGTCGCCGGTCTGCGCGATGCCGATGCTGATCGTGATCGGCAGACGTTGATCGCGCGTTTCGATCGGCTTGGTCTCGATCGCCAGGCGTAACGATTCGGCCATGGCGATCGCCTCGTCGAGACTTTTTCCCTCGACCAGCAAGGCAAATTCCTCGCCGCCCAATCGGCCGAACGGCGTATCGACCGGCGCGTTGGCGCGCATGATCTGCGCGGCACTGGTGAGCACCTGATCGCCAACCAGATGACCGAAGCGGTCGTTGATGTCCTTGAAGTGATCCAGATCCATCATCAGCAGACTGACCGGAACCAGCCCCTTCGCGCGATCGATGACTTCGTCGAGCAGCGAGCGGAAATGACGGCGATTGAAAAAACCGGTGAGGCTATCGTAGATCGCCAGATCGATCAGTTCATCGTGGTATTTGGCTTCCAGACTTTGCCCGGTGAAAAACTTGATCGCGTTGTTGCCGACGCTGATCTGATCGCCGTCGTGCAGTTCTTCGCGACGGATCGGCTTGCCGTTGAGATAGGTGCGATTGGTCGAGCCCAGATCTTCGATGAAATAGCGGTCGCCTTCGCGCGAAATCTCGCAATGATGACGCGACACGCTGGGGTGCTGCAGCGACAGCGCGCATTCGCTGGCGCGCCCGATGGTGACGGGTTCGTCTTTCAATTCGATCTGCAATCCGAGCATCATGCCACTGACCACGATCAGGCGCGGCTTGAACGTGCCCGCGTCATGCGGTGCGGATTCCGCCACGGTGTTGCGGTCGGTTTTCGAATCTTGATCGTTGGTCGGCAGCACGGTCTATCCCCAGACGCCCGATTGTACTCAAGCAAGCCGGCCCGCCGAAAGTGTTTCGGCTATGCTTGCGTCATCTTTACAGGTGAACGATGCGAAATCTGATTCTTCTGGCGTTGGGCATCGCCATCGGCGTGATCGGCGCGGTCAGCGCGCTGAATGCGCTTCAACAACGTGACGCCTATCCACGCGGATTGATGAACGTGATGCAGTATCACTACGCGGCGTTGCGCACCGCCGTTCGCACGCATCGATGCGGTGACGGTTCGACGCACGTCGCCACGCTGCAGCGTCTTCAACGCGACATCGAATCGGCGATCTATCCGAATGGATCGGTGGACGCGCCGTTCGCCGAATACGATCGGCGCCTGGGCGATGCGCTCGAAAACGTCGCGATAGCGGGAACCGATTGCAGCGCATTCGACCAAGCCGTTGAACGAGTGACGGCAGCGTGCGACGCCTGCCATCAACAGTATCGATGATTACGTCGGCAGCGGAATAAATTCCGTTTCGTCGACGACGCGCGGAAAACGCGACTGAGCCCAATCGGCTTTCGCACGCTCGATGCGCTCGCGCGAACTGGATACGAAATTCCACCACAGGTGGCGCTCGCCATCGAGCGCGTCGCCGCCAAAAATCAGTACATGTGCCGAATCCGTCGCACGAATGACGACATCCGTTCCCGTCGGCAGCACGGCCATTTTTTGCGTCGGAAGTTCGACGTCGCCGATCATCAGCGCGGCATCCGCAGCATAGACCGCGCGCTCCGCGTGTTCCGGCGGAAGGTTCAATTCGCTGCCCGGCGAAAATTCCGCGGCGAGATAGAACATGTTCGAGAACGTCGTCACCGGCGAACGCATGCCGAAGGCGACGCCCGCAATCAGCCGGAGACGCACGCCATTCATGTCCATCTCCGGCAACGTGGACGACGGGTGATGATGAAAGCTCGGCTCGACTTCTTCGGATACTTGCGGGAGCGCCACCCACGTCTGGATGCCATGTAATGCATGACCTGCCGCGCGCTCGGCGGCCGGGCTGCGTTCGGAATGCGCAATGCCGCGGCCGGCCGTCATCCAGTTCACGTCGCCCGGGCGAATCGTTTGTGTGTTGCCGAGATTGTCGCGGTGTTCGATCGCACCCGCGTAGAGATATGTGACCGTCGCCAGTCCGATGTGCGGATGCGGGCGCACATCAATGCCCTCGCCGCTCGCGAACTGCGCCGGACCCATGTGATCGAAGAACACGAAAGGCCCGACGTGGCGCGCCTGGATATGCGGCAACGCGCGGCGGACCTGGAATCCACCCAGATCATGGACTTTCGGATCGATGATGAAGATGTTTTCGCTCATGCCGAGATGGTAAACGTTCCTAGAACGATGTGTATCGCTGACGCAACTGTTTTTGGTGAATCCGACCCCATATCAGGGCGATCGAATCAACGGGAGTGCGTCATGCTGGATACCGTAGCCTCAATCGGCGGCGACGTCGTCAAAGCCGACTCCGATCAGCGCCATGTCGCTCGCATCGTGCGCGGTCGCGCGACGTCCGATGGCGCCGGAGTGAAACTCACGCGCGTGATCGGGCAGCCTTCACTGGATATGCTCGATCCGTTTCTCATGCTGGACGAATTTCGCTCGGATTCGGCGTCCGATTACATCGGCGGTTTTCCGGAACATCCGCATCGCGGTTTCGAGACGGTGACCTATATGCTCGCCGGCCGCATGCGCCACGGAGACAATCAGGGCAACACTGGACTGCTCGGCCCAGGCAGCGTGCAATGGATGACGGCGGGTCGCGGCATCCTGCATTCGGAAATGCCCGAGCAGGAAAATGGGCTGATGTGGGGCTTCCAGCTCTGGGTGAATTTGCCGGCGGCGGACAAGATGAGTGCGCCGCGTTATCAGGATATCGCGCCGGAGCAAATTCCGGAGATCTCGGTCGCGACGGGCGCGAACGTGCGCGTCATCGCCGGCGTGCTCGGACAAACGGTGGGTCCGGTTCAAGGTGTGGTGACCGATCCGGTCTATTTTGATGTGCGTCTGGACGCGGATGCGACGGCGGAACTTCCTTTGCCGTCTGGACATCATAGTTTCGTCTACGTCTACGAAGGTCAGGCAACCGTCGGTTCGGGCGTAAACGAGAAGTTGGTCAGAGGTGATCTCGGCGTATTGAGCGAGGGTTCGACGATTCGTGTTTCGGCCGGCGATGCGCCGGCGAAGATGATCGTGGTGGCAGGCAAGCCGCTGAACGAGCCGGTCGCGAAATACGGTCCGTTCGTGATGAACACGCAACAGCAGATCGTGCAGGCGGTGGAAGACTTCCGATCCGGGAAGTTCTAAAGTTTCGGGCAAGACGCACAAAGACACACCGGCGACGTGCATCGCCGGTGTG
This sequence comes from Rudaea sp., assembly GCA_040002515.1. Taxonomy (GTDB): domain Bacteria; phylum Pseudomonadota; class Gammaproteobacteria; order Xanthomonadales; family Rhodanobacteraceae; genus Rudaea. Next base: position 18,828 of record JBDUEI010000085.1, on the reverse strand, counting down.
TCGAAGAATCGATCAGAATTCTTTAAGCGGGTGCGACTTCGTCAGCCTGCAGTCCCTTCTGACCCTGCACGACCTTAAAGCTCACCTTCTGGCCTTCCTGTAAGGTGCGGAAACCCGTACCCTGGATGGCGCGGAAATGTACGAACACATCGGGGCCGTTTTCGCGGCTGATGAACCCGAAACCTTTGCTGTCGTTGAACCACTTGACAGTTCCCACCTCACGATCCGACATAAAAACTCCACAGGACAAATCAGACAAGACGCGTCAAGAAGACGGCCGGCTTACTGCAATGCAAGGAAAGTGAGGTGACTTGCGGAGGATATCCGCGCCAAAAAGGTCACGATTCACGACCGACCATGCACACACAGTGAACGGACTATAACCTAAAATTTACAAAAGTTCGATAATCCCAATAGCGCTGCAACGGCTTGATAGCGTAGAAGAAAATCCGATTCGCGAAGGGATTTTGATGGTCTGCTCAAGAATGTCGAATCATCGCACTTCGATTTCAACTATCGTGTTCAACCTCGTAGTTATAAAGGGGATTTATGCCAGCACACGGTTGTCATCCGGACGCCCCGCACGAAAAGCTGCGCGTACCCGATTGGTACGTCTCAAGCCTCATGCTCGACCGCGCGCTGGACGCCATCCTGCGGCGCGTAAAGAAACTCGACCGGACGCACGATATCCCGTATCTCGCCGGCTATAGTCAGGATGGAAAAACGATCTATATCGATCGTCACCTGCCCAAGACGATGGCCTACAAAGGCCGCAAGATCGAGGTCGATCGATTCTTGATCATGCACGAAGAAGTCGAGAAGACATTGATCGATCAGCTCGATCTGCATTATCTGCATGCGCACCAGATCGCCACGCGCGCCGAAGAGGCAGCCGTTCGCGCCGAAGGAATTTTATGGCGCGACTACGATCGTTTCATGCAGAAATACGTCAAACGCATCGGCGACGAACGCCTCGTCAAAGTTCCCGAAGATCTGGATTTGAAACCGTATCGCGACGAGCACGATCTGGATTTGATCGTAAGAATGCAGAAAGGATTGACCAAAAGCGGCCTTCGTAAAGACGAGAATGCCAAGATTCTGCTCGCGGGGCTCGCCCAATACGCTGGCGCCTTGGCTAAACCGCGCCGCAAGGCCACGCCCAAAGTCGGTCGGAAATTGGCGAAATAGTGTTTCATCCGCGATGATCTAATTTGGCTATCCATCTGATGAGTAAGTGTTTTCTGCAAATATCTCGGATCGACTCGAAGGCTGACACATAACGATGATTACGGTACGCAACCCGCACGTCGCTCGAATTGACCGAATAAATTAACAAATTGCGTTCAACCGCTTTTTGTTGTGATATGCTGCGCCCTGCTGAGCTGCCTGGCTCTTGCTGTCTGTGACCCGATAGCGGCTTTCAAAGCCTTTCGTATCCTGCCGCATCTCCCTCGCATCCAGTACGTCGCGGTCTCCATAAGGAGAGCCGCTTCCTTTCATAAAGTTTGGAGTTATATATGTCTGATCGTCAGGTCGGCACTGTTAAATGGTTCAATGATGCAAAAGGCTTTGGATTCATCAGCCGTGAAAACGGCCCCGATGTATTCGTCCACTTCCGCGCGATCGGCGGCTCCGGCTTCCGCACGTTGCAGGAAGGCCAGCGCGTTTCGTTCGAGGTGACCCAGGGCCAAAAAGGCCTGCAAGCCGAAAACGTTAGCGCCGCTTAAGCGCAAGTTTCAAATCACGCGTGGAGCAAACATGCTCCACGCGGCCGCCCGAGATACCGCCAGCGACTTTTCCTGGCCGTTCGTTTCAACTTTCCCGCAGATTCCTCCGCCGTCCATCAAGGACGCGCCGGAAATTTCCATCGATTTGACTCGCGCCCAGAGCATCATCGAATTCGCGCGATCGAAATCCTAGCCCGCATGGATCGAGAGGCGGCAGAGCGGTCAGAAAACGATTGTGTGAACCACACGCCGCATCTCGCGAAGATCACACCGGCTCGGAGGCAAGCGCCCCGCCTAGTTCGATTGAACGGCGAGGTATTTGAGCCGATTGTCTGACCAAATCCATACTCTCCGAAACGAATAGAGTAGTTCGACTCAGAGCCGATGACGCGGCAACAAGCCTATACTGTAGATCGTGATTGAACACGTGTAGAAATCACCTAGGCGGCGACACGAAAGCCGCCCTGAGGATGGCGTTGATGTTGAAGTTTCGGTCTCGAGAATTGACCAGCACGATAACGCCACGCCGCAGCTTGTTGCTATAGAAGGCTGCTGCTTGGTACCCATCGACGCTTCCGGTGTGTCCCATAGCGATCGTCGTGCCGAAATTTCGCCATTCGAACCCGAGGCCCTGCGCGCTGTCGATATCATTTAGTAGAAGCAACCGGTGCAGGTTCTCTTCCAAACTCTTGTTGGTAAGTACACCTGCTGGACCGTCAGCCATTTCGAACGAAACGAAACGAGCGAGATCATCAACGGTCGAGAACAATCCACCTGGCGGCACCTTATAGCCACGGCCGTCCCACTGATGTTGAGATTCACTGGCGTCAATTTCCGAACCATTCACTTCGTACCCGATCGCAAGTCTCGAACGATTCGCTGAGTTGACCTCGAAGAAGGTATCCCGCATTCCGAGGGGACCTAAAATATGCTTAGAAACGTACTCTGGGAATGTCTCTTGCGCTGCCCTCGACAACGTAACTCCAAGAATGGCGTAGCCAATATTCGAATACAAGAATTCGCTTCCAGGAGAGCGGATGAAGTGCGTATGTGGGATAGCGTCAAGCGTTTTGCTTTCCCAATCACTGAACGCGCCCGTGGAAAAATCATCAGAATCGGGCTCACGATCGAGACCCGCCGTATGGGTTGCCAGTTGAACGACTGTAATCGGAGGAGAATTTGGCACTCGGTCTGCGAGGCCTTTTATTTCAGGAAGGTACATTTCGGCTGGGTCCGAAAGTCGCAGCCTATTCGTCTCGACCAGCTGTAGGAGCATCAGTGCAACGAACTGCTTCGTGATGGAACCTATTCTATAGACGGTGTCTCGTTTGCTGGCGATGCGCTTCTCGACGTTTGCCATGCCGTAACTGCGTGTCCATACAAGTTTCCCGGCTGCGACGATTCCAACAGTCACACCGCCGACCCTAGCTTTCGCCAATTGCTGGCGCGCCTGTAGATCCGTATCATTTATTGCCTTCGTTAACCGCGAGACCTCGGTCGACGCAGAGGCATTAGGCGCGGGGAAAGCGCAACTTGCGGCCGCAAGAAGTGCGCACGTTGCGAAACTTCTTCTAATCGAGATGCGCAATTGAGAATGGACTTTCACGCCGCCATCCGATCGTCGCAATTCGAATGCCGCAAACCTAACACTTGTACGCCTTTCCGCTAACGCTTGGCGCCATGCCACCGTTTAGATTGTTCCAGACAATGTGAGTCGCGCCGAGTTTTTTCGAGCCCTGATCCCGTGCCGCGTTCTTCGCGTTCTCTGTTCCAGCCGACGCGGCGAGTCCTCCCCATCCAGATGACCCATCGACTTCGCCCACGTACTTGCAGCTCTCCACCATCTTGGCGTCGGCGTCATGCACGCTGCTTGCGGCAGTCGAGGGCGCAACGGCGCACGAGGTGAGAAATATCGATGACGCTACTACGAAGCTGTAAACCTTGATCATTTATATCTCCTAAACGCACCAACTATGACGCATTAAACGCACCGGCTACGCGGCCATCCGATATTCGCGGCATCCCTCATGAGTAAAGTTCGTAGTGCTCCACGTTCGGCTCGAACTCCAACAAGAACTGTGAATCCTCAGGATAATATTTCGCGACGGCGATATCTGCGCCGGCGAATGTCTCGATCGCCGCAAACGAATTCCAGTTTGAAACCGTCAGGAAGTGGGCGCTGTCCACAGCGATGCGTCTGAACACGAACGCACCCACATTGCCGGCAACCCCGCGATAGTCAGGTAGAGCGCGCGTCTCGAGAAATGCCAGGTATTCATCGGCTTTTGCCACCGATGTCCGGCCGTGCCACATTCGAGCAATGACTGGCCTCGCGCGAACATCACTAGTCGCAATTCGCGCCGCTGGATGATGCGACGCGCTACCTCGAAAAATCCAACGCAGTAGCCACGCAAAGCCCGCGACGAGCGCAACAAGGAACATCAAGAAAATATACGGGCCGTAGGCCATGAGAAGTTGGAAACTGTCAATGTCGTTCACGCCGCCATCCTGTATTCGTAATAAGGCCGCGCGCGATCTTCCAGAATCGCATACGACGCCGCTAGATTCTTCGGATCCGGATTCAACCAGGCTTCTATATTCTCTTCCTTGATCGGAATGATGCACCTATCGTGACCTGCTGCTGCGACTTCGGCAGGAGGCTCGTCTGTAATCGCAGCGAACGAGTCGAGCACTTCGTCGCCTTCTCGCCAGTGCGACCACAGACACGCGACATACATCGTATCGAGTCCGCGCGGGCTGAATTCCAACACGACGTTTTCCTCTTTCTCGCCTTCGGTCAGCTCGCGCCCCTCGACTCTGTGCTTGCTGACGTTCTCGAAGAACGTCGACGCCAGCATGATCCCGTGCTTGTAACCGAATAAATCCTTCCAGAAGCCTTCCAGATTGTCTCTGCGCGCGTTGTAGTTTCCAGGGTACTTGGTGTCATAGAACTTTGGCTTGCCCGCTGGGCGACTTTGGTAGCGCATGAGCTTCATGGCTGGCTTGCTGTCCTCAATGTCGAGCACCGGCGCATACCAACCGGGGAAGATGCGCGCGTCCTTTGGCTTCAGTTCGGTGCGCTTGATATCGCCTAGTTTGCCCAGCGCCAAATCGATCTTGTTCGCCGACACGCGTTGATCGTTGAGCGCCTTCTTGGTGTCCTTGACCTTCATCGAACGCTCCGCGTCGGCTAGACGCTTCTTCTGCGTGAACGTTTCCTGTTCAGGCTTGGCGATTTCTTTATCGTTGAAGTCGTCGATGAGGGCCGCCAGCTTGGCCTGATCGCCATTGCCTCCGGACTGAACCAGGCATCGACGGCCTTTGGAATCTTCGTCGATGGCGACTCGTGTTCGCTCCACCAGTATTTCCGAATGAAGTCGTCCAGGCTCATCGGGTCTTCCATTCCGAAGACGCGCAGATACTTCTGGTAGTCGCTTTCGATCTGGGCGGAATAGCACATGCCAACCTCAATCAATACTCAAGGAATACCCTTCGGATCAGCGCAAGTGAAGGAGTTTCTCGCGAACTTCAACTTCTTGCACGGATTGTCGGAAATGATGTGGCCGGTGGAATTTGGATGCTCAATCGAAACGGCAGATTTTTTTCGTTTGCAGTCCGCGCGCAGTCAACGGCCTTTGTCGTGTCCTCGCTAAGGGGAATAGAGCCGCAATCCCGTGCGTCGGAACCGACCAATGCGAACAATTTAGCATTGAGTTCATCTGGCGAAGCACGTCTGCATGCGCGAAAGCCGCGATCGAAAGCGCGAGCGCCAGGATTCCCAGCGAGATAGCGTTTGAAAGTCGCATGATCGTCTCCTGCGGTAAACCAACATTCTAGCAACCGGCGTCGCGACAGGTGAGACCGGCGCCGCCTATCCTGCGCGCATGGATCGAGAATCATCCGAGCAATGGAATGCCAGTCACCCAAGGGGAACGCGCGTCAGCGTGAGCCTGCAAAGCGGAGAGACTTTCTGCCGCGACGTCACGCTGAGCAATGGGAAGACTTTGCTGCAGTGACGTTACAGGCCGTTCGCGGGCGATTCATACCGATTTTCCCCGCTGCGGCGAGAGCCGCGTCGGGCCATAGTCGGCGAGGGACGGCGTGTCAAAATGGGTCATCCGAGACGAGCCACTGTTCTGCCTGTCCGGCGTGGCGAAAGGTGCGCACGGCAACTCCGCGGCTCCTTGCAACATTTTCGGCCAGCATCATCGAGTCTGTGCCGTGCGACGGATCTTCATCGACATACGCTACTCGCATTCCAAGGCCAACAACGTTGTCGCTCCCTGTTGCTACACCTTGGTAGACGTCCAGCATGCTCAGTTCAGGTCCCGTTAGCTGCACGACCACTAGTACGCGTAACTTCTGATATTTGATGCATGCTTGCGGGATTTCCGTCGTATATGTCCGCAGCGTATCCGGCGTGTTATCGCCGGTGATTGTGACAAACAAGAAGTGCGGTCGGTCTTCTATCGCGACTGAACAGGGCATTGATTGAGTTTCCCATCGGGCAGTACAACTGATCACGCTAGATTGCGAATCTCTGTTTAGCATGTTTTTCCCAATGGTCCGACCTGTGTCTATCGGCGTCAACTACTCGCGTTTGATCGAGTATCGCGCCGATGCTCGCCTATCCATTCGACGATCTGCTCGTAGAACGCCGCCAGCTCATCCTAAGCTGCACTCGGAACCAACGTCCTCACCTCGTCGACCACGCGCTTTGCGAGTATTGCTGGATCGAGAGTGTTGAATTCGGTGACGGTATCCGCTCCGTGCGTCGTGATGTGCACATCGAAAGCGCCTGCACTAATTGGTGCGGCCGAATGGGGTTTCGGGCTGCATACCTGCGCGACGTAGACCGTCCAGCTGACGTCGAACCGGTGCTCAATATCGCGGATGAAATCGTCGGCCATAGCCAAAGATAGCGCCCGCGGTTCGATCGGCAAGACGGCACGTCCCACAATGCCGCTACCCCAGCAGTCTGTGCACAGTTGGCCCTCGCCTTTGCACGGGCACAGCGTCCATTCCCATTCGCCGCGGTGAATGAATCGAGCCTGCCTGCAGTGAAAGCGGGAATCATTAAAAGCGTCCGCAAAAAAAATAGGTCGCGTCATGTCGCATTCGACCACACATGTTGTGTTCTTGAGTGAAAGAACATGAGGGTCGAGATGACATGCCGATTGCCAAGGCAGCATTGCCCAGAAACGGACTGAGTTCGCGACAGCCGTCGATGGAAATTTCCGTCGAGATTTCTAGGCGCCTCATTCGACGCAACATCGCCGGCTCAACAACAACGGGTAAAGAAGGTGTTGAATCGCCATCTGATCGGGCGCCGTTTGACCGATATAGCCAAGCGTCGCAGCCAGACGATGTTCGGGTTCGACGCGAATGAATAACTACCTCCCGGTTTCTATTTTTATCATCGCTCAGAACGAAATTGATCGGATTGAGCGCACTATCGAAGCCATACGCGACCTTTCAGACGACATCATCCTTGTCGACTCCGGGTCGACGGACGGCACGCCGGCGAAAGCAGCGTCTCTTGGTGTTCGCGTCATCCACAAGGCTTGGCAAGGCTACGGTCTGCAAAAACGTTTCGCCGAAGACCAGTGTCGGTACAACTGGCTTTTAATCTAGATGCTGACGAAGTGGTAACCGCCAGGCTGAAGTCTGAGATACGGGCGCTGTTTGCCGAGGGCGGTTGTCCAGAATGCGACGCCTATGCAATGCGAATTGTTGACATCCTTCCGCACGAAAACGAGCCGCGTCGGTTTGCTTACTGTCATCACTACATCCGCCTTTACCATCGCGAAGCGGCTCGTTTCTCACCATCTGCGGTTCACGATGTCGTGATTCTGCGGCAAGGGACGGATGCCGGAAGGCTGAACGGGCGAATTCATCATCATTCGGTACGAAGCACCGGCGACCAGATTGCCAAGTTCAATCGTTACACGGATGAACAGGTTCTCGAGATGGAACTTCGCAGCAGCACGATGCCGACGTGGCGGCTCTTCACGGAATTTCATATGGCGTTCTTGAAGGCTTTTTTTGGTCGTCGCCATTGCACGCGCGGCGCTTATGGCTACGTCACGGCCATGAACTACGCCATCTTCCGCTATTTGCGCGTCGCAAAGCACTACGAGCGACGTCGTATTTTACGCCCCTAGTTGCGCGTCAGCGTGAGCCTGCGCAGCAGAGAGACCATATCCGCCGCGACGGCAAGTCATGCGCAGCAGTGGCACGAATACGAATGTGATGAGATGCGCGGACAAGACGGGTGGAAACGCCTCGGATGGGTGATGGACGATGGCTCATTACCCCTGGGCGAACTCGACACCGTCGATCCTGCGCTCACGCAGCTTGGGTATTTGCAGATCATTGACTCACGCGACGTGTATCGCAGGCCGCCGTATCCTGCTCGTTAGCGATCAACGGCTATCGCTAGGTCCGCTTGAGCGAATTGTTAAGCGGCACTTGTCACATCGGTACTGTGCGGCAATCTATCTTGGCACCCGATTCGTCGAGCCAGTACGCTTGCTCGTCGTTGAACCCCATTTCAGTTGCCTCAACGGAGTTCGGCCGAGAAATTGTTTTCGTAACGCTCATGATTCGCACCTTATAGATTTGGCTCGGCGCGTAATGATCCTGTTTGTCGGTATCGACGATGTGTATGTAGCCTTCGCTTAACCAGCGACGGATGCTTTCACGAGCCGATTTCATATCGATGAAAACATGCCGAAAGCGGGGTTGAAGGTCCGACTCAGACAAGTAGATGCCGACAATTTAATTTCGTTCGGTGTTTTTAGCTGACATACGCCTTCGCTTGCCGCCTAACGCTTGAGCTAAGCGGCCGCTGCCGCGATGTCTCGATTCTATCGAACCGATCGCAGCGATGCGTCAAGGTCGCGATCAAAGATTTGCCCAGCCGACCCATGCCGCCAAGGCGATAGTCATTGCGTAGCTCGCACTCAAGAATGCCTTTGAGTGTTTCAGCCACGAGGCCACAAAGCATCCGACGAACGCGGCGACAATGAGAAGCTGCCAACCTTCCGTCGCGTGCATTGCTAAGTAGACCAGCAGCAGCGAACTTGGAAACGCTACGACCAACGAAAACGTCGATGGAAATTTCATGGCAGGACCCTCACTCGATCAACGGAGTTTCCATCATCAACGCACTGTCTGGCAAAACTGAGTCGAAATTGAGCGCGCCGCGGGTCGCGTGAGGATAGCGCCAATCCTATCTACGCGAATACGAACGACCGCGACGCTTCAACATTGCAACGATTGTCATCTCCCAAAATCGGGCTGAGCCAGACGATCAATGTGAGGCTACCTGAGATGTGTTTTGCACAGTATGTAGAGGGCAACGAATGCAACCGTGGATCGGAGTTGGGAAAACACGCAAATTGATCGTGCTGGAGACGCTGCGCGGCGAGCTCTGCGCTAGTTTCGGAGAGCTTTAATCCAGAGATATACGCCTGATATTGATCGTCGCTTCGGAAGCCACCGGCGCAACCGGGAAGGACCAAAATGGACAACAATGTCGCAAGGCGATAGCACATGATGTCCATGGTCCGACCTGGATCGATCGGCGTCAACGTCGACTCGTGAGGTGCTACGCGCTTAAGAACGTCAATAAGAGCGCAATGGGTCGTGGGCTGGACTTCGCCCAATCGGCGCTGCCAATATCGAACGGGCAATTCCCCAAAATTCATTCGAGTTAGCAGATTCTAAATTTGTTTTCCATAACACCACAGGCGTAAGAACTACCCCGCACACGACGTAGTTGTTGCTCCAGCTGCCGTTCCAACTTGCGTTCCGTCATCCACTGCTCGCGATTGATGTCGACTACGGAAATGAAAACTCCTTGTCGCCCAGCTTCTGAAGTGCGAAACCGGCAGAAGTCCGCGTATTCGTCAAGTTCGGTGCGAAGCGAGTCCATTGCAACATCGATGAGGATCGCATCATCGAGCAGGCCAACTATCGGGACATCGTTAGGAATTAGTCCATGACGATCGTCGAGATAATCGACAAGGGCGCGCATTGATTTTTCAACAGGTTCAGCGATGTCCCATTGTCGATCGTCGAGCGCAGCGCGCACTTCGCCGCCTCGGCGCATTCGCACCTTAATAAACGTCGAATCCTGACCTTTGGCCGACGCGCGTAAAACGCGACGCGCCGCGCCGGCAATTTGGTCGGCACTAAAGCCCGAGTGCGAAGGAGCGAACAACCTAACGGCTGAATTAAAACGCTGCAGATCGCCTTCGGTTAACTCAAGCGTCACAACACTCGGCGTGAAAAGACCGGAGGGCGCGGCTGACATATCTAAATTCGTGCATGAGGCATTAAAGTCAAAATTAAAAACTGGCATGGCGATTCTCCGCGAGAAGGGTGGCGCCGAAGTTTCGGCTCGCACCCATGTGCGGCAATTGGCGTTTGCGATTACACACACGCGATAAAATATCTGGCACTTTCAAATAGGTGCCGAACTGCGGATGCCAAACTATGAAATGCGACTATCCGCAGCGTTAGTACGACTCGTCGATAAATGCACAGCGTGCTTTCCAGTCGCAGTTGGCCAACACAAAGCTGCGAGCTATTCGGCGTCAGAAGCGCTGCTGATATCTCGCATACCAAAACTGCCCAGGCAAATCGTACTCGGGGTAAAACGAATTCGTGAAGGCTGAATATGCAACCGGCGGCGAGCGGTCGAACGCGTTACGGACGCCTAAGGTAAAGCGCGACTGCCACGGCGAATCCCAGCTCGCTTCGAGATCGGTGAATGTCACGCTCGCTACGCGATTGCGTGGCGCTGCGTCGCCGGCGAAGACAACGGACTGGTCCGGATTCGAGCACAACTTAATAAGCGATGGATCGCCAACGGCTTGCGCTGTATTTACAACCGCCGAACAGTCTTCATCGATATGCGAAAAATAGCGCTCGGTGATCGACATGCTCCATGGCGAATGGTCCCATGTCAATTGGGCTTGTGACCGCCATCGCCAAACTACGCCAAACAGCTTGCCGCGGCCCGAATTCAAGCCCACGATATTGCCGTATGCCGGCGAACCGTCCGGCAGGATGCTGCCGGTTGCGGGTTTGCCGAGCTCGCCGAAATAGGTCACATAATTCGTATCCCAACGCGCTGTAATTCGACCAATCGCGGTGTCGTGTCGATATTGCAGCGCCAAATCATAGCCCTCGGTTTCGACGCCGCTCGCGAAATTCTGCGGCAGGTCGATGACGTGAAGAATCGTGCCGTCCTTCGGATTTCGCGTGACTTGGGCGCAAGCGGCATTGCTGTTGCGCTTGTAGCAATCGTCGAGCACCGCCTGATCTCCCGTATCACCGATCGCATTACGCAGTTGGATGTTGTACCAATCAACGCTCGCTTTGAGTCCTTCCGCCCATTCGGGGCTATAGACGAAGCCTATTCCGCGTGAGCGCGAAGTTTCCGGTTGTAACATTGGATTACCTTCAGACGTGACATTCCCCACCTGCGTGCTCGAATTGACATTTGTCGGCACGCCCAGGCCGAAGCAACGCGCGACAACGGCTGGCGTTGGTTTGTTATAAGAGTCGCACGGATCTTCAAGGAATGGATTCAGCCCTTGACTAGCACCGGCAAACAATTCGTAGATCGCCGGCGCGCGGAAGCCCTGCGAATAATTGGCGCGCACGAGCACGTCATCGATCGGCTGCCATAGCAGCCCGATCTGCGAGTTGGTAGTGTTGCCGAAGTTGGAATAATACGAATAGCGTGTGCCGAAGTTCAGATCGAGCTTGCGCGCACCAGGTCTGTCCACGAGCAGCGGCGCGTCGAGCTCAAGATAAGCTTCGCTCACCGAATAGGCGCCTTGTGTTGAACCGATGGTGCCGCCGTTGCCGTTGGCATACCCGCCTTCATCGAGGGGATCGATGTTTGCCGCGCCGCTCTCGTGGCGATATTCCACACCGGCTGCCGCTGCGAGCGCGCCATCGGGCATGTCGAACACGTTGCTGCTGCTGACGTGAGCTTCCAAGACACGCGATTCGTCGCGCTCCCGATTGGTTTCGAACGCTTCGGCGTAGTCGAGCATGGCGGCACTGATCGAGCCCGGCGGACCGAAAAGGTTCAGCGGCACGCAGCCGTCGATGACCGCGCTCGACGTGCCGCATCGTGGCACGCCACCCGCGTCGAAGAATGAAGGGCCGACCGCTAGCGCAAGTTTTCGATTGTCGAGATACGGTCCGTCAAACGCACGTTGATCCGCGCGTGTCGCGATGGCGTCGGCGCCCCAGATGAAATCGCGATCGAATGCTTTAAACGAACCGTCGAGCGCAATATGCAGGCGAGTGCTGTCGACGCTGGTCTGAGAGAGTCGCGGCCCCGCCTCGACCAGGCGACGGTTCGCAAAGTCGATAGGTTCACCGAACGGGTTGTAGACATTGTCCGCTGCAATTGGGAATGCATTGGCCGCTCCAAGGAAACCTGTATTGATGTGGATATCCGAAGGTGCAAGTTGTTGATCGGAGCGGCGTTGGTTGAACAGCACATCACCGCTCAATGCGAGCGTCGGATTAAATTCATAGCGCGCCTGCGCGAACCCGGCACGGCGCTCTTGCGGCGTTTGCAGATACGTTTCCTTAGCAAAGTTGTAGCGGTCAGCGGAATTCTGCACGGGGCGAAAATCGTCCGGCGAGGTACCCGACGCGCCCGGTATGAGGCGCAGAATTGCATCACTAGACTCGGGATGCAGCCAGGTGAACGGTGTGACTGGTGAACCCTTCGCACCCGCCGGCAGACCAAAAATGGGTAGTGCCGAAATCGTGCGATCGCTGGCGAACACCGGATCATCGTGCGTGTACTCGATGCCGCCGGAAACGCTCCAGCCCTCGCCTTTCCGGCCCGCTGTCAGATCGTAAGCACGCCGTAAGCCATCGTTGTAGCTGGTCTTGCCGAAATACGCATCAAACTGGCCGCCGTCGTAGTCGCGTCGGGTAATGATATTGATGACTCCGGCAATCGCGTCGGAACCGTAGATTGCCGACGCTCCGTCGAGCAGCACCTCGACGCGTTCGACTAAAGCTATCGGAATCGCGCTCAGGTCTACCGCGCCGCTGATGTCGGAGACAAAGCGTGTGCCATTGAGCAGCACCAGAGTTCGGTTGAAGCCTAAGCTGCGCAGATCAATCAGCTGCTCACCGTTGCCGCCATTATTGATATTTCGATTGAGTGTCTCGCCATTGGCCACGATGAGTTGAACGACATCGGAGATGCTGGTGAGCCCGGTGCGCTCGATGTCGGCACGCTCCAACGTCAACACCGGATGCCGCGTTTCCAGATCGATACCGCGAATATGCGAACCGGTGACCTCGATCTGATCGAGCTGCGTCAGCACGGACGGTATGGCTGGCGCCTCTGGTGGCGGCACCGCTGCTGCTGCGACCGCGGACATAACCAGTCCGAGAAGAAACCCGCATCGCTTTGCATCCATGAGTTGCGCTCCAGATACCTGATCGGTGTTTATTGGGGTGCTGCTACAGTCGTTTCGGTGGTGATTGCGGCGACATACGGTGCATTGCGTTCGGCATACAGTCCGAGCGATGCCAAGGAGCGTCGGGGCTCCGGGTTTTCCACGCGCACGCGATAGAGCCGCAAAGGATCGGTGGTGGCGTACTCGGTGTTGTTGCTTTGTACCTGCAGGACCAGCGGCGCGGTGGTGGCCTCGCCGAGCAGCGGGTCGACTAGCGGCTCCGGCTTCAGCCAGGGGACAGACAGCGAGATTGGCACACGGCGCTCGCCGCCATCGGTGAAGTGCAGAATCAGGCTTAAACACGGCGATGGATTTCCGTCTCCGTAATCGCCCATGAGCAACTGAAACGCCGATGCTTGCTCGGGCACCGCGATGCCCCTGACCTGGCGCGGTAACGGCGTTTGTGTCGGCTCATGTAGAGGCGCACTTAGGTGCACAACCCCGCGCAGATCGAATTCCACGCCATCGATACGTTGGCGGCCCAACGCCAACCGGCGAACGTCGAAACTGCTGTCGCTCGCGTTCTGCTCGTGAGCCGTGCGCGTCAGATAGGCGCTCAGATCGAGCAGGTTTGCAGGCGTATCGGGTGCACGCGGCGGGGGCACTACATTGGGATCGGTTCTGGTCGCGTCCGACCACGATGCTGACGCCGATGAGGACGCACCCGCATCGCGCGCGCGCAGACGTGACCGCAATGCTGCATCGAAATGCATTGGCGCGTTGCCGTCGCTGGACGTCGCGAGAACCGTATCAAGTTCGTCGGCGATGTCGGCAATCGGTCGCGTATCGGCATGCACTCGCCACAATAACCAGTGCCCTTTTGTGCTTCGTGCCAGCACGCTGCTGCCGTCGACTGCGAATGCAACCTGCTCAACGCGATCGTGATAGTCCAGCGCCGCGCGCAATGGCGGCCCCACCGGATTTGCATCGGAATACAGACGTATACCGTCCGGCAGCGCAGTGGCGAGCCAGCGACTGTCTGGACTGAAGTCCGCGGCCATCCCGCCGTATCCGCGCTCGCCTAACGTGATGCGATCGCCTCGGGCACCGAAACGCTGAATCGGCATATGGCCGGGATATCCGCCTGGACTGATCACAGCTTGCGTGCCGTCGTCACGTAGGGCAGCCACGAGCAAACCCAGAAAGGCTGGCTCGCGCCAATTCGGCGAGGTGGTGCCTGAGTCGTAGTGCCATAGCGCCGTACGCTGGCTATCGGTGTACGGGTTGATTACGCTGGTCCAAAGCGCGTTGTCGTGCGCGCGGGCATCTAAGTAGCCTGCGCCTTTGCCTGAGTCCATTCGTAGCACCGGCCATGCAGGCAAGAGGGTGGTCGCGTCGAGCCGATAAAGTGTCTGACCGCGCCAGGCCAGCAGCTGCGCCCCGTCGTCCGAGTAGCGCAAGTTTCCAAGCGGGCCGGCGAGACGACAAGTTGCCAAAACCTGGTTTTGTTCAGAGTCGATGCGCAATAAATCTTCGTATACGCGACCCGACTCATAGCGCAACACAGACACAATTACCTCGTCACGATGCGGATTCAATGCCATGTGTTGTACGACGTTGGGCAGCTTCACTGCTGCAGCGCGAGCTTGGCCTTGAGCCCAGTCCCAGCGATGCACTTCGTCGCCAGCCGTTACCCAAACAGTTTTGCCGTCGCGGCTTAGCGCGGCATGACTGACCGGTTGCGCATGCGTCAGTGGTGGTGTCAGCGCGCGCTCAGCCCATGCGTCTACTACCTGCACCTGGTTGCCGTCGACGGCAAGTAGATGTTTGCCGTCAAAAATCAGATCCGCATCGGCCACGGGCGCGGCGTGCGTATGGCGCAGGGGATTGGGCGGCAGGCGCCAGAAGCGCAGCTCCTTCTCTATGCCGCCCGTGATCGCCAGATCGAGCTCGGGGAGGAGCAACAGAGGCTGGACGTTATACGTCGCGCTATGCGCCGACAGGCGCGGACCTGTCGGCACAACGGGTGCGTAACGGCTAGGCGCATTGGCTAGACGCCAAAGGCGCGGTGTTCCGTCATCGTTGCTCATGAGCAATCGGGCTGCAGCGTCGACGGCCAGCGTCGTGACCATTCCGGCATGCTGGATCGGCAGCGCCAGCAACTTAGCGTCGGCGGTGCTCCAAATCTTGGCGCCGTGATCGAGGCTGCCGACAACGAGCCACTGGCTATCTGGGCTGAATGCCAGGTGGCCCACGCGGTTGCCGAAATCGTTCGGCAGCGAGCGTTGGGCTCCGCTGGTCAAATCAACCAGATCTATCCGACCGCTTTCCATGCCTACCATCAACCAACGCTGGTCCGGGCTCCAATCGCTTATGTGCACCGTTTCGTTGGCGGACGGTGCAAGGCGCCAGAGCGGCTTCCACTCTGGCGCAACCAGGCGTGCATCTGTGGCGTTGTCCACGCCGCCCCATAACACAGTGCCGTCATTAAACGGATCGGCCGACAGGGCCGGCATCGGCCACGCGCGCAACGCGCTCAGTGCCTTCCCGGTTTGCAGGTCCCACAGTTGCACTTGATCGTGGTCGTCGCCGAGCAAACCATAGTGGCCATCCATGCTGTAGGTGTTTCGGGTCCACACCCCGGGCACTGTGAGCGGCACCGGCGCGCCGTCCTCGATGCTCAGGCGTTCCCAGTGATAGCCTCCACCGTCTGGCGGCTTGTTATCTACCTGCACGGCACGCCCATCAGACTGGAAGCGCACTACCTCGGACGGCGCCACGGGTGTCGTCCACAACACTCTGGCCGCAAGCGGGTCGAGTAAGGATACGCTCGCTTTGGTGGCGGGCCCTGCGTCGGTGAGTATCGCGACGCGGCGTCGATCAGGGCTCACAGCAAGATCAAGAGGCACCGCATCCAACGGCAACACATCGATTAGACGTGGCGCATACTCCAGTTCCAGTCCGATGCGCAGGCGTTCGGCGCTCGCGTCAACGTCCTGCTGTTCCTGTTCGGCGAGGTTGGCGAGGATCGGGCGTATTGCGGCGAAGCCATCGTCGCCAGCAATCGCGACCTCAGCCGCGATGTGCCGCGCCTGCCACAATGTGGCGCGGGTCTCGGCCGCGCCACTTTCTGCGCGCCGCCATTGCAGACTGGTCGTGGCAATGCCGGTCAGTAGCGCCGCTGCGGCTAATCCTACGGCTAACGCCAGCTTCGGTTCGCGCCGCGCCCAGCGCACGGTGCGCTGGATCGCGCTGAGCGGTCGGGCGCGGACGGCGCGCCCTTCGATATAACGAGTTAGATCATCGGCCAACGCGCGCGCGCTGGCATAACGCTCGTCGGCACGGTAAGTCATGCTTTTGAGGATGATCGCCTCCAGGTCGCGCGGAAGTGTGGGGGCATGTCGGCGCGGAGCCTGCAATGTGCCATCGACCACCATCTGAAGCGTGGCCTGCGGTGATTTGCCCAGGAATGGCGGTTCACCGGTGGTCAGCTCGTAAAGGATCGCTCCTAAACCCCAGATGTCGGTCGCCGGCGTTATCCGCTGCGTACGCGGCGACGCTTGCTCGGGCGCCATGTAACTGGGTGTGCCGGATACCTCGTCATTATCCGCTGCGAGCGCGCTGTCCAGCCGACGCGCCAAGCCGAAATCCGCGACATGCGGCGTGCCGTTTTCGTCAATCAGCACATTGGCCGGCTTCAAATCCAGATGCAGCACGCCGAGCCGGTGCGCATAGTCGACTGCTTCGGCAACTATGCGCAACAGTTGTGCCGCGCGCAGTGGAGCGATTTTTCCGTCGCGCTTGAGTTCCGCCGCCAGGCTGCCACCTTGGATCAGGCGCATGCTGAAGAAATGCAGCTCGTCGTTCTCTCCGACTTCGTAGACCGGTACGATGTTCGGGTGCTGCATGCGCGCTGCGTTCTGCGCTTCGCGCCGAAAACGCTCGACAAATTCCTTCGAGGCCCACACGCCGGCGGCCAGCAGTTTGATGGCGACTTCGCGATCCAACGCGATCTGCCGCGCACGATAGACCACGCCCATGCCGCCTTCGCCGATCTGCTCGAGAAGTTCGTATTCGCCAAATTGCCGTTGCGCCGGATCGGATAGATCCAGTTCGAGCGTGTCCGCCGGAAGCAACGCAAGATGACGGGCTCCTTGCGATTGCTTGCCGGCGTCATCGCGGCCGCGACCGAAACCCAGTCGGGCGAATATGGAGACATCGATGTCGATATCTTGCCCGGAGATCAGATCGCTGTCCTGCACGTCGGGAATTTGTTTGCGCGGTGCGGCGTTCATGTCTTCAATTCGCCCAAGACCCTGAGGAGCTCCTCCTGTTCTGATGCCAGATCTTCCGCCGTGGTTACTGTGTCGGTGAGCTCCTCTGCACCGAGTTCTCTGAAACGTTGCCTAAGACGTTTAAGTGCGACAACCAGAGTCAACGGTCGACTGCGCAACAGGCTTGCCGCTTGTTCGTATTCGCCAGGTCCGGGGTCGCGCGCCAGAAAAGGTTCAAGCGCATCGTACATACTCAAGTGGCCGGTCTGGCGCGCTTCGCTGCGAAGGCGTCGCAAGGTTCGACGTAGCACCTGCAGTGCGAAGCCGCGCTGGTAGGTCTGATCCGGCGAGAGCGCATCGTTGTGTTCCTTCTGATAGCGCGCTTCAAGTTCAGGGGGCATCAACTCGTGTTCGGCGACGCCGTCGTCACCGCCGTTTTCGTGCCGACCACTCGCCAGGAAAGCGTGCAGGCGCTGCAGCAAATAACTGCGAAGGTGCCTGGACGGCACTTCTTGGCTAACCTCGCCCAGCAGCTGACGCAGAAACCGTCGTGCGATTTCCTCGGCCGCGGCAGGCGGATGACCGCATCGCCTTATATAAATGTAGATCGGATAACGGTAGCGTTGGGCGAGTTCGCCCAAAGCGTCACTCGCGGTGCTCGATTGCGTAGCGGCGAATTGCGTAACCATCGACCATCGCGTGGTGGCGAAACGGCCTGCGGTACGGTTGGACTGGGAATTCATCGGGCTCCGCGCAATGTGTGGCATTCAGCACCAAGTACGAGAGTCGCCGCGCTCGATTACAGCGCGGGCATTTACTGCATCACCGCGCCCAGGGATTTGCGTACAGCGTCGAATTCCTGGTTGAGGTTTTCGACATCTTCGGTCGTATCCGTCAGTTCATTCCGCACAATCTCACTTAACCGTTGACGCAATCGGTGAACTGACACTGCAAGCGTATTGCGCCTTAGGTTGAACGCTTCGGCGACACGGGCATAATCGGATTCGAGCGGACGCTCGATGAGAAATTCCCGCAATTGGTCAAACAGTGCAGCCTTGCCCGCCGCCTTCGCTTCGGCTCGCAGTGTGCGCATCGCTGAGTCCAATACTGCCTGCGCCCATGCTCGCTCGAACACGTGATCGGGGCTGTCGTGATGTTCAGGCTCGGCGTTGTGTTCGGCGCAGGAATCCAACGAATGAAATTTGATTTGTCCGCCGCGCTTGATGGCGTGGGCATGGTCGCCGGCGTCGTTGAGAAAGTGCTTTAAGGTCACCAGCAGAAATGCGCGGAAGCTGCCGCGGGTTGGATCAGCGCGCGCATGGTCGGCGCGCTCGATGAAGCGTGTAAAGAATGACTGCGTCAGATCTTCAGCTT
>JBDUEI010000084.1:0-3205 GCA_040002515.1 Rudaea sp. | reverse complement strand
CGCCCATGCGGAAAAACACGAGCACATCGGGATAGTCCGATTTCGCGGTGAAGTACTGACGCATCAAAGGCGTGTGCTGGGCGGGATCGTCGCGGGTCATGCGTCGGCGTGAGAAGAAATCGGCGGGTGAGTCAGCGGGGGCGCAATATTACCTGAGTCGACTCGCGGCGATTCGTGTTGAAATGGGACAACCGACGATCGAATCAGGGACATCGCAACGCGACATTGCGCGCTTGATCGAAATTGACTAGAACGAACTACCAATCCGGAGAAATGGCGATGCCAGACATCGGCAGCGATGACGATTTGAACGAACTGGCGCAATCCGTCGCGATGTTGTTCTCGCAGCGCGGCGCCACGCTGGTCACGGCCGAATCGTGCACCGGCGGATGGATCGCGAAAACGCTGACCGATGTCGCGGGTTCGTCGTCGTGGTTCGAATGCGGCGTCGTCGCGTACAGTTACGAGGCGAAAGAGGCGTTGCTCGGTGTGCGTCCTGAAACACTCGAACATCAGGGTGCCGTCAGCCGCGATACGGCGATCGAAATGGTATCCGGCGCACTCGCGCGATTCGGCGCGACGGTCGCCGTTGCCGTGACGGGCATCGCGGGACCCAGCGGCGGGACGCCGGACAAACCCGTCGGCACGGTGTGGGTGAGCTGGAAACGCCGCGGCGGCTATGCGCAGGCGGAGTTGTTTCATTTTGCCGGCGATCGCGACGCGGTGCGTCGTCAGACCGTCGCGGCAGCCCTACGCGGCGTTCAGAAAATTCTTACGAATTGACGCGACGAATGACCATGTCGGCAAACGTTCGCTGTGGGATAATTTGCACATCGTCCGGCGCCGAGTCGCAGCGCATGAGACGGACACGCCGCACCATCCGCGTCATTCGCATTCTTTGAGGATTCAGTAATGGAAGACAACAAGCGCAAAGCTCTTTCTGCCGCGTTGGGCCAGATCGAAAAGCAGTTCGGAAAGGGCGCGGTGATGCGCATGGGCGACAAGGCGATCGAAGCGATCGAGGCGATTCCGACCGGATCGCTGATGCTCGACATCGCGCTCGGTATCGGCGGTTTGCCGCGCGGCCGTGTCGTCGAAATCTATGGTCCTGAATCCTCGGGCAAGACGACGCTCACGTTGCAGGTGATCGCCCAAGCCCAGTTGCTTGGCGGTACCTGCGCGTTCATCGATGCGGAACACGCGCTCGATCCGAGCTATGCCGAAAAGCTCGGCGTAAAAGTGGACGATCTACTCGTTTCGCAACCGGACACCGGCGAGCAGGCGCTGGAAATCGCCGACATGCTCGTGCGCTCGAGCGCCGTCGACGTGGTGGTCATCGATTCCGTCGCCGCGTTGACACCGCGCGCTGAAATCGAAGGTGAGATGGGCGATCAGTTGCCGGGTCTACAGGCGCGTTTGATGTCGCAAGCGCTGCGCAAACTGACTGGCAACATCAAACGCTCCAACACGATGGTCATCTTCATCAACCAGTTGCGCATGAAGATCGGCATGATGATGCCGGGTCAGAGTCCGGAAGTGACGACCGGCGGCAACGCGTTGAAGTTTTACGCGTCGGTACGTCTGGACATTCGCCGCATCGGCGCGGTGAAGAAGGGCGAAGAAATCGTCGGCAACCAGACTCGTATCAAGGTCGTCAAAAACAAACTCGCGCCGCCGTTCAAACAGGTCGTCACGGAAATTCTGTACGGCGAAGGTATCTCGCGCGAAGGCGAGCTCATCGATATGGGCAGCGACAACAAGATCATCGAAAAATCCGGCGCGTGGTACAGCTACGGCGGCGAGCGCATCGGGCAGGGTAAGGACAACGCACGTCAGTATCTGAAAGACAATCCGACGGCCGCGAAGGAAATTGAAGAGAAGCTGCGCATTGCGTTGGCACCTGTGAAGGTGGTGACGCCGGCGGCTGAGGTGGAAGAGGCCTGATCCGTTTCGGGAGACTATCGTGACTCACACCGTCGAAGAAATCTTCGCCGAGGCGGTCGAACTCGGCGAGCGAGAAAGAGCATCGCTCGCGGGGTTGCTTATCCACAGTCTGGAACCGTCGCGAGATTCCAGAGTCGATGAATCTTGGCTCGTCGAAATCAAAAATCGAATTCGTGCCATGGATTCGGGCGGTGTGAGCGAGGTGCCGTGGGAGGAAGTGCGCGCACGATTGTGGGCGCGCTTTAACCAAAATTAGGGCCGTTCGTTTTCTGTCTTCGGCAGAAGAAGACGTCGAACAAGCCCGTCGTTGGTATTTCGAGAGAAGCGCGCTGGCGACAGCGGGATTCTTGGAAGAGCTCGATGTGGTTATCGATCACGTCGCTTCTGCGGCGGATTCGGCTCCGATATATGTCGACGGAACGCGCAGGTTTGTGTTTCCACGATTTCCGTTCAACCTTGTCTATCGGATAGATGGCGATGCGGTTGTTGTCGTCGCCGTCTCACACCAGCGCCGGCATCCGCGATATTGGGAAGACCGTGGGATTTAAGCGGCCGCCGAAAGAACCCGTCAACGCCTACGAAAAAGGCATCGCACTACTCGCGCGTCGCGAACACTCCGCGCGCGAACTCAAGTCCAAGCTGGCACGACGCGGCATCGAAAAAGACGAAGCCGATTCTGTGCTCGCGACGCTTCAATCCAAAGATTTTCAGAACGACGCGCGATTTGGCGAAATGCTCGTTCGTACGCGGATCGAGTCAGGCTACGGGCCGCGCTGGATCATCGCCGAACTTAAGACGCATGGCATCGCCGAAGCGCAAGCGCGCAATCTGATCGACGCCGCCGGGCCGGACTGGCGCGTCCTCGTTCGCGATCAGATCCGTCGTCGATACGGTGGGAAAAAGCCGGCGAATCTGGCCGAGCGCGTGAAACGTGCGAACTTCCTCTTGCGTCGCGGCTTCGACGCCGCCACTGTACAATCGGTGACCCGTGCTGAAGGGCTGGAAACATCGGCTGACGAGTTGGATTGACTACTCGATTGTCGGCGTGCGGCCTCAAGCCCCGACCTATCGCCAGCGTCCAATCCGATGAAAACCAGCGCCGAAATCCGCCAGACATTTCTGGACTTCTTCAAATCCAAGGGACACACGATCGTCCCGTCGGCGCCGCTCGTGCCGAACAACGATCCGACCTTGCTGTTCACCAATTCCGGCATGGTGCAGTTCAAGAACGTGTTTCTCGGCAGCGAGAAATTGTCGTACG
>JBDUEI010000083.1:0-13531 GCA_040002515.1 Rudaea sp. | reverse complement strand
ACCGTCGTGCGACCGAGCCACGCTCTGGCTCGATACGAATCGGCAACGATCCACGCGCCGCAGGCGATGGCGGACGAAATCAGAAATCCGGTGAGCTGAAACTGATTGACGGGCGCGGGCGTCAGCCAGGGTGTCCAGACCAGAGGCGTGATGATCACGAGCATCGCCGCTTCCAACGCCGCCGCCAAACGTGCGAAGACGCCAGACAGAATGCCGAGGCAGGCGAGCAGACTTCCGGCGCCGGTTAAGTACGCCCAGAACTGGGGAGCGGGAATCCACGCGGGAACGAACTTCATGGTTTCGTCGACGTAAACGAAGTGCGACAGACCGATCATCGGCAGCGCGATGGCGAACAAAATACGCGCGTTGCGGACGCCCGTGGGTCCCGTCAGAAATCTCGATCCGTTCCGTCCGGAATGCGTCGCGACGATGATCCACGCGCCTGCCACCATCACGGCGATTTCGCCGAATCCCAACCACATCGCTTCCACCAGCGGCGCCGTGACGACGCCGGGAATCTTCAGCGCGACGAGCCATAACGACAGGAACACGAGCAGCACGCGCGACGCGAGCGCTATCGTCGGCCGGAACAGAATGGCGATGCCGGCCAGCAACTCGATAATGGCGGCCAGGTATGCGAGAAACGAACGTCCCGGCATGTTCTCGATCGGCATGTGTTGCCACACCGATGCGAAATCCCCGGAATACAGGCCGATCGCGCCGAGACCGATCATCGCCAATGCGAACAGCGGATGGCCCCAGCCGTCAAAGAATGTGGCGCGCGTGGTTGCAATCATGAGACTCGACTCTTAACCGAAAAACGCGCCGAATCTATCATCTCGACGCGGCTTCGGCATGGGGCTGAAGTCATTCTGTCATCGAGACGCCATACGCTGGCGCTCCATGAATATTCTCATGGTGTCGGATGTCTATTTTCCGCGCGTCAACGGCGTTTCGTCGTCGATCCGCACGTTCTCGCGCGAGCTGAAACGGCTTGGGCATCACGTCGCAATCGTGGCGCCGGATTACGGTGCGAACGGCGACGAACAAGCGGAATTCGAGATGATCCGCCTGCCCGCCCGGTCGATTTTCTTCGATCCGGAAGACCGCTTGATTCGAGGTTCGGCCGTTGGCGGCGCGATCGAACGACTGAGCACGCGCGCGTGGGATGTCATCCATATCCACACGCCGTTCATCGCGCATCGGCTGGGCGTGAAATTGGCGCGCCGTTTGGGTAGGCCGACGGTCGAGAGTTATCACACGTTTTTCGAGGAATATGTCGGACATTATTTGCCTTGGCTGCCGAAAGGTTTGTCGCGATTCGGCGCGCGTTATTTTTCGCGGCGGCTGTGCCAGTCCGTCGATCATTTGATCGTGCCGAGCGAGGAGATGACGCAGGTGCTCGCACGCTACGGCATCACGACGCCGTCGTCGGTGATTCCGACGGGAATTCATCTCGATGAATTCCGCGGCGGCGACGGATTGCGCTTCCGTCGCGCGCACGGCATTGCGGACGATGCGCCGACGATCGTCACGGTCAGCCGATTGTCGGCGGAGAAGAACATCGCGTTTCTGCTCGATGTCGCGCGCAAACTCGTCGAGGAATTTCCAAAGCTCACGTTTATCCTCGCCGGCGAAGGGCCGGATGCGGAGAGGCTGAAACGTCGCGCGGCGGAAATCGGTTTGTCGAACAACGTGGTGTTCGTCGGCAATCTCGATCGACGCACGTCGCTACTCGATTGCTACAAGGCGGGCGACGTGTTCGTGTTCGCGTCGCCGACGGAAACGCAAGGTCTGGTTCTGCTCGAAGCCATGTCGCTCGGCGTGCCGATCGTGTCGACCGCCGTGATGGGAACCGCGACCGTGCTGAAAGACGCGCGCTCGGCGCGCATCAGCGCTGAAGATGTGAGCACATTTGCGGGCCACGTCGCAGCGCTATTGCGATCGCCTGTTGAGCGCGCGCAACTTGCTGCCGCCGGGCCGGCGGATGCGCTGTCGTGGAGCGCGCCGGTGTTGATGGAAAAAGTCGTCGCGCTCTATCGACGTCTGGGCAACGATCGCGCGACCGGCATCGCCCGCGAAATTCCTGCTGGCGATTCGGCAACCTGATTTCTCGCGCTCATTCAAGACGACGAAAG
The DNA here is from genome assembly GCA_040002515.1 of Rudaea sp. Classification (GTDB taxonomy): domain Bacteria; phylum Pseudomonadota; class Gammaproteobacteria; order Xanthomonadales; family Rhodanobacteraceae; genus Rudaea. The sequence continues at coordinate 11,393 of JBDUEI010000083.1, read as the reverse complement.
CACGAACGTATTGCCGTCCGGATCACGAAACTTCGCGAACGTTCCCCACGGCTGTTTCGTCGGTGGCTCGACGAACTCGACACCGCGCTGACTCAGTTGGCGGAACGTGCCTTCGACGTCGTCGCAAGCGAGCGATCCGTTGAAGAACGTCCCGATGCGATCTTCGTGGCCGTCCGGCGTGAACAGCACGACGCGCGTTTGCGAGGTGGCGACACGCAGTTCGATCCATCGCTTGCCCGGGCCCATCGGTTGGTCCGTTGCGATCTCGAAGCCGAGTTTCTCGGTGTAAAACTTCAGCGCGCGTTCCTGATCGCCGACCGGGATCCCGACGAATTTGACGTGAGTGATCACGATGAACCTCCAGCGTTGGCAAAAGACGGACGTGAAGTATCCGATACCCGGATCGATCGGAGTGACGATAATTGCTATAGTCATTATCGCTATGCAAAAAATCGCGCTGGATGCTTACGTCGTCGACGTGCTGATGCCCGATCTGGTCGGGCACGACAAACGGCCGGCGGCGTTCGTGGTCTATCTTTTTCTGTTGACCTCGGCGGCGCGCGTACGGCGCGACACGATCGCCGTGAGTCTGAAGACGATCGCAGTCAAAACGGGTTTGTCGAAATCGACGGTACAAAACGCATTGCGGCATTTGAAACGGCGCGGACTGATCGATCCGCACGTCGAGGCCACGACGGTCGCACCGCTGCGCCGCGTCATGCGGCCCTGGATTCGCTGAGGCGCGCGCGGCATTAGAGCGAATCGCCCGGCGGGCGTATGCTTATCGGCCGGATGTCAGGCACGGACTGCTCGATCGCGCGATGAACGCTTTCGTCGAATTCGAAGATGTCGCTTATCGCGTCGGCGGACGCGACGTGTTGCGCGGCATCGATCTGACGCTGCAGAACAACGAAACGCTCGTTCTGCTCGGCCGCAGCGGTTCCGGCAAAACCACTTTGCTGCGCATGGTCAATCGATTGCTCGCGACGACGGGCGGCGCGGTCCGGTTCGAGAGCCGGAATGTCGCGGAGTGGGATGCGATCGCGCTGCGCCGGCGTATCGGCTATGTCATCCAGGACGGGGGATTGTTTCCGCATTTCACCGTCGCGGAAAATGTTGCCGTCGTGCCGACGCTGGAGCGGTGGCCGCACGACAAGATCGAACGCCGCGTCGGTGAACTGCTCGACGCGGTCGGCCTGTCGCCTTCGACGTACGCCTCGCGCTATCCGAAACAGTTATCCGGCGGTGAGAAACAACGCGTCGGCATCGCGCGCGCGTTGGCGGCCGATCCGCCGTTGTTGTTGCTCGATGAACCCTTCGCGGCGCTCGATCCGATCACGCGGTTCGACATGCAGCGACATTTTCTGCGTTTGCGCGAAACCTTCGGCAAAGCCGCGTTGTTCGTGACGCACGATATTCGCGAAGCGCTGTTGCTCGGCTCGCGCATCGCGTTGCTGCACGAGGGTGCGATCGACACCGTCGGAACACCCGACGAATTCTTGCGCGCGACATCGCCTCACGCGCAAACGTTTTTGCGCACGCTCGACGGCGATCGCGCGTGAATCCATCGCTCGCTCACGAGATTTTGCTGATGACGGGCGAACACGCCTGGCTCGTCATCTGCGCCATCGCCATCGCCGTGATCATCGGCGCGCCGGCGGCGATCGCGCTGACGCGGCATGCGCGGATGCGGCGCGCGATGTTGTCGGTCGTCAACGTGATCCAGACGATTCCGAGTCTTGCGCTATTCGGTTTGCTGTTGCCGATTCCGTTCATCGGCGGCATCGGCAAACGCACGGCGATCATCGTGCTGGCGCTGTATGCGTTGCTGCCGATCATGCGCAATATGGTGGTCGGGATTTTGAGTGTCGATGCGGGCGTGCGCGATTCGGCGCTGGCGATGGGCATGACGCGTCGTCAGATTTTGTGGCAAGTCGAAATTCCGCTCGCGCTGCCGACGATTCTCGCCGGGTTGCGCATCGCCATCGTCGCTACCATCGGCACCGCGACGATCGCGGCAGCCATCGGCGGTGGCGGGCTCGGCACGTTTATTTTTCGCGGCATCGCGACGGCGGATCTGGTCACGGTTCTCGCCGGCGCGATTCCTGCGGCATTGATGGCCATCATCGCGGACGAGGTGCTCGAATGGGCAGAACGGCGCTATTCGGTCTGATCGTCCTGCTCGCGGCGTGCTCGCCGCAGCAGCCGACGATCGTGGTCGGTTCGAAGAATTTCACCGAACAGGTGATCTTGGGCGAAATCGTCGCCGCGCAGATCGAGCGGCGTTTGCACGTCAACGTCGATCGAAAACTGAATCTGGGCGGCACGTTATTGGCGCACGAAGCGCTGATCGCCGGTTCCATCGATTTGTACCCGGAATACACCGGAACGGCCTTGACGGAGGTGTTGCGCAGACCCATAGAAAAGGATTCACACGCAGTTTTCACGCATGTGCAGTCAGGTTATCGGACCTGGAACGTCGAATGGATGGCGCCGCTCGGATTCAACGACACATTTGCGATGGTCGTGCGCGCCGACACCGCGCAGCAAGAACAGTTGCGCACGTTGTCGGATGCGGCGAAGCGGCCGTGGAAGCTCGGCGTCGGTTACGAATTTACGCAGCGGCCGGACGGTTTGAACGGCCTGGTGCAAACGTACGGATTGAAGATCGATGGTGCGCCAGTGGCGATGGATCTCGGACTTTTATACGCGGCGTTGAAAACCAAGGCGGTCGATATGGCCGCCGCCAACGCGACGGACGGCATGCTCGGTCACAAAGAGTTCGTCGTGCTCGAGGATGATCGCCATTATTTTCCGCCGTACGAATGCGCGATCGCGGTGCGCAGCGAAACGCTGAAGCGATTTCCCGGATTGCGGGAAGCGCTTTCGGAATTGTCCGGTCGGATCGACGACGCCGCAATGCGGCGCATGAACGAACAGGTCGATATCGATCACAAACGCGCATCGGATGTGGCGCGCGAATTTCTGGAGACATGGAAGTGAGTTCGAAACCCACGCATTACGACGCTATCGTGATCGGCACCGGCCAGGCCGGTCCGCCGCTCGCCGTCGATCTGGCGAAGGCGGGACAAAACGTCGCGATCATCGAGCGCAAGGATTTCGGCGGAACCTGCGTCAACACCGGCTGCATTCCGACCAAAACGCTGATCGCGCACGCGCGTGTGGCGCATGTCGCGCGGACGGCGGGCGATTTCGGTGTGACGGCGCGTGATGTGGCCGTCGACATGAAACAGGTCAAGGCGCGGAAAGATCGCGTGTCGGAGTCGTCGCGACTCGGCGTCGAAAAAATGTTGCGCACGACGAAGAACTGCACCGTGCTCAACGGCCATGCGCGATTCGTATCCAACAACACACTGCAGATCGGCGACGAGCGCATCAGCGCCGACAAGATTTTCATCAACGTCGGCGCGCGCGCGGCCATCCCGAAAATCGACGGGCTCGATGGCGTGCCGTACTGGACCAACTCGACGATGATGAACGTGGATTTTCTGCCCGAGCATCTCGTTATCGTCGGCGGCAGTTACATCGGACTCGAATTCGCGCAGATGTATCGGCGGTTCGGCAGCCGCGTCACCGTTCTGCAGCGCGGGCCACGATTGATCACGCGCGAAGACGAATTCGTGTCGAAGGCGATGAAAGAACTCATCGACGACGACGGCATCGATGTCGTTCTCGGCGCGACGAAGATCGCGGTCGAGAAATCGGACAGTGGAATAAAACTTCGCGTCAGCGCGAACGATAGGAACCCCGAGATCGAGGCATCGCATTTGCTGCTCGCGACCGGTCGCGTGCCGAATACCGACGATCTCGGATTGGAAAACACATCGATAAAAATCAACGACGCGGGTTTCATCGAGGTCGACGATGCGCTGCGCACATCGCTCGACAACGTGTGGGCGATCGGCGATTGCAACGGCCGCGGCGCGTTCACGCATACCTCGTACAACGATTACGAAATCGTCGCGGCGAATCTGTTGCGCAACGAACAACGGCGCGTCAGCGATCGCATCGAAACTTACGCGATCTTCACCGATCCGCCGCTCGCGCGCGTCGGCATGACGGAAACCGAAATCCGGACAAAGAAAATCAACGCACTCGTCGGCACGCGGCCGATGTCGCGCGTCGGCCGTGCGCACGAGCGCGGCGAAACGCGCGGCTTCATCAAAATTTATGTCGACGCCGATTCGAAACTCATCCTCGGCGCGTGCCTGTTCGGCATCGAAGCCGATGAAGCGATTCATTGCATCGTCGATGTGATGTACGCCAAAAAACCGTACACGACGATCACGCATGCGATGCATATTCATCCCACCGTATCCGAACTCATCCCGACGACGCTCGAAGATTTGCGTCCGCTGGAGATCGCATGATGTTGAACGCGAATCTGCAGCGCTCCGATTTGCTCGAACGCCTGCATGCCGCGCGTGCGGAAACCGATGCGTTGTTCGAGATCATCAAACCGGAATTTCTCTTCGATCGACCGATTTCCGAACGGCATCGCCTGGCGTTTTATATCGGCCATCTGGAAGCGTTCGACTGGAATTTGCTGAGCGAACGTCTGCACATCGCCGGATCGCACGCCGATCTCGATCGCCTGTTCGCGTTCGGCATCGATCCCGTGGCAGGAAATCTGCCTTCCGATCAACCGTCGGATTGGCCGACGCTCGAAGAAATCCGCGCGTATCGCGATCTCGTGCGCGGACAGACCGATGTGGCGCTCGAACGCGCCAATGTCGACGATGCTTTCGAGCAAGTGCTTACCGTCGTCGTCGAACATCGCCAGATGCATTCCGAAACCTTGTCGTATCTGTTCCATCAGATGCCGTACGAGACAAAGAGCGGCACGCGTAGATCGCACATCGCATCGAAGGCAACGGTCACGCCGGAAACGGTGCGCATTCCGGCTGGGCCGGCGACGCTGGGCCAACGTTCGTCATCCGGAACGTTCGGGTGGGACAACGAATTCGAAGGCCATACCGTCGACGCGCCGGCGTTTTCGATCGATAAATTCAAGATCAGCAACGCCCAGTATTTGCGTTTCCACGACGATGGCGGCTACGACGATCGCGATTTATGGGACGACGAAAATTGGGCGTGGAAAACCGCGCATTCGATTTCCCATCCGGCGTTCTGGCTGCGAATGGCCGGCGCGTGGTTCTGGCGCGCGATGTTCGATGCGATTCCGTTGCCGCTCGATGGACCGGTGTACGTGAGCCATGCCGAAGCGAGTGCATACGCGCGATGGGCGGGCCGTTCACTTCCGACGGAAGCGCAGTGGCAACGCGCGGCGTTCGGCGCGTCGTCGCTGCATCCACGCGCGCTGGCGACGCGCGGTTTCGATCCGTTTCCGGTGAATTCAGCCGCGCTCGGAGCGCCGAGCGAATTCGGCCTCGTCGGCATGCACGCGAACGGATGGGAATGGACGTCGACGGTGTTCGCACCGTTCGCGGGATTTCGCACGTTCGATTTCTATCCGAATTATTCGGAACCGTTTTTCGACGGCATGCATTTCGTGCTCAAGGGCGGCAGCGTGCGCACCGCGCCATCGATGTTGCGGCCGAGTTTTCGCAATTGGTTTCAGAATCACTATCAATACGTCTATGCAGGATTTCGTTGCGTCGATATCGACAAGGAGTAACCCATCATGACGATTCTCACCACACCCGACATTCACCTGCGCGAACAATTCGCCGCCGATGTGCGCGCCGGATTGAGCCGCGATGGACAAAAGGAATTGCCGTCGAAATATCTCTACGATCCGCTCGGCTCGACGTTATTCGATGCGATCACGCTGTTGCCCGAGTACGGACTCACGCGCGCCGACGAGCGTTTGCTGCAGCGTCACGCGCGCGAAATCGCCGCGAACATTCCGCATAAATCCATCGTCTCCGAACTCGGCAGCGGCAGTGGCCGCAAGACGCGCTACATCCTCAACGCGCTGCGCGAACACGGACCGCTGTCGTATTACCCGATCGAGATTTCACCAGCCGCGCTCGCGACCTGCGAAGCGGAACTGCGCGATTTGGACTCGGTGAGCATCGTTGGTGTGGAGAGCGAATATCTGTCTGGGCTCGCGGAAGTCGCGAAACGACGCGAAGCCGGCACGCATTTGTTCGTGCTGTTCCTCGGCAGCACGATCGGTAATTTCGACGCGGGCGCCGACGCGCGCTTCCTGCGCGAGGTGCGCGCGATTCTGCAGCCGCGCGATTCGCTGCTGCTCGGCACCGATCTGATCAAGGCGCACGGACAATTGATCGATGCGTACGACGATCCGCGCGGTGTCACGGCCGCGTTCAATCTCAATCTGCTCGGCCGCATCAATCGCGAACTGAAGGCAAACTTCGATCTGCGCGCGTTCGAGCACGTCGCGCGTTTCAATGAAACGACGAATAGCGTCGAGATGCATTTGCGTTCGAAGTTCGCGCAGACCGTGCATATCGGCGCGTGCGAATTCGATGTGACGTTCGCGTCCGGCGAGACGATCTGGACGGAGAGCAGCCACAAATACACCACGCAAAGCATAGACGATCTCGCGCGCGATTCGGGCTTCACCATCCAGAACCAATGGGTGGATACGAAGTGGCCATTCGCCAATACGCTGCTGGTCGCTGCATAGCGTCTATGTCGAACGAAGCGGTGAAGCCGCGCGGCGTATTCACACGCACTGCGCTCAAGAAAAAATGTTGAACGACCCGTCGTCCGACATCCTGCGCGCCCGTTCGGAATTTCCGTTCTTCGCGCACGCGCAAGAACGACGATGGACGTATTTGGATAGCGCCGCGACCACGCAGAAACCGAATGCCGTCATCGATGCGATGTCGGCGTTCTATCGTGATCGAAACACGCAACTCGATCAAAGTTCGACGCATGCCTACGACGACGCGCGCCGAGTCGTCGCCGAATTTCTCGGCGCGCCGCACACCGATGACGTCGTGTTTTGCGGAGGCGCGACGACGGCCATCAATCTCGTCGCACAAACCTGGGGCCGCGAAAATATTCGCGCGGCCGACGAGATCGTCGTCAGCGGGCTGGAACATCACGCCAACCTGGCGCCGTGGTTCGCGCTCGCGCAATCCGTGGGCGCCTCGGTGCGCGTGGCGCCACTCGCGCGCGACGGCGAATTCCGTATCGATGAGTTGCGCGATTCGCTTTCGTCGCGGACCAAACTGGTCGCCGTCACGCACGCATCGAACGTGCTCGGTTCGATACTTCCCGTCGGCGATATCGCGGCGCTCGCGCATCAAGTCGGCGCAAAAATTTTGGTCGATGGCGCGCAAGCCATCGCGCACGTCCCGGTCAGTGTTTCCGATCTGGATGTCGACTTCTACATCTGCTCCGCGCACAAAGCCTACGGCCCGAACGGCATCGGTGCGCTCTACATCAAACGCTCACTCGTCGATGCGATGCCGCCCTGGCAACTCGGATGGAATTCGACGCCGAACGCCGCGCTCGATGCATGGACGATACCGAATGGCCCTGCCCGATTCGAAACGGCGAGCGCGAATATCGCCGGCGCGATCGGAATGGGCGAGGCATTCCGTTTTTTGCGGAACATCGGCCTGGATAACGTAAGCCGTCACGAGCAGAAACTGAATCGTTACGCGCGCGAGAAACTGAGCACCGTGCCGAACCTGCGATGGCTCGGCGCAGACGCGACGGATGTTCCGATCCATTCCTTCGTGATCGACGGTCGCTCCGCCGAAGACATCGGCGCGGCGCTGAGCAAACGCGGCGTACAAATTCGCGCAGGTCATCTCTCGGCGTTGCCGCTGATGCGGCATCTCGGTATTGACTCCGCGCTGCGGGTGTCGTTCGGTCTCTACAACAACCGCGAAGACGTTCAATGGCTGGCCGATGGGTTGAACGCGGTGTTGGGTGATTTGGGATAGTACGTCACCTCAATCGCGACGTAAGACGCGGTCAGCGAGCGTCGTCGGCGATGGCTTTCAACGGCATTCGCATTGTGGCTATCGCCGCACGCTCTTCGGACAGTCGAGTGGCTTGCCGGGAGCGCGCACGTATTAGCCATTCCGTCTGAGCGTAACCGAGCCAGGGACGATCGCGCTCGAGCGCGCCGGCTCTGAGCCAACCCGCATTCTGTGCGAGCTCCAGTTGCGCGGCGGCCTGTTCGGCATTTCCTTCCAGCGCGGCAATTTGTGCCAACTGATAATTTAGTTCCGGCAGTTGCACACCACCGGCGACCAAGCGGTCGATCTGTGTCCTATAGGCATGCATGGCGGCGGCGCGTTTCGGCGAACCTTCCGGAAGCAGAGAAATCCAGGTGGAGAAATGGCCCAGCCCAAAGTCCGGTAGCCATAATCGCAGAAAGGGGTCGCCGCCTTCGAGCGCTCCGGCAAACACGGCGTCATAGCGCTGGCGCGCGCCCTCTTCGTCGCCCCGCAACAGGCTGAGTCTCGCATTTAACGCCAGGTACCAGAGTTGCGTGGCTGGACCCGGCCTGATGGCGTCGAGGCTGCGCTGCGCGACGTCGAGATGACCACTCGACGACAACGACCATAGCTCCGCTTCGATCCGATCAATCGGCGATAGATCGCGTGCGTCGCGCAGTGCGGCTAGCGCGCTTTCACCATCGTCGAGTGCGAGATAACTATAAGCGAGATAGAAAGCCGCCGAACCGTTCGTGCCTCGCAGGTCCTGCGCGGCACGGAATGTCTTGACGGAGTCGGCGACATGTCCGAAGAGCTGCTGCTGCAGTCCGACTTGCCAGTGCGGCTCGGCGTAATCGGAATTCAACTCGATGGCTCGCTCGAACTTGCGCGATGCTTGAACGTGGTCGCCTGCCAACAGAGAATCCACGCCAAGATAGGTCTGCAGAATCGGATTTAGCGGATCGCGTTCTTCGATGACCCGGTGCCAGGACAGTGCGTCGCGCGGTCGTCCGCTGTAGCTGAGCGCAGTTCCGTACCAAATCGATGCATCGGGATGGCGTGCGAAAAGTTTCAATGCATGCTCAAACACGCCGACTGCCTGCGCATAGTGCAACTCTCCCATAAGGATGAGTCCTTCCGACGCATACGCATCAGCAAGATCTGGCGCGAGTTCTTTGGCACGCGCAACGGCGGCGCGTGCTTTTACCGACGCGTCGTCGAGACTTAAATCGCCATATTCGTTGAGCAGCATGTATGCATCGGCAATCCCGCAATACGCCTGTGCGTACTTTGGGTTATCGGCAATAGCCTGCTGGAAATAACCGAGCGCACGCGCAAGGCTTTCGGGCGTACGTTGATACCAGTAGTGGCGCCCCAGCCAGTAGAGATCCTGTGCCGGGACGGCAATGATCGGCGCCGGCATGATTGATTTTGAATTCGGTACGAGCGTTGCGCGCACCCGCTCCATCAGGGGAACCACGACACGAAACAGTTGTTCGCGTGGCGACGTCTGCTCATCGACCCAGAGCGGAACGATTTCGCCGCGTCGCCACAGATCCACGTGTGAGCGGACCAGTTCGCCCTCGGCGATGATCTCACCGTCGAGGACGTAATCAGCATCGAGCATGTTCGCCACACGTTGCGGATCGACCTGCCCACGACCCAGCGCGCGCAATGACTCTCGCCCGGCAACGCTGAGGTTGGTCAGGCGTGCGAATGCGTCGGCCAGACTATCCGATAAGCCTTCCGCCGCGGCGCGCATGTCGCCATTCTCGCTGCGCGTGGTGAACGGCAATACCGCGATAATGGGGGATCTGACGACGTCGGAACGGTTGCTGCGCGGAAGGAATGCGATGAACGCTGTGGCGAGCAATATCGCCATCACCGCCGCCCACATCCATACGTGCGACGAGCGGATGTCTCTCGAACGTCGTCGCGGCACCGCGGATGCGAGTTCGGACTGACTTTTCGAGATCGCCAAGTCGACGTGCGGTTCTTGGATCGGCGCTGATAACGGCATCACGCCAAACCGATAACCGAGGCCGTGTACCGTATGTATGTAACGTGGATTGTCAGAATCGTCACCCAAGGCGCGGCGAAGCAACGTGACCAACCGGCTGAGTGCCGCCGACGTGACGTGCTGATGACCCCAAACGGCCTCGAGAAGCTGGTCGCGCGTGAGCAGCGCTTGGGGTCGTTGGACGAATTCGAGCAACAGCGCGAACGCTTTGGGCTCGAGTTCTACCGGAAGGCCGTTCCGGTACAACCGATGCGCGGTCGGTTCGAAACGGAAATCGTCGAATTCGTAGAACTTGATCTCCAAGCGAGATGCCCATCGTCATCGCAGGGAAAACACCCCGGCGAATTATTCTACTGCCAGTTTCCGGATTCTCGGCATTGGCACCCAATGCGACTCTCCCGGAATGCAGCGGTTGGTATTCGGCGGCCAATCCGACTTGCTTTTCATTTCGTCATCATTTCCTCACAAAAGGATCAAGCGCCAGCGCGCCCATTGTGTTCATTGTCGGTGACTGCAGGCCAAGCCTGGCTATGCAAGAAGGGGAGATACCGTGCAACACCAGAAGAGCATTCAAGCGCGCAACCATCGAAGCGGTTTTGGCACCTCGGTTCAGGCGCGTCTGGCGGCGTCGATCGTCGCAATCCTGGGCGTCGCTGCGACATCGGAATCCAGCATGGCCAGCACTATCGTCGTGAGTCGATGCAACGACCTCCCGCCGGGGCACGGGGTCAAAGGCGAGTCACTGCGCACGGCAATCGGCAAAGCGGTGGATGCCGATCTCGTGGACTTGAGCGGTTTGGATACGTCGTGCAGCACGATCACGTTGCAGTCGGGTGAAATCCCGATCGGTTTAGCCAACCTTGCCATTCGCGGTCCGACCGGCCACGTATTGACCATCGATGGCAACCACGTAGGCAGGGTTTTCTATCATTCCGGCAAAGGCGTGTTGACGATTTCTTCGCTCAGCCTGGCCAACGGTCGCACCTCGGGCAACGGCGGCTGCCTGTACTCCAATGGGGCAGTGATGCTCGACCATCTCAGCGTTACCGGATGCCACGCGGTCAACGGCGGCGGCGTGTTCTCATCGGGTCCTACTCCCTCCAACGTGGCGAAGTATCCGACGACACTTGCATTCGTTACGCTCAGCGGCAACGTCGCCGATCAAACCGGCGGCGGTATCTACAATCAATCCTTGCTGACCTTGCAATCGAGCCTGGTCGATGGCAATACGGCCGCCTTCGTGGGTGGTGGCGTTTTCGACAACGGCACGACTCCGACGTCTGATTTCCCGCCTACCTATGGCACGACTTACATTCAAGCCACGGTTGTCAGCGGTAACAGTGCCCGTTATCAAGGTGGCGGTATCAGCACGTCCGGTCCGTTGATCACGACGTACAGCACGATCTCCGACAACAAATCCTATCTGCTGGGAGGCGGAGGTGTTGCGGTGTTCGCAAATTTTA
>JBDUEI010000082.1:0-6477 GCA_040002515.1 Rudaea sp. | reverse complement strand
AGGGGCTTTATATCCAACCCTCTCATCGCACGATGAGGGGGTTTTTCTTTGGGCGAAATAAAATAGCGTCGATGTAAGTCGACGGCCCCGCTGCTGCTACGATCATTTTTGATAGAAGAAAAAAATCTTCCGCGGTCGCACGAAGCACAGTACGAATCGATACTTCTGCAACAGCAGAGCGCATATACTCACGTCATTCGCTCGCTGCAATGTGTTTGAGTCGACGATGCCCTCACGGCGTAAGCAAGACTGGATTTCCGCCCTCAGCTTTTTTCTTCCCGCCGCAGTCGCCTTTGTCGTCGCCGCCTTCGTCAGTCAGCCGTGGATAGCCGCGCTGATCGTTGCAGCTGATGCGAGCGTATTCCTCGCCACTGCACAACTGACAGGTTGTCGTTTCGAAGATCGGTTTAGCACCGCCCTTCTGAGCCGCGTCGGCGCTTGTTTCGGTCTCCTCGTGTGCTACATCGCGTTCGTCGAAATCGTGATCGGTTATCCGGTCGCCTGGTTACTACGCGATCCCTCGCTCGGCGCGACGCTCGCACTCTCAACGACATGTGTGCTGGCCTTGCTGAGTCTCTGGAAAATATGGCCCGCCTTCGCGCTTCCGTGCATTTGGCGAAACGCAACGCGGCGCAATTTCGCAGGCGAAGGCGTGTTCGCGCAGATGTCGCGCTGCCTCGGTCTGGCGCGCCGGATCACCGATTCCAACGAACTCTTTTTCAGTCACGGACTAATCGTCGCCATCTGTCTGCTAATCCTTGCGGAAGGCGCAATCAGTATTGCGGGATTCGGACTTCCCTTGAACGGCCCGCAGCGTCTTGTTGCGTTGTCGATATATCCAATCGTCGTCGTGCCATTGATAAGTCTGACCATCATCAACCGCACCGCCGACGCGCTGATGATCGAGCGCCGACGGGATCGACGCAGCCGCAGTGAAAAATATGCCGCGCACATCGTCGGTGTCGTCGAAGAAGTTTCCGAGCAACTCCATGAGGCCGCGACGAAAGACGAACTCGACGCGATGTTGCTGCGTTGCGTCCGTGCCGGACAAACCCAACTCGCGCTCGCCGCCTTAAATCGCGGCGCAGATCCGAATACCACGCCGCCTCCCGGCGATCGCGATCAACGCTCCGTGGTCGAACTCGCCAGCATGAGTCCCGACATGCGATTGCTGCGTGGACTGATCGCCAAAGGCGCCGACCTCAATCGCGCGCACGCAGGCTTGGCCCCACTCATCGCCGCCACACGCGACAGCATCGAAGGACGTCCCGATGCCGTCATGACCCTGCTCACCAACGGCGCCGATCCGCGCTGCGTCGATGCCAACGGCGATACGCCGCTGCATTGCGCCGCGATCTGCGAGAAGCCGATCATGGCCGCGCTGTTATGCGACGCCGGCGCGCCGCTCGATGCGATCAACGCCGAAGGACTCACGCCGCTTGGCGTCGCCTGCGCCGTCGCGAACTGGGAGATGACACGCTTTCTTCTCGAGCGCGGCGCGAAGATCGATACCGACCACGGTCAACCGGCACTCATCGCCGCATCGGGCGTGGATAACGACGACCCTCAAGGCATCAAACTCTTGTTGAAGCGAAAGGCCCGCGTGGATGCGCGCGGCCCGCTCAATCGCACGGCGTTGATGACGGCGGCACTCAATGACAACGCATTCATCGTCCAGTTGCTGCTCGATGCGGGCGCGAACATCGATCTGGCCGACGCGCACGGCGTCACCGCATTGATGGAAGCCGCCAGAGCCGGTGCCGGCGACGTGCTCGACGTACTTGCCATACGCCATCCTTCGGTGGATCTCGTCGATGCGAAAGGCCGCACCCCTCTGATCATCGCCTGCCAGTCGGCCAAGGCCAACCACGCGGTAGTGCAGCGCCTCCTCGATATGGGCGCGTCGCGCGCGGCCGACGCCGGCGATGGCCGTCGCGCCGTCCACTTCGCCGCCAAGCGCGGCCGCTGGGATATCGTCGAACTGCTCGATCCGGATTACCCGCGCCCGGAAAATCAGAGTGCAACGTCCAGCGAACCTACGTGCGCCGAAGATTCTCCGGAGCATCTACTCGACGCGCTGCGATTCGGACATTGGCCCATCGTCGAGCGTTTCGAGTCCGTCGTCCGCGATTGGCCACATGACGAATTGGCACGATTGTTCATCGAACTCATTCCACATCAAGATCCCGCGCCGCGCCGCTGGCTGCTGGTACACGGGCTGAGTCCAGAGTGCGTTCGCGAAAATAAATCATTGCTCGTCCGCGCCTGCGAACTTTTGCCCACCTCACTCGATGCCGTGATCGATCTGCTCGATGCTTCGGCATCGTGCGCCGGCAGCGACTTCCTGCGACGTGTCTGCGCTGCGTTGCGCACGGGCGAGCGTTACGAAGAACTCGAATCGCTCGCGCTGCGCGCGGTCGACAGCGGAACCGACATTTTCTCGGCCGATGAAACGGGCGCCACTGCGCTTTGGCACGCCGTCTCCGCCGGCAGCGTCAAATTGGTGGACGCGATATTGTCCCGCGGTGCCGATCCCAACGCGCGGGATCATCTCGGCCGCACGCCGCTGTACGCCGCGCTGTATTTGCCTTCCGACGTCGCGCTCGACTCCGTAAAACGTCTCATTCGAGCCGGCGCCAATCCTGATATCGCGGCCAGCAACGGCGAAACGCCGCTCGGCATCGCCCTGGCCCGGCCGGACTCGCAACTACAACAATGGCTGAATTGGCATTTGTGGAAATTGCCGCAACGTATACTTCGTGACGACGATCTTCTTTCCGCGTCGACGGTCGGCGACGTTTCGGCGATCCGGAAATTGACGGCACTAGGCTTATCCATCGACGCCACCGATGCGCAGGGCGCCACACCACTCCTGCGCGCCGCCGGCAACGGCCATGCGGATGCCGTCGCCTGTTTGTTGGAAAGCGGCGCCGATGCAACGCGCGCAGCGAACAGCGGCGCCACCGCATTGAGTGCCGCCGTTATCGCGCGTAGCGCCAGCGTGATTGACGCGTTGATTTCGCATGGCGTGGACGTCAATCAGCGACTCAAAGGCGGCGGCACCGCGCTGATGATCGCCGCAGCACTGGGCTATCCGGAAGTTGTCTCCATGCTTTTGAAGTGCGGCGCCGCCGCCGATGCCGAGGACGACAGCCAGACACACGCCTTGCATGCAGCCGCGCATTTCGCGTTTCAGGGGCGGGACATGGAACGCGCGCGGCACACACTGGATGCGCTGCTCGATCACGGCGCCTCCGTCGATGCGCGCAATTCGGAAGGACAGACGGCGTTCCTGCTCCTGCTCGGCGCCCATGCAGAAGCCGGCGCGACAGCCGATCAGAAAGCCCTATTGGCGTTGATGCCGTCGCTGTTGAAACGGAATGCCGACATCAACGTCGCCGACCATCGCGGCGTCACCGCATTGCACGCGTGCGCGATGCATGGATTGCTGTTGCCGGCGCGCGCACTCATTGCCGCAGGTGCGAACGTAGACTTGCGCGATGTGCGCGAACGTACCGCGCGCGAAGTCGCGCACTTGCTCGGTTTCATCGATGTCGCGGCAGAACTCGGCGCACAGAGCGCGATGCTCGCGCCGGTCATCAGCGCACGAAAGGCAGCGAACGAACTCGACTAAACGAGTTACCGCGATTCGTGCGCCGCGCGCTCTTCGTTGTCGATATCCGCTTCGAACAGTCGTGCCAGATCTTCGAACGCATCTTTTGCCGATTGCACGAGTGCGGCTTCGTCGTCATAGACCAGATATTGCGACTGCAGAACTTTCGCGTCGTGCTTGCGGAATTTGTCGACGCGATCTCTCGCGATCGTCGGATCGACGCCGAGATCCTCGAGCACTTGCCGCGACATTTCCAGACTCGAAAAAAATGTCTCGCGCACGACATGCTCGATATTCATATCCATCAGTCGGAACGCGTGCTGGCGATTGCGCGCACGTGCGACAATTTTCAAATGCGGATACATGCGTTTGACGATGCGCGCGGTGCGGATGTTGGCTTCCGGATCGTCCGTTGCGAGCACGAACACTTCGGCTTTGTCGACGCCGGCGGCGCGTAGCAATTCCGGCCGGCTCGGATCGCCGAAATAAATATTGCTGCCGAAACGACGCGAGAAATCGACTTGTTCGACCGAACTTTCCAACGCGGTGAACGGGATTTTTTGCGCGCGCAGAATTCTCGCCACGATTTGTCCGACACGTCCGTAACCGGCGATGATGACGCGCGGTGCGGTATCGACGATCTCGTCGAAATCCCGCTCCGGTGCCGTCTTGCGGCCGGCCAGCCAACGCGTCGTTGCAATGACGGCCAGCGGCGTGAGCGCCATCGACAACGTCACCGCTACCGTGAATACATCGCGTTGCACCGCGTCGAGCAAACCATCTTGTTGCGCGAGATTGAGCACCACGAACGCAAATTCGCCGCCGCCGGCCAGTACCACGGCGAGCCGAACCGTTTCGGCGAAATCCAGTTTCTTCGACAAACGACCGATGCCGATCAGCACGAGCGATTTGATCGCAATCATCGCCACCACAATCACCGCTATTTGCGCGGGCTCCTGCTGTACGAGATGCAGATCGAGCGATACGCCGACGCTGACGAAAAACAATCCGAGCAGCAAACCCTTGAACGGTTCGATCTGCGAATCGATCTCGTGCCGATATTCCGAATCGGCGAGCAGCATGCCGGCGAGAAACGCGCCGAGCGACATCTGCATCCCGGCGAGCTGCATCAGCCACGCGGTTCCGAGCACCACGAGCAAAGCGGTGGCCGTGAATACTTCCGCGATCTGCAATCCGGCGACGATGCGGAAGATCGGCCGCAACAACAGACGTCCACCGACCACGACAGCGGCGATCACGCCGACGATCTTGATGCCGGCGACGAGTTCCGAACCGCCATCGCCCACGGCTTCGTGCGCGCCGAGCAGCGGAATCAGCGCCAGAATCGGAATGGCCGCGACGTCCTGAAACAGCAGAATCGCAAACGCCATGCGTCCGTGTGGACTGCCGAGTTGTTTGCGTTCGGTCAACGTTTGCAAACCGATCGCTGTGGACGACAACGCGAGCGCAAGCCCCACGACCAGCGATGACTTCCACAAAAATCCGGCCGCGAGACACGCACCGCCGATCAGCATCGCCGACACGACGACTTGCAGCGTGCCGGCGCCAAACACCGATTTGCGCATCAGCCATAAGCGTTGCGGCGACAATTCCGTGCCGATGATAAACAGAAGCAGGATCACGCCGAATTCGGAAAACTCCGACCATTGCTTCGTATCGGGCGTGAGGTTCAGCAGATGCGGACCGATGAGCGCGCCGGCGCCGAGGTAGCCGAGCACCGCGCCCAATCCGAAACGCTTGGACACCGACACGGCAATCACCGCGGCGGCGAGGAACATCACGGCATACGACAGAAAGTGGGATGTTTCCACGGCTCCTCCCAGGTTGATTCGATTATAGGGCTGAACGTGGCGGTGTGATCTCAGTCTGTGAGATCGGTCGCGATTAACGTAGCGGCACGCTCAAGGAGACGCCGATGACTCGCTCGATGACACTGCCGGTTTCAATCTATTCCGCGACCGAGCTCGCACTCTGGTCGTGGTTCGTGTTCGGAACCGTGGTGATCGCGTTGATTCCGCAAGCGCGCGGCATGCAGCAATCAATCGGCTGGTTGCCGTTCTGGTTGATCGTGGCGCCGCTGCTCGATTTGGCCTTTATCCATCGCGCGCGTTTGTTGTCGACGTCGCGCGCGCTTCTCGTCAAAGTCGATCTCGCCCGCGCGCGGCGTCGACAGCGGCCTGCGCGCCAGGCGCAGCGTCTGCGTCATCGCCGCATCGCGACATTCGGAGCAGTTCCGCCAAGGATGGCGACTCTTCGCGGCTAATCGGTGATGCCGAGCCGTTTACGTTCCATGCGGCGCAGGAATTCCTGCATGATGCGGCGATACAGATCTTCGCCGAGATAAGCGTCTTCGACGCCCGCGTCGATCGACGGGTTGTCGTTCATTTCGATGACGACGATGCGATCGCCGACTTGTTTCAGATCGACGCCATACAGCCCATCGCCGATCGGCGCCGTTGCCTTCAACGCCAGTTTGACCACATCGCTCGGTGCGTCGCGCACCGGCAATGTCTTGAAGCCGCCGGAGCGTTGCGTCGTATTTCCGGCGTGGTTGTAAATCTGCCAATGCCCGCGCGACATGAAGTACTGGCACGCATACAGCGGTTGCCCGTCGAGGATGCCGATGCGCCAGTCGAATTCGGTGAACATGAATTCCTGTGCGAGCACGAGCGCCGTGTGCTGAAACAAATCGTCTACCGCGACTTTGAGTTGTTCGACCGTTTCGACTTTCACGATGCCGCGCGAAAACGATCCGTCCGGAATCTTCAGCACGATCGGGAATCCGAGTAGATCCGGCAATTCGGCCAGTCGTTTTGCATCGTCGCGATAAACGATTTCTGTAC
>JBDUEI010000081.1:0-8103 GCA_040002515.1 Rudaea sp. | reverse complement strand
AGAGGAGCGCGAGCAGCCAGATAGCGACGCGCCGGTGCGACAAAAGCGCAGACCTCGTTGGTGTGATCTCGTGTTCGAGATGTTCCACGCGCTGTCTCATGCGTCGTTGTTGGTTTACGGAATCGGACCCTGTTGGGCGTCACGATGGGTGGGCTTATCGTAACTGACGTCGTGGCCATAAATCTGACGTCCCGTTGTATGGGAGGCGTGAGAATTTAATCTGTCGACTTCCTTGCAGCGCAGTTGGCGGCGAAAAATCTTCTCCACGAGCTATGGTTATGGGGGCGGTGGCGTAACGAGCGTCGGAAGTTCGTTCTGATTTGCAGCGCAATCAGAAGGACAACCATGTTTCCACGATACGTAGCACATGCCCGTCAACGTTTACCGGCGCGTCGACCTCTCGCAGCGGCACTCATGCTGACCGGCATCGCTTGCGGCGCGGGAAGCGAGCACCTCTACGCGCGCCACGCGACGACGCGCGCGCGGCCAGCGTCCGTGAGCAATATCATCTCCGTGGTGAGCTGCGCGGACAGCGGTCCGAACACGTTGCGACAGGCATTGAGTGAAGCGGTCGACGGCACTGTCATCGATTTCAATCTCGCGCCCTGCAACGAGATCACGTTGAGAACTGGGGAACTGTTGATCTCCGTAAACAACGTCACGCTGCAAGGACCCGTCGCGGGAATGACAATCGACGGATCGAAGAACGGCCGTGTCATTCGGCACATCGGGATCGGCAAACTTGATCTTGAAAACATGACGATCCGAAACGGCGATAGCACAGGCAGCGCAAGTCCGAATGGCGGATGTATCTATTCAACAGGTCATATCTTTCTCGACAAAAGTATCGTTACCGGATGTCAGGCGAAAACGCTCGATAGCCGACGTGCTTATGGCGGCGCCATCTTCGTCGAGCCCGGCGGCGTCGCGCTGTATCGGAGCACGGTATCGGAAAGTTCCGTCTATTCCGCGACCGGTAAAGCACGCGGCGGCGGCATCGCGGCGAGCTATGTGACGGTCAGTTTCAGCACCATCAGTGGCAACTCGGCTTATGGAAGACCGGGCAACGCGAACTATGCGCGGGGCGGAGGCATCTACGCCTCGAATCTCAATCATACTGGCACGGCGGTCAGCGTGAGCTATTCGACGATCAGCAACAACAAATCGGAAGAGGGTGGCGGAGTTTTTTCTCCAGGGA
Source organism: Rudaea sp. (assembly GCA_040002515.1). Taxonomy (GTDB): domain Bacteria; phylum Pseudomonadota; class Gammaproteobacteria; order Xanthomonadales; family Rhodanobacteraceae; genus Rudaea. The sequence goes on along the minus strand of JBDUEI010000081.1, from coordinate 6,905 downwards.
TCAATATAAGCCAATCCACGATTTCATCGAATAAATCGACAGGCAGCGGCGGCGGCGTTTTTTCTTCCGTATCAGGCTCAACCGTGAATTGTCGGGAGAGCACCATCTCGGGAAACAACAGCGGTTATCTTGCCGGTGGAATGCTAGTCAATTCGGGAAACGTCGCACATTTCTCGCACTGCACCGTCACGAACAATCACGCGGTGGTCACCGGAGGTGGACTTTATCTGGATGGAAACTCGCACGAGTTCATCGATACATTGGTAGCGGGCAATTTTCTGACCAGCGGTGCGGCAAGCAAAGACATTGGCGGCGGACCGCAAAAAACGATGTTCGGTTCGAACAATCTGATTGTCAGTTCTTCCATCGATGTGCCACAAGGCACCATAAGAGACGCACCCATGCTCGCTGCGCTTGCCGACAACGGCGGGCTCACGATGACGCACGCATTACTGCCCGGAAGTGCAGCTATCGATCATGGCGCATCGAATGTGGATTCTTTCGATCAACGCGGCGCCGGATTCAGGCGTGTTGTCGGTGCTGCGCCGGACATCGGAGCATTTGAATTCAACGATGTTGTTTTCGCGTCGGGATTCGAGTAACGAGGACAGCGTCGATCAAACGTGCACGCACGCTAAGCGCGTGGCCTCAGCCACAGTGAGTCGAGGCTAACTTAACCCAATCAGCCGCGCCATCGGACCAACGCTTTATCAAGAGACAGCTGATGACGCATCGAGTATTTCGAGCACCGTGAGTTGCTCCATCGCAGAGTGGTCACGGATAAAGTTACCGTTGAGGCGACGAATTCGACAAGCGACGCAAATGCGTCAGCGAATTCCGGTCTGCCGACGTCGGCGCTAGTGCAAGTGCGACATGCGCCGCGACGGACGCTTCGGCAGGTCGTCGCGCTTGAACAAGAGCATCGGCTTTCAACGTCGCCATCTCAAAATGTATTGCATCGTTTGGATTGATTTTGGCGTACTCGGGTTCGACGTCTTGTAATTCCGCGAGTGCTTCGGATGTTCGGCGCAGACCCAAAAGCGCTTTCGCGCGCAAGAATCGTGTTATCAATTCCGATCGCTTGCTACTTCCGCCGACCGGTCTGTTGATAGCCAGGACCTGATCGGCGGTATCCACGGCGTCCTGGTAGCGATGTTGCCTGACCTGGATGTCGAGCCGCACGTTCAAAATACTGGCGTGAAACGGAGAATCGTCGGTCTCGTTCTTTCTTTGTTCCGTCAGCGCGCGTTCCACATCGCTGGAGGCTTCGGTCAGTCGCCCTGCTTCGGCTTCAAAGCGCGCGCGTATACCTAGCTTGCCAGCGAGAGATAGGCCCCCGACGCCTTGGGCAACGGACAAATCGATGGCGCGCGTGGCCCACTGGATTGCGTCGGCGGAGTTACCGCGCGCCGCCGCCAGTGATGCCATCGCGGAGACCGACTGCAAGGTGCGTGTATCGTTCGCTCCGTAGAGGCCTTCGGTGATTTGCAGCGCTCGGCGCAGGTAGGGTTCGGCTTCGTCGGCGCGTGACTGCGCGATCAGGAACAAGCCGTAAAAGTGAAGCCAGTTCATCGTCGTGACATTGTCGCGATCGTAAAAGCGATCGGATTCGTCAATGGCGCGCCGATACGCGATTTCCGCACCGCTGATATCACCTGCAGCTTCCTTGGCGATCGCGGTGCCGCCGAACAGGTTGATGACCACGGGTAGAGCCGGCCGGCCCTGACTCTCCCACACAGCCATGGCGGCGTCGTAAGCGTGGATCGCCTCGACATGATGCATGGTTTCGCAGGTTAGGCTCGCCTGGCGCTCCATCGCGTTGAGAAGAAGCTCCGGATTTTTCGTACTGCGGGCATGCGAAACGGCGCTTCGTGCCAGACCCAGCGCTTCTTCAGTGCGTCCTTCGTATTCGTATCCGTTGGCCAGATGCAGAAGGCCCTGAATCGCCGTGGCTTCGCTGCGCGATTCTAGAGTGCCCCGCAATGGTTCCAGGATGGAGACCACGCGTTCGCCTTGCCGGGTTGCGGTCTGGGCAAGAATATTTCCGGCGCGAAGCACGCTGGAACGCAGTAGTGCGTCGCGACCGTTATCGCCTACACGCGCGGCGAGCAAATCGATTTCGTCGAGCAGTGTCTCCGCGCGAGCGTAGGCTCCGATACTGCTACTCACTTCCGCGAGGGTGAGCAGCAAATCCATGCGAAGTCCATCGGCGAGATGCTGATCCGAGAGCAGCCGCTGACTCGCTTTTTCGACGATGTCATCGACGCTCGGGCGCTGATCTCGGGGCAGGTCGGCGCTGCCGGCCTTGAAGACGGATACGAGAAAATCACGAACTTCGTTGGCGCGTGCGGCATGTTCTTGCGCCAGTACCGCTTGTTGCTGCGCGATTTTCGCTTGTCTCTGCGCGACACCGGCCTGGTATAAAACGCCGACGGCGCCCGCCAAGGCAGTAGCCAGTACCAGCGACGTGGCGGCCACTCCGCGCCGATGACGGGAAATGAATTTGCGTAGGCGATACCCTTGCGACAACGGCACGACCTGAATCGGCTCGCGACGCAAGTAGCGCTCGAAATCGTCGGCCATGTGACCGGCCGAGGAATAGCGACGACGCGGTTCGCTCGCCAGTGCAGCACGCAGGATATGCGCCAGATCGGTGTCGAGCTTGCGCCAGCGTGGCCAGGTCTTTGTCGAATCGTTGGTCGGCAACGTGGCATCGGCACCGAGCCGGCCGCCGAGCAGCAGTTCGCTGGACAACACGCCCAGCGCGAACACGTCCATCGATGTTGCGGCCGGCCCGGCGTGGAATTGTTCCGGCGCCGCGTAAGCGGGCGTCAGCGCGATGTGTTGCGTGGCCGTTTCCAAATCCGTGTCGTCGACGAGTTTGGCGATGCCGAAGTCGAGGACTTTGATCTGCCCGTCCGCAGTCACGAGCACGTTTGAAGGTTTGAGATCGCGGTGGACGATCAGCAGCCGGTGTGCGGCGTCGACGGCGCGGCACAAATCGATCAGCAGATGCAGCCGCGCGCGAAGATCGAGCGAATGAGTCGCGGCGTAGCGGATGAGATCGACGCCTTCGACGAATTCCATCGCGATGAAAGGGCTGCCGACATCGTCGATGCCCGCATCGATCAGGCGCGCGATGTTCGGGTGAGTGAGGCGTGAGAGGATCGACTGTTCGCGTTGAAACCGCCGCAACGCATCCGACGAAAAACGTCCGTTGTTGAGGACTTTGAGCGCGACATCCTGATTTGCATCGCCGATGGATCGGCGTGCCAAAAAAACCACGGCGCTGCCGCCTCGGCCGATGAAGCGTGCGATCTCGAAAGGTCCGATACGACGACCGAGCAGGGACTCTGCCGCGTCATCATTGTCTTGGAGTTGGTGCGCCCAGTTTGCCGCCGGAACGCCGAACAAGCGATGCTTGCGATGGCCATCCAGCAAACGCATGACGGCGGCACGTTCTTCGACGGAGAGGTCGGCGTGGCTCAGCATGTCATCGGCTTGTTGCGCCGGTATTTCGACGATCTGGTCGAACAATTCACGCACGCGTGTGCGGCTGGCATTTGCCGGCCCGTCGCCTACCTTGCCCTCGGCGTGGGCGCTGGTTTCTTGCTTGGCGCTGCTGGTCTCGGACATCGGAATCGCGCGGCAGTCACTACTGTTTTAAATAACGTGATAAGTGATCGAACTACGACAGAATGTACATCGATCGTTCTCGACATGGCGTCTGGACACCGTTACATTGTACGAAGCTATTCGTTGAATCGATAGTGTTTCATAATGCGCAAATTGCCGGAAAACTCGATGAGCCAGTCCGAAGACGACCGCTCAGAATTGATCGATAGCGAAGAAGATGTCGCACCGCCGCTGGCCGCGGTCGATGCCGCATTCGCTAATGTCTACCATGAATTGCGCAAGCTCGCGCGACGCGAGTTGCGACGCGGTGGCGGCAATACGTTGTATACGACCGAGCTGGTCCACGAGGCATATTTGAAGGTTTGCCTGAATGAGGCACTGACCTTCGATAATGAAGTCAAATTTTTCAAGTACGCCGCCATGGCGATGCGGCACATCCTGGTCGACCGCGCCGGCAGGCGAGCCCGCGTGAAGTTTGGCGGCGACAGTGTGCACGTGGATTTGAACGATGCCGATGTCGGCAAAGTTTCCGCGAGTCCCGTTCTTGCTTTGCAATTGGACGCGGCTCTGCGCGAACTCGAAAAACACGACGCGCGCGCCGCGAAGGTCGTGGAGCTGCACTATTTTGCGGGGTTGCCGCTAGGTCGCGTCGGCGAACTACTGGGTATTGCGCAGCGGACGGCCGATCGCGATTGGCTGTACGCCCGAGCGTTTTTGGAATCCCATGTTCCGGACGCGTCTGAATAGCGATTCAAATCGCAGGCGAAAAAAAACCGCGCGTCAATAGCCCGCGCGGTTCAATAAAGCCGAATGGCCTACTTCGTTTAGAACTTCACGCTCACACTGGCGCGGTAGAACCGGCCGACCGTGTCATACGTGCTGACGTCGGTATTGGCATTGAGTGCGTTCTGAGCGTAGAGAATCGGTGGCTGCTTGTCGAACACGTTGTCGACACCGATTTGCACATACGTGTTGATCGGCTCGATGTTATAGCCGAGCGACAGGTTGTGATACGTCTGCGCACCGTAGTGCAGGACCGGTCCGAAGGGGTTGGGGTTGTACGGATCTGAACCTTGGCCCGCTCTGTTACCTGATGGTCCCAGTCCGCCGTTGGCGTAACCGAGGGTGATCGGTCCGATGTAGCGGGTGGTCCAGTTCGCGTTGAACGGGCCCAAGTTCCAGTCGAGCGTTGCCAAGCCGCGCACGCGTGCGAAGTTGCCGAACGTTTTGTCGAAGTGACCGGCCAGATGCTGAACGAAGCCGCCCTGATCGATGTTGTACGCCTGGATGTAGGTGCCGTCCACGCCGACGCGGAAGTTACCCCACGCCGTGGCTGGCAAGCGGTAATGCGCGCCGACGTCGAAGCCCTTGTCCTCGAGATTGCCCGAGTTGAACGCGCTTTCCACGACGAATTTGAGGGAACCATCCGTGGCGCGGAAGATGTTTCCGCAGATCGGACCTTGTGTGTTGAAGCACTGAGTCAGGATCGTCTGCGCTGTGCCTGGACCGGACACGATAAGGTTGTTGAGCAAGATGCGATAGTAATCGGCGTTGATCGACAGACCCGGCAACCAGTTCGGATCGTAGACGAAACCGTAGTCAAAGGACTTGCCGAGTTCCGGGTTCAAGACCGCCGAACTAAGGCCGTGCGACGCGGCGAACTGCGAGCCCATGACATAACCGGTCGGCTGCGGATTGATCTGCGTCGGAACGTTGAAGCCCTTGCACGCTTTGTTCGTCGAGACACCTGCAATGCCGGCGCACGGATCGGTAGCGGTCGGGGCGTCCGCACTCGGACCGGCGAACAGATTGGACGGTGACGGCGCGCGGAACACCTTCGATACCGTACCGCGAAGTAGCAAGTCTTCGATCGGACGATATTCGATGGCGACTTTCCAGTTGCTCGTGCTGCCGAAGTTGGAGTACTTCGAGTAGCGATCGCCGAGATCGAGACTCAACGAATGCGCGAACGGCACGTCTTTGAGAATCGGGACGAGCAGTTCGGCGTACGCTTCCTTCACGCTGAAACCGCCTTGTGAGGGAGATGTGCAGATTGAGCTCGGACCGGCACAGGTCAGCGTCGGCGTTCCGTCCGGCGCCGTACCATAGGTGGTGTTGATCAGCGGATCGACCTGACTATCCAGGTATTCCTTGCGGTACAAACCGCCCACTGCCAACTGCACGTCGCCGGCCGGTAGACTGAACAGCGAGCCGTTAGCCGATGCTTCAGCGGTCTTGGTCTGATACAGCGTCGTGAGGAAGGGATTGATCTTCGCGCTGTTGAGGATAGCGGTCGTGGTCGGATCGCTAAGGTTGAAGATGTCGATCGGCGTGCAGTCGCCGACGCCCGGCGCCGTTTTGCAGCCGAAGTCTGCTGCGATCGAGGCGATGTTGAGGAAGTTGATTTGCTGCTGTTCTTGAGTCAGCTTGCCGTAGCTTCCATGGACATCCCAGCTCCAGCTCGTGTCGCCGAAACTGCCTTTGAGCCCGACGTTGCCCAGCAATGTGGTCTGCGCAAATTTAGCTCCACGGTTGCCGATATTGCTCAGACGCAGCAAAAGCGTGTCCGATGGCGTATCGCCGAACGTCACACCGAACGGGTTGTAATACTGATCGGCAGGAATGATCAGGCCGTTGCTGGTCAGATCGAACGGATACGGGGCTACCTGCGTGTGGGCGACCTGCTTGTGATACAGCAATTCCGCGTAGGCTTCGACGTGATCGGTGAGCTTGTAGTTGCCCAGCGCGAATACGCCGGTGCGCTCGTTCGGAATCAAATCGTAGTTGCCGACGGCCTGGAAGTTGAAACCATCGTTGGCCGAGTTGTAACAGCGGAAATCACCCGGAGCCGGAGCCGTCGTCTTGTCGGAAAGCTTGTTGCCCGCGAGGGTGACGGAGGTGAAGCCATTGCTACCGACCGGACAACCGAGCGCTTTGGCGACGGCTGAAGTTCCCGGAATGAAGATGCGGCCGCCGGGAGTGCGCGACGAACCGGCATGCGTGTTGATACGGGTGTTGTAGCTGTATTGCGCATTCTTGGAATAGTCACGGTTGGCCGCGGAGACCGGATCCTGTTTGTCATACTGGATACCGAACACGATGCTGCCTTTCTCGGTGGTCTGTCCGAACACGGCGTGCACGGCTTTGCGTTCGCCGTCGTCATGATCGGACTGACCGAAGTCGGCACCGAACTCCGCACCTTGATAGTTCGAGCGCGTGATGATGTTGACGACGCCTGCGATCGCATCGGAACCGTACACGGCCGATGC
>JBDUEI010000080.1:0-5404 GCA_040002515.1 Rudaea sp. | reverse complement strand
TTCATCTTGTCTTGCATATAGCCGCTTAGACGTCCATTTTCGACGAGCGTCGTGCAGGTGGTCGGTACGCCTTCATCATCGACACTCAAACTGCCGCGACGATTCGGCATGGTGCCGTCGTCGACGATCGTGCATAGCGACGAGGCGACCTGTGCGCCCATGCTTTTGGCGAATGCGGATGTTCCCTTGCGGATGAAATCGCCTTCGAAGCCGTGGCCGATCGCTTCGTGCAAAAGTACGCCCGGCCAGCCCGGTCCGAGGACGACCGTCATCGTGCCAGCCGGCGCGGCGATGGATTCGAGATTGACCAGCGCCTGCCGCACCGCTTCGCGTGCCAGCGAATGCGCGCGGCCGTTGGCGAGGAATTCGCGATAACCGAAACGACCACCGCCGCCCGCCGAGCCTTGTTCGCGGCGACCGTTTTTCTCTGCGATAACCTGCACGTTCATGCGCACCAACGGGCGCACGTCGGCGGCGAGCGTTCCGTCCGCGGCGGCGACCATCACCGTATCGAGCACGGCAGAGATCGAGACGATCACTTGCGTCACCAGCGGATCGAGCGCGCGCGCGAACTGATCGACTTCGCGCAGCAACGCGATCTTTTCTTCGTTGGCGAGCGATTCGATCGGATCGATCGGCGCATACAGCGCGCGCGATTCTTTCGACGCCAGCGCATGACCGCCGCCGGGCGTTCCGGATTGCGCGATGGCGCGCGCGCTTTGCGCGGCGGTCAGCAATTGCGGCAACACGATTTCGTCGGAATACGCGAAGCCGGTTTTCTCGCCGCACATCGCGCGCACGCCGACGCCCTGCTCGATCGAATGACTGCCCTCTTTGACGATACCGTCTTCGAGCGCCCACGATTCGCTGCGTGAATGTTGAAAGTACAAATCGGCCGCGTCGATGGACGGACCCATCAACTGCGAAAACACGCGGTCGAGATCGCCGCTGGAAAGTCCGCCGGGTTGCAGCAATTGCCGCTCGGCCAAGGCTAGAAGAGTCATCGATCGAATACCGCTGGAGAGAGGAAGAAAATGGTGCCTGGATGCTACGGTTACAAGCCGCCACCGCGCAATGCGGGAGTGGGTTTCGCAGCGTCTTTCGACGACGCGCGCGCCGGCTGGATTTTTTCCTTGGCGAGCAGTGTCATCACGGGTTTGTCCCAACTGCCGGTCACACTGTAGCGATTGCGCGTGACGTTCTTGAACATGCCTTGCAGCAGGGCGCCGGCCGCGGCGCCGACCGGACCGCCGACCAATGCGCCGCTCAGCACGAGTGCGCCGCCAGTGTGCGGTGTCACTTCCATGGTCTGGTCGTAGTCCTTGGCTTTCAATCCGGTGCGTCCTCTCACGGCGATGTCGGCAGCGGGACCCTTCACTTCGAGATTGCTGGTGAAGGCGTTGCCGCTCTTGAGCGTGAACACCGCATCGATCGAATCGAATGCGAATCCGGATTTGAAGAAATCGCCGAAATCCAACGTCAGCCGTCGCGGTAACGAGGCGAGATTGAACAGTCCGAAGATGCGACCCGCACCCGGATTGGCATCGGGAATGCGGCCGCGTTTGACGGAAACCGTCAGCGTTCCGTCGAGCCGCGCCAGCGCGAAGGTGGATGGCGGGCCGGCCCAGTTGCCTTCCATGTGCGCGACGGTTTCTCCGTCGTCGACGACGCCGGCATAGCCGAACGCGTCGAGCATGTTGCCGAGATTCTTCGCGCTCAGATCGATCGAGAATGTCGAGCGATCGCTGCGCGGTCGTCCCAGCCAATCGCCGTGCGCGCGCATTTCCACATTGTTGGAATGCGTGCTGACCTGCTCGAAATGCGTGCCGTTAGCGACCGGATAACTCTCGACCGTGGTCTGTCCGAAATTGCTTTGTCCGAGATGGAAATCGCCGATGCGGATGTGCAGCGGCGGCACCGTGGCCGGATTTTCCGTCGAGACCGTGTTGTCGTCTTCCGAATCGTCGGAACCCGGCCAGTACAGGCGCGTCAGATCGGCCGTGATGCCGCGCCGGCGCAGTTCGACGGTGGGAATGTGCAGCGCGCCTTCGATATTGGCGCCGTTGAAGATCAGATCGAGCGTGTCCTTGACCGGTGTCAGGCGAAACGATGCCGCGCCGAAATCGCGTTCGTAGACGCGCAGCGAATCGGTCTTCACGTCGATGCCGGCGATCACGTCGCTGTCGCTGCCGCCGCTTCCGTCGCTGCTGCCGCTGGTGGAGAAGTCGAGCCATCCGGAAAGATCGAGTAGCGCCACGTTGCCCTTGATGGCCAGTCCGGCCGCGGGCAACGGTGCATCGCTATCGGCGCCGAACGTGATGTTGGCGGCGAACGGTTGCGTGGCCGAAACCAGTCGGCCGTGCATGAACAGCGCATCGCCGAGCGTGAGATCGACGTTGCCGCCCGTCGTCGGCGGATCGAGGACGAGTTTCAGCGGTAACGCGGTTTCCGTGGTCTTGGCCAGCGGCGCGGGCAGATCGAGCGAGACGCCACGCAGGTCGGACATGATGCTGATGCGCTGCGTCGGTTTTTTCACCGTGTCGTTATCGGCGGTGAATCCGATATTCCACGTAGCGACGCCGTCGACGCGATCGGCATACCGTTCGAGCATCGGCGCATAAGCGAGCAGATCACGCGCCGGTAGGTTCGCATGCAGCGCGCCTTCCGCGCCGTGCGATTTGTCCGACACGAATTCGCCGATCGCCAGTCGGAATTTCGCGGGCTTGTCTTTCATCGTCACGTCGAGGTTGTCGGCGAGAAATCCACGCCCGTTGAATCGCACGTCGCCGTTGGCGTGATTCAAGCGCAGGTTGTATTTCGCGTCGCTGAGATCGGCGTCGTCGAGCTGTGCGGTGCCGGCCAGTTCGACGCTTTCGGCATGCTTCATCGGAAACTGAACGTGGAAATCGACTTTGCCGGTGCCGCCGACATTCACGCCGAGCAATTCCACACCGAACTTTTGTCCGATCGGCGTGGCCTTAATGAAGGCCAGGAGATCCTTGCCCGCGCCGCTGGCGGTGGTGTCGATCTCCATGATGCCTTCGCCGAGATCCGACAGGTTCGCGACGGCGTGCTCGACTTTCACGCCGAGCGATTGCGCGCCGGCCACGTCGATGTGCATCGTCGTGTCGACGAAACCCACCGTTGCGCGCAGATGTTCCGCCGCGGGCCAGTCGGTCAGGTAGGGAAATCGGACGTCTTCGACATCGACGCGCGCTTCGAAACGGCCGGTGTAGCTACGGAACGGCCAGTCGGCGAGATCGCCGCGGAACGAAGCGCGGCCAGCGGTGACTTGTCCGGATTCGATGGCGCGATCGAGAAAACTCACGGCCGGCGGCGGCATCGAGTTGATCGGCCAGAACAGGTGCGACGCAGTGACGGACGCATGCGTGACGATCGCCGCCACATCGAGCGTGGGTTTGGCGCCGCTGTCGGGAAGTACGGCCGAGCCGCGCAATTGGCCGGCGAAGTTCGGCGCTTCGAAATCCAGTCCATCGGTGTCGATGCGCCATGTGTCGTCGTCGCGATAGATGGCGACATCGCCGGCGAAATTCGAAAAGCGGAACGGTTGCCGGAAAACTTTCGGCGTGTCGAAACCGAACGCGGTTTTCTCGGGCAGCGACACGTTGAACGCATCTTGATCGCCGAGCAAGGTAGCGCTCAGGCTGCTCACGCCGGGAATCGCATCGACGGAATGCCAAGTGGCCGCATCGAGGGTCGCCGCGACATCGAAATCGTGGCCGTTCGCATAGCGCAGCGCGAAGGCACGGATGTCGCCGCTCGGGTTGGCCTCGTACAGCCAATGCCGCCAGGATTCGGGCAACGCATCGGTGAGCATCGCCACGCTGGCCGGCGCGCCGAGGTCGAGATGGTTCGCGGCGACGACGAACGTGGGCGAATCCGGATCGTCGGAATTCACTTTTTCCACATGTATATTCGCGCTCGGCGATGCGACACCTTGTCGCGATACGATCATGTCGGCGATATCGGCATTCCATCCCGTATCGGTGTGCTGCCAACGCGCGCCGAACGCGACGCGATCGAATCCGACACGCGGCACGATGGCCTGTTTGGCCGCGACGGCGATCGGCTGCGGCGTCGTCATCACCACGTTACGCAGGTCGATTTCCGCGCGCACCTCGCGCCATATGCTGCCGCTCCAGTCGGCCCACAGTTGCGCGCGTCCGTCGCCGCGCTCGAGTTGCCAACCGGCGATGGCCGTGGTGCCGAGCATGCCGGCAAGGTCGAGCGCGGTGCCGCCGATGTAGACGCGTCCGTCCTGTTTCGATCGGTCGCATTCGGCGATGACATCGACGGTGGATGCCGCACTCTGCGCCACCCGAACCCGCGCCATGAGCCGGTAATCGTCGCCCGAATTGATCAGGCGGATTTCATCGGAACTCAGCGCGATATGCCGTCCGGCGGTGCTGTCGTCGATCGTGAGCTTGACGTTGCGCAACACCAGCGAACCAAGATCGACCGAACCGCAGGCCTGCGTGTCCTGACCGGCACTGGGCGCCGAATCGAGACCCTGCAACCGCCAATCGCCCGACGCGGTGTGCACCAGATGCAGATCGAGTCCGACCAGCCCGAATTCGGTCCAGGTTTCGCTGCGATGAAACGGCGCCAGAAAGTTCACCTTCAGCTGCGCTTGCGGAATCGTCATGTCGGCCTGGCCGGCGCCGGCCGTGCCCATATGCACGCCGTGCAAGGTCAACAACGGGCCGTTGTGTTCCCAAACTCCTTCGACGCGATCAAGCGTGACCGGCCGCTTGAGTTTGTCACTCAGGAACGCGCTGATTTTTTCCGGATGATTGACGATCCACGGCAGCGCGATCTGGCCGAGGCCGACGACCACCGCGGCAGTAATCGCGAGCACCGCGAACAGCGCCTGCACGAACAGACGTGCATGATGCGTACGGCGGCGCCACGTCACGTCGCGCGATCCTCGCGCTTACAGCAATACCACATCGTATTGCTCCTGCGCGTAATGCTCCTCGGGCTGGAAACGGATGGTCTTGCCGATGAATTCCTCGAGCTCGGCGACCGCCGACGATTCTTCATCGAGAATGCGCGAAACCACTTTCGGCGCGGCCAGCACGAGCAGTTTCTTGGCTTCGAACTGACGCACCGCACGCGTGATTTCGCGGAAGATTTCGTAGGTCACGGTTTCGGCGGTCTTGAGGCTGCCGCGCCCTTCGCACGTAGTGCACGGTTCGCACAATTGCCGTTCCAGACTCTCAACCGTTCGCTTGCGCGTCATCTGCACGAGTCCGAGCATGGTCATTTCGTAGACCGTGGTTTTCGCGTGATCGCGCAGCAGCGATTTCTCGAGCATGCGTATGACCTGGCGCTTGTGCTCCTCGTCGGTCATGTCGATGAAATCGATGATGATGATGCCGCC
>JBDUEI010000079.1:0-18965 GCA_040002515.1 Rudaea sp. | reverse complement strand
CGGCGAGTCGATTCAGTTCCCGTTGAACGGTCTGGTGCGCGGCTGGCAGGAGGGCATTCCCGGCATGAAGGTCGGCGGGCGCCGTCAACTGATCTGCCCGCCCGCCTGGGCATACGGTCCCGCAGGCGGTGGGCATCGCCTCTCGGGTCGCACGCTCGTGTTCGTCATCGACCTTCTGGGCGTCAAGTAGGCGACTCGTTCCCGGTGTTTCCGCTGCCCATGCCGTTTTCAGGAGTCGGTGGGACGGGATGAAGGCATGTCGGTTTGCGCGGTCGCTACCGCCGCGTGGGCCACTCCCGCCACACGATCTCCTGAAAACGGAGGGACGGATGCGCGGTTCGGCACAGGTACCCTGGAGGCGTGAAGACCTTCGACGCCCTCTTCGAGGAGCTCAGCGAGAAGGCTGCGTCGCGGCCAACGGGCTCCGGCACGGTCGCCGAGCTCGACGCCGGCGTGCACGCGATCGGCAAGAAGATCGTGGAGGAGGCCGCAGAGGTGTGGATGGCCGCAGAGTTTCAGAGTGACGACGAGACCGCGGCCGAGATCTCCCAATTGCTCTACCACCTGCAGGTGCTGATGCTCGCCAAGGGACTCTCGCTCGAAGATGTGCAGCGACATCTGTAACCCAGATCCCGCTGACCTCATCCATTTCGACTGAAAGACTCTCCCCATGCTGCGAATCGCGGTGCCCAACAAGGGCACCCTCTCTGAAACGGCCGTGCAGATGCTGCAGGAGGCCGGTTACGCGACTCGTCGCGACCCCAAAGAACTCATCGTCAGTGACCCGCGCAACGATGTCGAGTTCTTTTACCTGCGCCCGCGTGACATCGCAACCTATGTGGGCTCGGGCGCGCTCGACGTCGGCGTCACCGGCCGCGATCTGCTGCTCGACTCGCACTCGACGGCGATCGAGATCGACGAACTCGATTTTGGCGCGTCGACGTTCCGGTTCGCCGGGCCGATCGGGCGGTTCGAGTCTCTCGGGCAGCTGAAGGGCGTTCGGGTGGCGACGAGCTATGCGGCGCTCGTGACCGACTTCTTGGCGCGCGAGGGCGTCACGGCTGAGGTCGTGCACCTCGACGGTGCTGTGGAGTCGGCCGTGCGACTCGGGGTTGCCGACGCTGTGGCCGACGTTGTCGAGACCGGGTCGACGCTCAAGAAGCAGGGCCTCGAGATCTTCGGGCCGGTGATCCTGGAGTCGCACGCCGTGCTCATCGCCGCCAACGACAAGGTCGACGGCCTCGACACGCTGCGCCGCCGGCTGCAGGGTGTCATGGTCGCGCACCAGTACGTGCTCATGGACTACGACCTGCCCGCCCAGTTGCTCGACGCCGCGTCGAAGATCACGCCCGGCCTCGAGTCACCGACGGTGTCGCAGACCCGCGATTCCGAGTGGGTAGCCGTGCGGGTCATGGTTCCGCGTGCCGACACCAACCAGGTGATGGATGCGCTGTACGAGCTGGGTGCGCGCGCGATCCTGGTCAGCGCGATTCACGCCGCCAGAATCTGAGGCGCGCGGTGACTGTTGTGACGCGCGTCATCCCGTGTCTGGATGTCGCGGCCGGGCGCGTCGTCAAGGGCGTCAACTTTCTCGACCTGCGTGACGCGGGCGACCCGGTCGAGCTGGCGCGCCGCTACTACGAGCAGGGCGCGGACGAGGTCACCTTTCTCGACGTGACGGCGACCGTCGAAGACCGGGCGACCATGTACGAGACGGTCACCGCGACCGCAGAACAGGTGTTCATCCCGCTGACGGTTGGCGGTGGAGTGCGCTCGAACGACGATGTCGCCCGGCTGCTCGCGGCGGGCGCCGACAAGGTCGGCGTCAACAGCGCGGCCATTGCGCGCCCCGCGTTGGTGGGCGAGATCGCCGACCGGTTCGGCGCGCAGGTGCTCGTGCTCTCGCTCGACGTGAAGCGCAGCGCCCGTGCCCGCAGCGGCTTCGTGGTGACCACGCACGGCGGGCGAACAGAGACCGAGCTCGTGAAGTATAAAAATCCACACGTTGATAGCTGCCGATCTGATCGCCGACGAGCGTTTCCATGAAACGTACGGAATCGCCGATCGCCTCGGCCATTTTTTTGTATTCGCTTTGCAACGGCGAATGCTCGACCCACGCAAGATCCCAATATTCAGGATGATGCAGATCGGCGAAACCGCCATCGATCAGCGAACGCACGAAATTCATCGTCATCGCCGAATGCGAATGCGCCTGGATCAATCGTCTCGGATCGGGCGCGCGCGCGGACGCTTCGAATTCGGAACCGTTGACGATATCGCCGCGATAACTCGGCAATGTCGCGCCGTCCTTGGTTTCTGTATCCGCCGAACGCGGCTTGGCATACTGACCGGCGAATCGTCCGACCCGAACCACCGGCAATTTGAGACCGTGCACGAGCACCAGACTCATCTGCAACAAGACCTTCAACCGATTGGTGATCAGCCCGCTGGTGCAGTCGCTGAAACTCTCGGCGCAATCGCCACCCTGGAGCATGAAGGCGCGGCCTTCGGCGGCGTCGGCCAATTTGCGTTTGAGCGCCAATACTTCCCATGACGTAACCAGCGGCGGAAGCTCGCGCAATTCGACCAGCGCGCGGTCCAGCGCGGTGGCGTCGGGATACTTCGGTTGCTGTGTCGCGGTCTTGCGCAGCCACGATTCCGGGGCCCATTCCGGATGGCTGCGCACGGCGGTCAAACTGGGTTTTTCGGGCTGCATGACAGATTTTTATTGCACTGCGGAAAATGCATCATGCCACAGCGGCGAACGATGGCAAGTGAACTACGGGCGGCGTCTGAGCCCGGCCCATAACGCGCCAGCGCCGAGCAACGCGTAGCAGAGCAACGTCCACATCGGCATCGAAAAGCCCAGCAGCGTCCAGGTGATCTGCGCGCAATCGGCCGAACCGGTGAACGCCATTTTCAGCGTTTTGCTCAGCGGAAAATTGCTGATCATGTAATTCCACCCCGGCGCGCAACCCGCGAACGGATCGGGCGGCTGGTGCTGAACCCAGATGTGTCGAGCGGCAATGCCGATACCGACGAATGCCGACAGTAGAAGAATAAAACCGTAGGTCTTTCGTCCGGCCGCGCGTGGATTGTGAATCGACGCGACGAGAAAAACGATCGCCATCACGATGAAGACGATGCGCTGGAAAATGCACATCGGACACGGTTCGATCGCCAGCGCGAACTGAACGTACAGAGCGTACGAGTAGAGCGCAGCGCAAACCAGAAAACCCGCGAGGCATTGTGCGCGGAAGGACCAAGCGAATGGATTGAGCTTCATGTAGATTCCGAAGTGAACGCGCTAGACGAAAAACCGCGAGGTGAAAGCGAGATAGGTCATTAGGACAGCAAGAATGATCCAAAGTGCCAACGTCGCGTACTCGACGCGCGGATAGCGGTGTTCGCGCATGGCGAGCCACAACGCGAAGGGCGGAATCAAGTAGCGCAATTCGATCAACCATGACGCGGCTAAAAATACTGCCGCAACGGTACCGAGAGCTAACCCGCTTTCTGCGGGACGCAATCGGATGCGCCACAACGAGCAGGCTACGCAAGTAATGATCAGCGCAGCAGCAAGACGGATCGGCAAGTAATGCCGGAAATAGTCGGAATAGAAATGACCGTTCAACGGATTGTTTGCGCGGAAACCAAACCAGAATGCCATGAACGCGATCGCAGGGAACAATAGGAGCCAAGGCCGTTCGCGGAGATTCGAGTAAAAGTGTCGAAGTTCAATAGCTGTTTGAGCCGGCAAGAGCAAGCCCGCCGCGAGTAACGCCATGAACACATTGCCGGTATGGAAACTGACGTCGGGATGAAAAGCCGCCTGGCCCGGTGACAACGAGATTGTGCCGTTCCAGCGCCAGAACGCGAAAAAGAGCAGTAACGGCAAGGCGAAGGGCCAGGCCCGGTGAAAACTTTCGCGCCAGGCTTTCGGTAGCTGTCGCCATCCGTTTGGCGGACGAGCAGCTAGGAACACGAGGAAAGCACCCAAGACAATCTCATGTTGACGAACCAGGACGAGCAGACACAAAAGTAGCGCGGACAGAAATGATCGGCCGCTGACAACGGCCCATGTAGCCCACAGCAACAACGCAACGGCCGGCACATCGGTGTAAACAACGAACAGCAAAGGCGCCATGATGGGTAACACGACAAACTGAGCCGTTGCCGCCGTTTCGGTGCCGGGCCAGAGGCGTCGACGCAACGCGAAGAATCCGGCGATCGCTATCAAACACAAACTCGCGTGTACGAATCGCGCGGTGTCCAGATGATCATTACCAACGACACGAAGGATCAGCGCGACGACAGCGTGATACCCGGGAATCGTCGTCAACTGCGGGACGACCCGCCAGAAACCGGAATAAAAAAGTGTCACCTGCGCGTAATGGAAATATTCGTCGATGACCGAACGGTGGAAGCGAAAGACAAGGACACCGATGACGTATAGGACGCCCAATCCAACGCCAAATATCCATGCGGACGGCTCGGTGCGTTTTACCGAGTTCGCCAAAGAAAAACCCCGGTCAGGCCGGGGTTTTTCTAAAGTGTGATCGGTAGGCTTCAATCGGCCGCCGCTTCGGATTCGACGCGCGGGCGATCGACCAATTCCACATAGGCCATCGGCGCGGCGTCGCCATTGCGCGATCCGCATTTCAGGATGCGGAGATATCCGCCCGGACGTTCGCGGTAGCGCGGTCCGAGTTCGATGAACAGCTTGCCGACGGCAACTTTGTCGCGCAGACGCGCGAAGGCCAGACGACGATTCGCGACGCCATCGATCTTCGCGAGCGTGATCAAAGGCTCAGCGACGCGGCGCAATTCTTTCGCCTTCGGCAACGTCGTCTTGATCAATTCGTGCTTGAACAGCGATGAAGCCATGTTGCGAAACATCGCGGTGCGGTGACTGCTCGTGCGGCTAAGCGCGCGGCCGGATTTTTGGTGGCGCATAAGTAATTCCTTCGTATAACTTTATAATTGTAGCTCCGTGCGGATTATTCCGCGCGGAGTGAACTCTTGGTTCGTGCCGTCCTGGCAATGAAACATCCCGCTATCAATGCATCTGCATACCGTGCTGCAATCCCGCCGGCGGCCAGTTTTCCAGTTTCATGCCGAGCGACAAGCCGCGCGCACCGAGCACGTCTTTGATTTCGGTAAGCGATTTCTTGCCGAGGTTCGGTGTCTTCAACAGTTCCACTTCGGTGCGCTGCACGAGATCGCCGATGTAATAGATGCTTTCGGCTTTCAGGCAGTTAGCCGAGCGCACGGTCAGTTCGAGATCGTCGATCGGGCGCAACAGCACCGGATCCACACTGCTCTTTTCCGACTTCGTGTCGCTGGCTTCGCGGCGGGTGAAATCACCGAACACCGTCAACTGATCCTGCAGGATTTCGGCAGCTTTGCGAACCGCTTCTTCCGCGTCGATTGCACCGTTGGTTTCGATATCGAGAATCAGTTTGTCCAAGTCGGTGCGCTGTTCGACGCGCGCGTTATCGACTTCGTACGCCACGCGGCGGACGGGACAGAACGACGCATCGAGCTGCAAACGGCCGATCGGACGCGATTCTTCATCAGGACGGCGACGCGAAGTGGCCGGTTGATAGCCGACGCCGCGTGCGATCTTGATGCGCATGTTGAGCGCGATGTCTTTGGTCAGATGGCAGATGACGTGGTCGGGATTGATGATCTCGACGTTGTGATCGACCTTGATATCGCCGGCCAAAACGACGCCTTTGCCTTTCTTGGAAAGGGTCAACGTGGTTTCGTCCAGGTTATGCATGCGGATGGCGACATCCTTGAAGTTCAGAAGAACTTCAATGACGTCTTCCTGCAGGCCTTCGAGCGTCGTGTATTCGTGCAACACGCCGTCGATTTCGATTTCGACAACCGCCGCGCCAGGAATCGACGACAGCAAAACACGACGCAAAGCATTGCCCAGCGTATGGCCGAATCCGCGTTCCAGCGGCTCAACCACGACCCGGGCGCGATTGGCGCCGATGCGTTCCACGTGCAGACCGCGCGGGCGCAGAATGGTAGTAGGCGACTGTGCCATCAATGACACTCCCGATAAGTATAAATTTAGACAATTCCGAACTTAACTGACGCCGCGGCGAGTGCCAGGGCGATGAGACCGATAGATATGGGGGTCAATCGGCCAGATGCAACGCGCTTCGAGCGGCGTTGCATCCATAAGTCGGTACCACGTATTACTTGCTGTACAACTCGATGATTAGGCTTTCGTTGATGTCGCTCGGCAAGTCGGAACGTTCCGGCAACGCTTTGATCGTGCCCGCGAACTGTTTTGCATCGACTTCCGTCCACGACGGCGCGAGATCCATCTCTTGCGACAACGTCAGCGCTTCCTGAATGCGCAACTGATTGCGCGATTTCTCGACGACCGAAATCTGGTCGCCCGCCTTGACCTGATACGACGGCAGATTCACTTTCTTGCCGTTGACTTCGATGGTTTTGTGCGAGACCAGCTGACGCGCCTGCGCGCGGGTAACCGCAAAGCCCATGCGATAGACGATGTTGTCCAGGCGCGATTCGAGCATGCGCAACAGGTTTTCACCGGTGTTGCCTTTGACCTTCGACGCCTTGGTGTAATAGTTCACGAACTGACGTTCGAGCAGACCGTAGATGCGCTTGACCTTCTGTTTCTCGCGCAACTGTACGGCGTAATCGGACAGACGCGCTTTCTTGCCGCCGACGCCGTGCTGACCGGGTTTCTGTTCGAGCTTGCACTTCGAATCGATTGCGCGCGCCGGACTTTTAAGACTCAAGTCCGCGCCTTCGCGACGAGCGAGCTTGCATGAGGGACCGCGATAACGTGCCATTCGATACTCCTCAGACGCGCCGGCGTTTCGGCGGACGGCAGCCGTTATGCGGAATCGGCGTGACGTCTACGATGTTGGTGACTTTGATGCCGAGTGCGTTCAACGAACGGACGGCGGATTCGCGACCTGGACCTGGGCCCTTGATGCGCACTTCGACGGTTTTCACGCCGCTTTCCTGCGCAACGCGACCTGCCTGTTCGGCGGCGACCTGCGCGGCAAACGGAGTAGATTTACGCGAACCGCGGAAACCTGCACCACCGGATGTGGCCCACGACAACGCATTGCCTTGGCGATCCGTGATGGTCACGACGGTATTGTTGAACGAGGCCTGCACATGCACGATGCCGTCTGTGACGACGCGCTTGGCCTTCTTCTTGGTCTTGGCGGCGACCGGTTTATTCATGAGTCAAGGTTTCCGGGCAGATATTTCAATTAGTTTTTCTTGATGGCGCGACGCGGACCCTTACGGGTGCGTGCGTTAGTGCGCGTGCGCTGACCGCGCAGCGGTAAGCCGCGGCGATGACGCAGGCCGCGATACGTGCCCAAGTCGATCAAACGCTTGATGCTGATACCGACTTCGCGACGCAGATCGCCTTCGACGATGTACTTCGCCACTTCCGAGCGCAGCTTTTCGACCTCGCCTTCACTCAGACTTTTGATCTGAGTGGTGGGATCGACACCCGCGGCTTCGCACAATTTCTTCGAGCGCGCACGCCCGATGCCGAAAATGCTCTGCAAGCCGATGACCACGTGCTTCTGAACCGGCAGGTTGACTCCTGCAATGCGCGCCATTAAATCGTCTCCAAAATCGCTGTTTCTAGCCAGCAATACCCCGCTTGAGCGCAGGGAACTGCGAATTATAGCTCTATTTAATCAATACTTGAAGCCCTAAAGCTTCAAGCCCTACCTGTTTGGCCAAGCGAATAAACCGCTCAGCGCTGGCCCCCATTGCGGCCGTATCCTTTGAGATTCGCTTTCTTGAGCAGGCTTTCGTACTGATGTGAAACCAGGTGAGCCTGAACTTGAGCGGTGAAATCCATGACGACGACCACAACGATCAGCAGCGACGTACCGCCGAAGTAGAACGGCACGTGCCAGCTCTGCTGCAGCAGCGTGGGGATCAGGCACACCGCCACGAGATACAGCGCGCCAGCACCGGTCAAACGGGTCAACACTGCGTCAATATAGTCAGCGGTCGCACGGCCGGGTCGAATGCCGGGAATCAACGCGCCCGACTTCTTCAAATTTTCAGCCGTTTCGTTGGAATTGAACACCAGCGCGGTATAGAAATACGCGAACACGATGATCAATACCGCATACAGGATTTCGTAAAGGGGTTCGCCCGGGCTCAGCGCCGCGGTGACTTGCTGCAGCCAGCGGATATCGGTGCCTGTCGAAAACCAGGAAGAAGCTGTCGCCGGGAAAAGAATCAACGACGAGGCGAAAATTGCCGGAATCACGCCCGCCATATTGAGCTTCAACGGAAGATGCGAACTTTGATTCATGTATGCACGGGCGCCACCCTGGCGACGCGCGTAGTTCACGGTAATCCTGCGCTGACCACGCTCGACGAAGACGACGAACGCCGTTACGCCGAGCACGAGCAATAGAATTGTAAGCACGCGCAGCGGACTGAGTTCACCTTCCTGCGACATCTGCAAGGTACGCACGATGGCGCTCGGCAAACCTGCAACGATACCGGCGAAAATCAGCAGCGAAATACCGTTGCCGATGCCGCGCTCGGTGATCTGCTCGCCGATCCACATCAGCAACATCGTGCCGGCGGTGAGTCCGATCATTGCAGTAAACACAAAGCCCGGGCCGGGTGCGTTCACTACATCCGGCTGATGCTGAAGCATCGTCGCGATTCCGAACGACTGAAACGCCGCGAGACCTACCGTGCCGAAGCGCGTCCACTGACTCAGCTTGCGCCGGCCGGACTCGCCTTCCTTACGCAATGCCTGCCACGACGGAATCACGGAGGCGAACATCTGCACGATGATCGATGCGGAAATGTACGGAACGACGCCGAGCGCGAACAGCGAGAAACGCTTGAGCGCACCGCCCGAAAACATGTTGAACATGTCGACGATGCCGCCCTGACCTTCGATCAGCTTGCTCATCGCATCCGAGTTGACACCCGGAACCGGAATGAACGAACCAAGACGATAGACGATGAGGGCGCCGATCACGAACAGGATGCGCTGCTTGAGCTCGGTCAATTTACCGAGATTCCCGAGCATGCTGGCTTGCGATGCGGACACGTTATTGCTCCGTCCCGGAGCGATAAAATGTTTGGACAGACTGTTCAAACATCATCAGATAATTACTCCACACTTCCGCCAGCAGCTTCGATCGCCGCTTTCGCGCCGGCCGTCGCTGCAATGCCTTTCAACTTGATGGCGCGGTTGATCTCGCCTTTCTTCACCACTTTGACGCGCTCAGCGCGCGTACCGACAAGACCGGCTGTCTTGAGCATGTCGAAATCAATGGTGTCGCCTTTCAGCGAATCAAGCTGATAGAGCAGGATTTCAGAGGTTTTGCCCGCCATCTTCGAGCGGAAGCCGACCTTCGGCAGGCGACGCTGCATCGGCATCTGGCCGCCTTCGAATCCCGGCTTGACCTTGCCTTTACCGGTGCGCGCGAACTGACCTTTATGTCCACGGCCGGCGGTTTTGCCCAAGCCCGAACCAATACCGCGACCGACGCGGACGCGAACTTTGCGCGATCCTTTGGCTGGCTTCAGTGTGTTGAGACGCATATCGAACTCCAAAAACTTTTAAGTGAAGAACCGTCGCGCGCGAGCACGCAACAGGCTTAATCTTCGACGCGAACCAGATAGTTGATCTTGTTGATCAAGCCGCGGACCTGCGGGCTGTCTTTCAGCTCGCGCACATCGTTGAGCTTGTTCAAGCCGAGCGCCTTCACGCTCAGGCGATGCTTCCACTGGCAGCTGTTCATGCTCTTGAAAAGACGAACGCGGACCGTACCCGTCGCAGTCTTGGTTGCTTTAGCTTTAGCCTTGGCCATAACCACCCACCTCATTGACTTTCTTGCCACGCTTGGCGGCAATGCGCTCCGGCGTCGCCATCGCTTGCAGGCCCTTGATCGTGGCGCGCACCAGATTGATCGGGTTGCGCGAACCGACGGCCTTAGCCAGCACGTTCTTGACGCCGACGACTTCGAGCACAGCGCGCATGGCGCCACCCGCGATCACGCCAGTACCTTCCGATGCCGGCTGCATGTACACCTTCGCGGCGCCATGATTGGCCTTGACGGCGTGCCACAGCGTTCCATTGTTGAGCTTGATGTTGGCCATGCCGCGACGCGCACGTTCCATCGCCTTCGAGATGGCGACCGGCACTTCGCGCGCCTTGCCGTATCCGAAACCGACTTTACCGTCGCCGTCGCCGACAACCGTCAGCGCGGTGAAGCTCATCTGACGGCCACCCTTGACGGTCTTCGCCACGCGATTGACCGCGATGAGCTTCTCGAGCATGCCATCGCTATTTTCACGATCATTTGTCGACATATCTGTTCCTGTTTGCCGCTCCGGAGGAGTCGGACGTATTTACGGCCGAGGCCGCTTAGAGTTGTGGTTACTTCTGTGGAACAAAAAATCTAAAACTTCAGACCCGCTTCGCGCGCGGCATCGGCCAGCGCGGCGATACGGCCGTGATAACGGAAGCCGGAGCGATCGAACGCGACACTTTCTACCCCGGCGGCCTTCGCTTTTTCGGCAATGGCTTTACCGACGGCAGCGGCAGCGGCTTTGTTCTTGGTGCCTTTCAGGCCTTTGGCCAGATCTTTCTGCACGGTCGACGCGGCCGCGAGCACTTTGTCGCCTTCGGCCGAGATGACCTGAGCGTAGATGTGCTGATCGCTGCGATGCACGGTCAACCGCGGCACGCCGAGTTTGCGTATGTGAGCGCGCGTGGTTTTGGCGCGGCGAAGTCTGGCAATGTTCTTGAGCATGTCTTATCTCCAGGAAGCGGATTGGCTTCTTAAGCCTTCTTAGCTTCTTTGATGGTGATTTTTTCACCGGAATAACGTACGCCTTTGCCTTTGTAGGGCTCGGGTGGACGGAACGCGCGAATCTTCGCGGCGGTTTGGCCGACGCTCTGTTTGTCGGTACCGGCGATGAGGATTTCAGTTTGCGTTGGAACCGTAATGGCGATGCCGTCCGGGGTTTTGAACACGACCGGATGCGAGAAGCCCAGCGTCAAGTTCAGATCCTTGCCCTGTAGCGCAGCGCGATAACCGACGCCGACGAGTTCGAGCTTGCGCTGATAACCCTCGCTGACACCGGTGATCATGTTCGCGATGAGCGCGCGCAAGGTCCCGGCCATCTTCATCGTTTCGGGACCGGATTCGAGTTGAATCTCGGAACCTTTGATGCCGACGGTGACGCCTTCGGCCGTTGGAACTTTCAACGTTCCCTTCGGACCTTTGACGGTGATTTCGTCTTTGCCGACATTGCACTCGACCCCTTTGGGGAGCGTAATCGGCTTTTTGGCAACGCGTGACATAGCTTTCTCCGGAATTCTTTTTAACGTCGGCTTTAAATGATGGTGCCGAGCACTTCGCCGCCGACGCCTTTGGCGCGGGCTTGTGCATCGGTCATCACGCCGGCGGGCGTCGAGATGATCGACACTCCGAGGCCGGACATCACTTTCGGCAATTCATCCTTGCCGCGATAAACGCGCAAGCCCGAACGGCTGACGCGATCGAGCTTCTCGATCGCCGGACGGCCTTCGAAATACTTAAGCGCAATCTCGAGCTCGGACTTGTTGTTCTCGAGCTTGTTGATTTGGTAGTCGCGCACGTAGCCTTCGTCTTTAAGCAGCTTGACGATGGCAACTTTCACTTTGGAGTTCGGCATTCGTACCGTCTGTTTCGCGGACGCTTGCGCGTTGCGAATACGGGTAAACATGTCGGCGATGGGATCAGTCATGCTCATTGTTCAATTCCTGTACTTATATACTTTTTAGCATCGATATCCGGAAGACGTCTTGCGGACGTCTTCCAATGATTGATTACCAGCTTGCCTTGCGAAGACCCGGCACATCGCCGCGCATCGTGGCTTCGCGCAGCTTGTGACGGCCGAGCGCGAATTTGCTGTATACGCCGCGCGAACGTCCGGTCAGCGAACAGCGATTGCGCTGCCGCGACGGACTCGCATCGCGGGGCAACTTCTGAAGCTTGGTCTGCGCAGCCATCTTGTCTTCGTAGGAAGATTTGGGGCTGAGCACGATCGCCTTGAGTTCCGCACGCTTGGTCGCGTACTTCTTCACGATCTTCGCGCGCTTGCGCTCGCGCATAATCATGTTTGTCTTTGCCATACCGGTTCTCTCTAGAAATTGATTGCGGCTAGTTAATTACGGCTGATCTTAATTGCGAAACGGGAAACTGAATGCTTCGAGCAGAGCTTTCGCTTCGGCATCGTTCTTCGCCGTCGTCGTGATGGCGATATCCATGCCGCGAATAGCGTCGACCTGATCGAAATCGATTTCCGGGAAAATGATCTGTTCCTTGATGCCCATGTTGTAGTTGCCGCGACCGTCGAACGCACGGCCGGAGACACCACGGAAGTCACGCACGCGCGGCAACGCGATGTTGACCAGACGATCGATAAATTCGTACATCTTGGCGCGGCGCAAAGTGACTTTGCAGCCGATCGGCCAGTTGTCGCGAATCTTGAACGTGGCGATGGATTTCTTGGACAACGTCGAAATCGACTTCTGACCGGCGATCTTGGTCATGTCGGCATTGGCGTTTTCCAGAACCTTCTTGTTGGTGGCCGCCTCACCCACGCCCATGTTGAGCGTGACCTTGGTGATCTTGGGCACTTCCATGACGTTCTTGTAGCCGAACTTTTCCATTAGCTTCGGAACGACTTCGTCTTTATAGAATTTTTCTAGGCGAACCATGGCATCAGTCCTCAGGCGTCGACCACTTCGCCGCCGGCGCGGTACGTGCGTACCTTGCGTCCGTCGTCGAGTGTCTTGAAACCAACGCGCTCACCTTTGTTGCTGTTGATGTTGAACAGCATCACGTTGGAAATGTGGATGGAAGCCTCGCGCTCGACGATGCCGCCCGGCTGGTTGATCTGCGGGTTCGGCTTGGTGTGGCGCTTGACGATATTGATGTTCTGCACAACGACGCGATCGTCGCCGACGCGGCGCAGCACTTCGCCCTTCTGGCCTTTGTATTTGCCGGTGATCACGATGACTTGATCACCTTTGCGTATACGGTTCATGACGTATTCCTAAAAGTATATTTTTTACAATTACAGCACTTCGGGAGCGAGCGACACGATCTTCATGAAACGCTCGCTGCGCAGTTCGCGCGTGACCGGTCCAAAGATGCGCGTGCCGATCGGCTCGAGCTTGTTGTTGAGCAGCACGGCTGCATTGCCGTCGAAACGGATCAGCGAACCGTCGGCGCGGCGCACGCCTTTCTTGGTGCGGACGACGACTGCGTCATACACCTCGCCTTTCTTGACCTTGCCGCGCGGAATCGCATCGCGGATCGAAACTTTGATGACATCGCCGATGCCGGCGTAACGACGCTTGGAACCGCCGAGCACCTTGATGCACATCAGTTCTTTCGCACCGCTGTTATCTGCCGCGGCCAACGTGGTTTGCATCTGGATCATGGTGAAGTTCTCCTTGCTTCCACGTTACTGCGCAGAGCGCGTGACGATTTCGACCACACGCCAGTTCTTGGTCTTGGACAGCGGGCGGCACTCGGTGATGCGAACCATGTCGCCTTCCTTGCACTCGCCCTTCTCGTCATGCGCATGGACTTTGGTCGACCTGCGCACGATCTTGCCGTACAGCGGATGCTGTACCTGGCGCTCGAGCAGCACGGTGACCGTCTTCTGCATCTTGTTGCTGACGACACGACCTTCGATCGTGCGTTGCGTTTTATTGGTTTCTTCGCTCATTGCAGGTCGCCTTATTTGGCCTTGCTCGATTTCTTGGCAGCCGCTTTCTTAGTAGCCGGTTTCTTAGCAGGTTTTTTCGCGGTCGCTTTTTTCGCGGCCACAGGAGCGGCGGCCGGCGACGCTTGCTGGGTCAGCAGCGTCTTGATTTGAGCGATTTCGCGGCGCACCCGCTTGAAATGATGCGTATGCGTTTGATTGCCCGCGCCGCGTTGCATGCGCAGGTTGAATTGTTCGCGACGCAGCTCGACGATCTGATCGTCCAGGTCCGACGCGGATTGTTTGCGTAGTTCTTTCAATTCCATCACAGCACCGTGCGATTGACGAACGTGGTCTGCACCGAAAGCTTGGCCGCGGCGAGGCGGAACGCTTCGCGCGCTTCGACTTCGGTCACGCCTTCGATCTCATACAACATGCGGCCGGGCTGCACGACGGCGACCCAATACTCCACGTTGCCCTTACCGTTACCCATACGAACTTCGATGGGCTTCTTGGTGATCGGCTTGTCGGGAAACACGCGGATCCACAACTTGCCGCCACGCTTGACGAAGCGCGTGACGCAACGACGCGCGGATTCGATCTGACGTGCGGTCAGATGGCCGTGCGTCGTCGCCTTCAGGCCGTATTCGCCGAAGCTGACTTTATTGGCGACAAAGCTCAGGCCGCGATTACGCGACTTCTGGACTTTGCGAAATTTGGTACGACTGGGTTGCAACATAATCGTTCCTTTAGTTGCGATCATCCATGATCGCGAAGATCAAAAAGCGGTCGTCCTGACCGCACTTCTCAATTTTTCGCGCCGCGGGGTTCGCGTTGTTCACGCGAATCACGATCTCCGCGTTGGTCACGGTCCCGATTGTCACGACGCGGCGGCGGTGCGGTCTGCGCGTCTTCGCGTGTTTCCTGGCTGGCGGCGTGCAGATCGAACACTTCGCCTTTGTAGATCCACACTTTGACGCCGATGATGCCGTACGTCGTTTCGGCTTCGGCAAAGCCGTAGTCGATGTCGGCGCGCAGCGTATGCAGCGGCACGCGACCTTCGCGGTACCATTCCGAACGCGCGATTTCCGCGCCGTTCAAACGACCACCGACGTTGACCTTGATGCCGAGCGCGCCTAAGCGCATCGCGTTGCCCACGGCGCGCTTCATCGCACGGCGGAACATGATGCGGCGCTCGAGCTGCTGTGCGATGGATTCGGCAACGAGTTGCGCGTCGATCTCAGGTTTGCGCACTTCGGACA
The DNA here is from genome assembly GCA_040002515.1 of Rudaea sp. Classification (GTDB taxonomy): domain Bacteria; phylum Pseudomonadota; class Gammaproteobacteria; order Xanthomonadales; family Rhodanobacteraceae; genus Rudaea. The sequence goes on along the minus strand of JBDUEI010000079.1, from coordinate 3,936 downwards.
CATTGATGTGTGCGGGTACGCCCATCATCTTCGAGACGTCTTTGCGCAATTTCTCGATGTCTTCGCCTTTCTTGCCGATCACCACACCCGGACGCGCCGTGTGAATGGTGATGCGCGCGCTCTTGGCCGGACGCTCGATCTGAATCCGCGAAATACCGGCCTGCGCCAGCTTTTCACGCAACATCTCGCGCACCTTCAAATCGGCGGTGAGGTATTGAGCGTATTCGCGTTTGTTGGCGAACCACTTGGAGTTCCAGTCTTTGGAAATACCAAGACGGATGCCGGTTGGATGAACTTTATGACCCATCGTCAGTGTCCTTAGGAGCCAACAACCACAGTGATGTGGCTCGTACGCTTGATAATTTGCGAGCCGCGGCCTTTCGCACGTGCGTGCATGCGTTTCAGGCGCGGACCTTCGTCTACGGTGACCGTGGCGATCTTCAATTCATCAACATCGGCGCCGAGATTGTTCTCGGCATTGGCCACCGCCGAGAGCAGAACCTTCTTCAGCAGCGACGCCGCACGCTTATCGCTATAGGCGAGCAGATCGGTCGCTCGACCGACGGCCATGCCGCGAACCTGATCGGCAACCAATCGCGCTTTCTGCGGAGAGATACGCACTCCGCGAAGAATCGCTTTGGCCTGTGGCGCTTTGTTTGGCGTGGCTTTGGCTTGCATGGACATATCCTCGAATTACTTCTTCGCTTCGGCCGATTTCTTATCGCCGGAGTGACCTTTGAACGTGCGTGTTACCGCGAACTCGCCCAATTTGTGTCCGACCATGTTTTCGTTGACCAGCACTGGCACATGCGCCTTGCCGTTATGCACGGCGATGGTCAGACCGACCATGTCCGGAACGATCATCGAACGGCGCGACCAGGTTTTGATCGGACGCTTGTTGTTTGCGGAAACCGCCGCTTCCACCTTCTTCAGAAGATGCAAATCGACGAATGGACCTTTTTTCAGTGAACGCGCCATGGTGTTTTCCTATCAACCCCTACGATCGCGCACGATGAATTGCGTAGTGCGCTTGTTCTTGCGAGTTTTGTAACCCTTCGACGGCTGGCCCCATGGGGAAACCGGATGCGGATTACCCTGACCGGCTTTCGCCTCGCCACCACCGTGCGGATGGTCGACCGGATTCATCGCCGCACCGCGAACGGTCGGACGAATTCCGCGCCAACGTTTCGCACCGGCTTTGCCGAGCTTGCGCAGGTTGTGTTCTGAATTCCCGACTTCGCCGATCGTGGCGCGGCAGTCCGCCGGCACACGACGCATTTCACCGGAGCGAAGACGCAACGTGGCATAGGCACCTTCGCGAGCGACCAGCTGTACCGAGGCCCCGGCGCTGCGCGCAAGCTGCGCACCTTTGCCAGGTTTCATCTCGATGCAATGCACGGTCGAACCGATCGGGATATTGCGCAGCGGCAATGAGTTGCCGGCCTTGATCGGTGCTTCGCGGCCCGCGATCAACTGATCGCCGACGCTGATGCCTTTCGGCGCAATGATGTAGCGACGTTCGCCATCGACATAGCACAACAAGGCGATGTGCGCAGTGCGGTTCGGATCGTATTCCAGACGCTCGACGCGGCAGGCGATGCCTTCCTTGTCGCGCTTGAAATCGATGATGCGGTAGGTCTGTTTCGAACCGCCGCCTTTATGACGCGTCGTGATACGACCGTAATGGTTGCGTCCACCGGTTTTGCCTTGCGGCTCGGTGAGCGGACCGTACGGGTCGCCTTTGTGCAGTCCCGGCGTGGACACGCGCACCATCGCGCGACGTCCAGCAGAGGTTGGCTTGAGTGTAATCAGTGCCATGTTGGTTCCTAATCTCTATGGACGACGACGCCGTCCACAATCTCTTTTTAAGGTTTGGCGGTTACGTCGATGGTCTGGCCTTCTTGGAGGCGCACATACGCTTTGCGCCAACCTTGACGACGACCCGCACGCTGACGGAACGCTTTGACCTTACCCTTCACATTCACCAGGTTCACGGCTTCGACGGTGACGTTGAACAACGCCTCCACCGCGGCCTTCACCAAATTTTTGTCCGCGTTCGGTGCTACTTCGAACACGTATTGGTTGTGCTCTTGAACGCGCGCGCTTTTTTCGGAAATGTGCGGCGCGCGCAGCACGTCGTACAGATGCCCGCTTACTTTATCGGCGCTCATGCCAGCCACTCCTCGATCTTCTTGACCGATTCGACGGTCAGCAAAACGTTGTCCGCATCGACGAGGCTGACCGGATCGAGTCCTGCGACATCGAGCACGGCAACGTGCGAAAGATTGCGCGCGGACAAGAATAAGTTTTCGTCGACATTTTCGGTGACGATCAGAGTACGACCGGTGTAATCCGTCAGCTTGCCGATCAGACCCTTGGTGCTGGCCTTATCGATCGTGAACGCTTCGACGACCTTCAAACGACCCTGACGATTCAATTCGGACAGAATCGCCTGAATCGCACCGCGATACATTTTCTTATTGACCTTCTGCTCGAAGCTGCGCGGGCGCGCGGCAAACGCGCGGCCACCGCCGACGAAGATCGGAGCGCGGTAATCGCCGTGACGTGCACCGCCGCCCTTCTGCTTCTTGAATTTCTTGGTCGTGCCGGACAGATCCGAACGCGACTTCTGTGCTTTCGTGCCCGAACGGCCTGCATTGCGATACGCAACGACGACCTGATGCACCAAGCCCTCGGAGTACTCGCGACCGAACACGGTGTCGGATACCGACATCGGTTTCTTCGCGCCTACGATTTGAAGTTCCATGATCTAAATCCTCAACCCTTGGACGCAGGACGAATGATCACGTTGCCGCCCGGAGCGCCCGGAACGGAACCGCGGACCGCGATCAGATGACGCTCGGAATCGATCTTCACGACTTCGAGATTCATGATCGAGACATTCGCCGCACCCATGTGACCCGACATTTTCTTGCCTGGAAATACACGGCCCGGCGTCTGACGCTGACCGATCGAACCCGGCGAACGATGCGACAACGAGTTACCGTGCGTCGCGTCGCCCATCGTAAAGTTCCAGCGCTTGATCGTGCCCTGAAAACCCTTACCTTTGCTGACGCCCGCGACATCGACGATCTGCCCGGTCTTGAACACTTCGTCGGCCTTCAACTCGCCGCCGACGGCGTAGTTGCCGACATCTTTGGCATCGACGCGGAATTCCCACAGACCGCGACCGCCCTCGACTTTCGCTTTCGCGTAGTGACCGGCGAGCGGCTTTTTAATCAACGCAGCGCGCTTGATGCCGGCGGTGACCTGGATGGCCGTATAGCCGTCCGTTTCAACCGTCTTCACTTGCGTGATGCGATTCGGCGTCGCTTCGATCAGCGTCACCGGAATCGACTCGCCCGCGTCCGTGAAGATGCGCGACATGCCGCATTTTTTTCCAACCAATCCGATACTCATCGTCTTAGCCTCAGTACAGCTTGATTTGCACGTCCACGCCGGCGGCGAGGTCGAGCTTCATCAGGGCGTCCACGGTTTTGTCGTTGGGATCGACAATGTCGAGAACGCGTTTATGTGTGCGTGTTTCGTACTGATCGCGCGCGTCTTTGTCGGCGTGCGGCGAAGTCAGAATCGTGTAACGCTCGATTTTTGTCGGCAGCGGAATCGGACCGCGAACCTGCGCACCTGTGCGCTTGGCTGTTTCAACGATTTCGCTCGCGGAACGATCGATGAGTCGATGATCGTACGCTTTGAGTCGAATGCGAATCTTCTGGTCTGCCATTGCCGTTTCCTCAAAGAACTTATTTATTCAAGCAACCCGTTTTCCGGGAAGCCTCTTTTTTTCTTCGCAGCGGCGCGATGGATTACGCCCGCTACGATTTGCCGCACTTCGGGCGCGATGAATCGCGCCCCTACATCACTTGACGATTTTCGCCACCACACCCGCACCGACGGTACGGCCGCCTTCGCGAATCG
>JBDUEI010000078.1:0-23442 GCA_040002515.1 Rudaea sp. | reverse complement strand
AAGACCCGAATCCTCACCGGAATAACGACCAGCGGCACGCCGCATCTCGGCAATTACGTCGGTGCGATCCGCCCGGCGATTGCCGCGAGTAAGAAAGACGATGTGGAATCGTTCTTTTTTCTCGCCGATTATCACGCGCTGATCAAAACCGACGATCCTGCGCGCATTCAGCGTTCCACGCTCGAAATCGCCGCGACCTGGCTCGCGTGCGGGCTCGATCCTGAAAAAGTATATTTTTACCGTCAATCCGACATTCCGGAAATTCCGGAACTGACCTGGCTGTTGACCTGCGTCACCGCGAAAGGATTGTTGAACCGCGCGCACGCTTACAAAGCCGCCACCGACGTCAATCGCGACAAAGGCGATGATGCGGACGCCGGCATCACGGCAGGTTTGTACATGTACCCCGTGCTGATGGCTGCGGACATCCTGATTTTCAACGCCAACAAAGTGCCGGTGGGCCGCGATCAGGTTCAACACATCGAGATGGCGCGGGATATCGGGCAGCGTTTCAATCATATTTACGGCGGCGAATATTTCGCGTTGCCTGAAGCAGTGATCGACGAAAACGTGGCGACGTTGCCCGGACTCGATGGTCGCAAGATGTCGAAGAGTTACAACAATACGATTCCGCTGTTCGATGGTGGCGAGAAAGCGCTGCGCAAAGCGATCATGAGTTTGGTCACGGATGCGAGCCGGCCGAAAACCTTTGACGACATCAAAGGCTCGGCGATTCATCACATAATTGCCGCGTTTCGAGAGAACGCCGGTCTGTCGATCGCAATTACAGAATCGATTCAAGAGTTGGCGGGTGATGAGGGCGGTTGGGGTGCACTGAAGGAAGTCGCAATCCGATCGATTGATGAAAAGATCGGAAAATATCGCGCCGAATACGAGCGGCTCATGGCAAATCCGCAAGAAGTCGAAGAAAAATTAGAGAAGGGTGCCGCGCGCGTTCGTGTTATCGCACAACAACGCATCGCGATGTTGCGCAATGTCGTTGGCCTGCGCGATCTGCGCAATAGCGAAGCGAAAGCCGCCACGCCCGAACCGAAATCAAAAAAACCGTCGGTGCAACTTGTCGTCTTCCGCGACGAAGACAATTTGTTCGCGTTCAAAGTGATCGACGCAAAGAAAAGTGTATTGGCGACGCAATCGGGATTCGCCGATCCCAAGGCAGCGAAAGACGCCGCGCAATCCGCTATGAATGCGCTGTCGGGCGCTTAATCGTTCCACTCGTTCGTATGCGCGCCAAACTCCGGCCGCTGTTTGCGCACCACGCAGAAGCGATGTCCGGTCGGCGCTTCCATCACCCACCAGCGTTTGACGAATTGAACGCGCTTGGCGCCGAGCTTTTCGAGCCGCGCGACTTCGGCGTCGATGTCATCCGTTTCTATATCGAGATGAATGTGCGAATGATGATCGACGGTCTGCAGTAGCAGAAACGGTTCGTCCGCGTCAGTTTTCAGTTCCGCGTATTTTCCGTCGCCGTCCTGATCGGCATTGGCGATGGGTCGGCCGAGCGCCTGGCTCCAGAATTCGGTGGCCGATGCGAGATCGTTCGTCTGGCAATCGAGCACGAACGCGCTGACGCGGGATTTGTGCATCGTCAGCGCGCCAGTGCCAGATCGTCGAGCATCGCTTTCAGGAAACGCGCCGCCTCGCCGCCGGTTGCGGCGCGATGATCGAACGTCAGCGACAACGGAATCACGCGGTGCGTTTCGATCGAGCCCATCACGGCGACGACTTCATGCCGCAACTTTCCGGCCGCGACGATGGCCACGCACGGCGGCACTACAATTGGGGTTGCATAGCGTCCTGCGAAAATGCCGAAGTTCGACAGCGAAATCGTGTAGCCCTTCATCTCGTCGGGCGGAATCGTGCGGTTCTGAACTTGATCGCGAATCCGATTCAGCGCGGCGCGCAGGCCGCCTGCATCGAGCACATCGGCGTTGCGCAACGCGGGTACGAACAAGCCATCGTCGGTGTCGACGGCGATGCCGATGTCGACGTGCGGATGCAACGTGCGCGTGAGATTGTCGCCATCGAACCACGCATTGAGCGCGGGGACTTTTTTACATGCGGTGACGATGGCGCGAATTAGCCGCACTGTAATGTCGTTTCCGGGCTGCCAGCTGTGAATGTCCGCGTCGTCCGCGAGCGTCGTGGGTACGACTTTGGCGTGCGCATCGGCCATCACGCGCGCCATGTTGCGGCGAACGCCTTTCAATTGATCGGGCTGCCCGAACGGCGTTTCGGATTTCGGCGGCGAAGTGCGAACCGGCTGACCTGATGCAGATAAATTGGTGCGCACGCCGTTGCTCGGCGTAGCGGTTGGCGCCGACGAAAGCGTCGCAGCCCTCGCGCCGCCGCTGGCCGCCGCGGGCGAACCACGACGTGCGCTGCCGTTTTCGGCGGCCTTTTTCACGTCGGCTAGCGTAACGACATGATCGGCACCCGTCGGTATAACTTTGGATAAATCCACATTGAGCTTTTTCGCCAATGCGCGCGCCGCCGGCATTGCCTTCACGCCGCCTACGGCGAATGCCTGTTCGCTGACGACGCGATCGCTGACCTCGACCGCGCCGACCACCGTGCCGGAATCCGTAGCGGTTTTTTTCTCGTTTGTCGAAATCTCGCCGCCGTCTTCGGAGGCGATCACTTTTTTCGGATCGTCCGGCGCAGGCGAGCCCGGGCCCTTGGTCGGCGCCGCTTTCGGCGAGTGATGATGACCGGTCGATTCGGCATCCGCACGCTGCGGCAATTTCGGATCGATCTCGACATCGACCAGTGCCGATCCGGTATCGATGACGTCGCCATTCTTTCCGTACAACTTGGCGACCTTGCCGGAAAACGGGGCCGGCACTTCTACAACGGCTTTCGCGGTTTCCATCGAAACGAGCGGCTCGTCGAGCTTGATCGTGTCGCCTTGTTTGACGAACCACTCCACGATCGTGGCGTCGGGCAAACCTTCGCCGAGGTCGGGAAGGTGAAATGTTTTGGTGTCGGCCATCAATGTTCTCTCAGCTTGCCGCGAGCGTGCGCTTCGCCGCATCGATGATGCGCTGCACGCTCGGCATGAATTTCATTTCCAGACGGAACAGCGGTGTGTGCACGTCGTAGCCGGTCACGCGCTCGACCGGCGCGACCAGATCGTACATCGCGTGTTCGGCCAGCCGGGCCGCGATCTCCGCGCCGAATCCGGCGGTGCGCGGCGCTTCGTGCACGATGACGCAGCGTCCGGTCTTGCGCACCGATTCGTGGATCGTGTCGAAATCCAGCGGCTTCAACGTGGCGACGTCGATCACTTCGGCGCTGATCCCTTCTTTGGCGAGCGCGTCGGCGGCTTCGAGCACTTCTTTGACTTGCGCGCCCCACGTCACGAAGGTGACATCGCTGCCGTCGCGCAGGACGAAACACACGTCGAGTGGCAACGCTTCACCATCGTCGGGCACTTCTTCTTTGTATTGGCGATAGATGCGTTTGGGTTCGTAGAAAATCACCGGATCGGGATCACGGATCGCCGCGAGCAGCAGACCGTACGCGCGGCCCGGCGACGATGGAAGCACGACACGAAGGCCGGGTATATTTGTGAACAATGCCTCATTCGCCTCGGAATGATGTTCCGGGGCGCGAATGCCGCCGCCCCACGGCGCGCGGAACACGGCAGGGCACGTCAGCCGGCCGCGGGTGCGATGGCGCATGCGCGCGGCGTGGCAGGCGATGTGTTCCATCATCGCGTAGATGAATCCTTCGAACTGCGCTTCGGCGACCGGTTTCATGCCTTGCGCGGCAAGTCCGACGGTCAGTCCGGCGATGGTCGTTTCGTCGAGCGGCGTGTCGATCACGCGGTGTTCGCCGAAGGCTTTCTGCAAACCGAGCGTGGCGCGAAACACGCCGCCATTCACGCCGACGTCTTCGCCCAGAACGACGACCGACGGGTCGTGTTTCATTTCCCACGCCAACGCCTGCGTTACGGCTTCGATAAGTGTGATTTCAGCCATGGCTCAGGCTTTCCGTCCATCGAGCGCCAACGCCTGGTTGCGCTGTTCGATCAGATCCGGTGGCAATTCGGCGTAGGTGAAATCGAACATGGCTTCGACGGGTTGCGATTTGGTTTCGAGATATGCGTTCACTTCGATATCGACTTTCGCACCGCATTCGGCCTTCCACGCGTCTTCGAGTTTGTCGTTCCACGCATTCTGTTTGGTCAGATACGTGCGCAAACGTTTGATCGGATCGCGCGCCCACGCGTCTTTCACTTCCGCATCAGGCCGGTAGCGGCGCGCGTCGTCGGCGGTGGTGTGGTCGGACAACCGATACGTCACCGCTTCGATCAGCGAGCCGCCGTGGCCGTGCCTGGCGCGCTTGAGCGCGTGATCCATCGCCGCGCGCATCGCGATGATGTCGTTGCCGTCCACTTGTATACTTTCGACGCCGGCGGCGATACCTTTTTGCGCCAGCGTTTTGGCGCCGGTCTGCGCTCTGCGCGGTACCGAGATGGCATATTGATTGTTGACGATCACGCATACGAACGGCAGCGTCATCGCGCCGGTGACGTTGATGGCGCCGTAGAAATCGCCCTTCGACGTACCGCCATCCCCGACCACCGTAACGGCCACGCGCGGCTCTTTGCGGATCTTGAACGCGAGCGCGGCGCCGGCGGCGTGCAGTGCCTGTGTCGCGATCGGTACGGACCACGCGAAATCGTGCGCGGGGCCGGAAAAATCGTTGCCGCGCTCATCGCCGCCCCAGTACAAGAGCACTTCGCGCGGTTTCACGCCGCGACAGAATTGCGCGCCGTATTCGCGGTACATGGGTGCGAACACATCGTCTTCCTGCATCGCCGAACCGATCGAGACGTGCGCGGCTTCGTGCCCGAGGCACGAGGCGTACGTACCGAGTTTGCCGGTGCGTTGCAGGGCGATGGATTTCGTATCGAACACGCGCACGAAGCTCATCATCTTATACAGCTCGACGAGTTGTTTCGTGTCTTTCGCGAATTCGGGCAAATCGGAGCGGACGATTTCGCCGTCCGCATTCATGTATTGCAGATATTCGATTTCGAACGTGGCAGCAACGGTCACGCGATGCTCCTCAAATCGGGGCGCTAGTTAACCGTGCGGCGATGACAATGGCAAGGCGTGCCGCAATAAAAACGCCGCGCGGCGTGGCGACACGGCGCGGAGTTCCGTACCATGGCGAATCGGCAGAACACATACTTTCCGCACATGACGAATTCCAATCAGCGCGAACTCGAAGCGGGCATCGAAACCGATCTGCGCGATCGGCTCAGTTATGGCGGCTATTTGCAACTCGATCGGCTGTTGTCGGCGCAACTGCCGCGGTCCGATCCACCGCATCACGACGAAATGCTGTTCATCGTTCAGCATCATGTCGCCGAATTGTGGATGAAGCTGGTCGTGCACGAAGTGCGCGCGGCGCTCAAGCGCATGCGCGACGACGATATCGATACGTGCCTGAAAATTCTCGCGCGCGTGAAACAGATTCAGCGACAACTCTTCGAGCAGTGGGCCGTTCTCGAAACGCTGACGCCGAGCGAATACATCGAATTCCGGCATGTGCTCGGGCCTGCGTCCGGTTTTCAATCGCTGCAATATCGGCTGATCGAATTTCTGTTCGGCAACAAGAACGCCGAGATGCTCAAAGTTTTCGCCTACGATCCGGCCAAGCAGGACGAACTGCGTGCCGCGCTCGACGCGCCGAGTCTGTACGACGAATTCCTGATGTTCCTGGCACGGCACGGCCACGCGATTCCGCAAAACTGCCTGCAGCGCGATTGGACCCAACCGCACCAGCACAACGCCGCGCTGATCGAGCCGTTGCGGCGGATTTACGAGAATCCATCGCAATTCTGGGCCGAATATCATCTGTGCGAACAGCTCGTCGATGTCGAGGAGAGCTTTCAGCTCTGGCGTTTCCGGCACATGAAAACGGTCGAGCGCATCATCGGTCACAAGCGCGGTACGGGCGGCTCGTCGGGCGTTTCGTTCCTCCGCAAAGCGCTCGATTTGACGTTCTTCCCGGAACTGCTCGAAGTGCGCACGGTGATCGGCACCGGTTAACCCGCCCGTAAGCGTCTTTCGTCTTACAATACGCATTCAATGACGGCCTTGCGGAGTCAGCCATGAATGCTCAAGCCAACATCGGCATGCAGCCGGTGCAATTCGAAAATCCGATGGGCGTCGACGGATTCCAGTTCGTCGAATTCGCCGCACCCAACGCGAAAATTCTGCACGACACGTTCCAGCGCATGGGATTCGCCGCGGTCGCGAAACACAAAACGCGTGCGATCACGGTTTATCGCCAGGGCGCGTGCGACTTTCTCGTCAACGAAGATCCGAATTCCTTCGCCGCCGATTTTGCGAAACAGCACGGCCCATCCGCGTGCGGATTTGCGATTCGCGTGAGCAAGCCTGCCGAATGGGCGTGCGAGCAAGCCGTCAAAAACGGCGGTGAAAAAATCGAAGGTAAGTCCGCGACGAAAGCGGTCGCGGCACCCGTGATCAAAGGCATCGGCGATTGCATGCTCTATCTCGTCGATCGGTACGGCGAGAAAGGCAGCGTTTATGACAACGACTACGAATGGATCACCGAAGTTCGGAATCCGAAAGGATTCGGCCTCACCTTCATCGATCACCTCACGCACAATCTGTTCTTCGGCAACATGGCGAAATGGGCCGGTTATTACGAGCGCCTGTTCAACTTCCGCGAGATCCGCTATTTCGACATCAAAGGCGCGAAAACCGGACTCGTTTCCAAAGCGATGACCGCGCCGGACGGCATGGTGCGCATTCCGCTCAACGAATCGTCCGATCCGAAAAGCCAGATCAACGAATATCTCGACGAATACAAAGGCGAGGGCATTCAGCACATCGCGTGCTTCACCGACAATATCTACGAAACGATCGAAGCGATGCGCGCGCAAGGTGTGCAGTTTCTCGACACGCCGAATGCGTATTACGACATCGTCGACGAACGCATCCCGAGCCACGGCGAAGACGTCGCGCGCATGCGCAAGAACAAAATCCTGATCGACGCGGATATCGAAACGAAAAAGAAATTGCTGCTGCAAATCTTCACGCAGAATGCGATCGGACCGATTTTTTTCGAGATCATCCAGCGCAAAGGCAATCTCGGTTTCGGCGAAGGCAATTTCCAGGCGCTGTTCGAATCCATCGAGCGCGAACAGATGAAACGCGGCGTGCTCTGACGTAATGAACGCCGTCACCGACAACGTCGTTCCATTGCACGAGTTCGCGCCCGCCAGGGCGGATCGCGATCAGTACATGTCCGGCTTCGGCAACGAATTCGCCACCGAAGCCGTGCGCGATACCTTGCCGCACGGTCAGAATTCGCCGCAACACGTCGCGCACGGTTTGTACGCCGAGCAGATTTCCGGCACGGCATTCACCGCGCCGCGTTATGTGAACCGTCGCAGCTGGCTGTACCGCATTCGACCGGCGGCGATGCATCATCCGTTCGAACGTGCGCAAAGTACACATTTCCACAATGATTTTTCTGCAGTGCCGGCGACGCCAAACCAGTTGCGCTGGGACCCGATGACGATTCCGGAAACGCCGACTGACTTTATCGACGGCCTGTTCACGATGGCCGGCAACGGCGGGCCTGAATCGCAATCGGGTTGCGGCATTCACGTGTATGCGGCGAACAGTCCGATGCACGGACGATTCTTCTACAACGCCGATGCGGAAATGCTGATCGTTCCGCAGCTCGGACGCCTGCGCATCGGTACCGAACTCGGCGTCATCGAAGTCCAGCCGCAGGAAATCGCCGTCATTCCGCGTGGCGTGCGTTTTCGCGTCGAACTTCCGGATGGACAGGCGCGCGGTTATGTCGCCGAGAATTTCGGTTCGATCGTGCGTCTGCCCGAACTCGGGCCGATCGGTTCGAACGGTTTGGCGAATTCGCGCGATTTTTTGACGCCCGTCGCATCCTTCGAAGAAGCAGAAGGCGAATTCGAACTGGTCGCGAAATTTCAGGGTCATCTGTGGTCGGCGCGCATCGATCATTCGCCGCTCGACGTCGTCGCGTGGCACGGCAATTACGCGCCGTACAAATACGATCTGCGACTGTTCAACACGATCGGCTCGATCAGTTTCGATCATCCTGACCCATCGATTTTCACTGTGCTCACATCGCCGAGCGACACGCCGGGCGTCGCGAATCTCGATTTCGTCATTTTCCCGCCGCGCTGGCTCGTCGCCGAGCACACGTTCCGGCCGCCGTGGTTCCATCGCAATATCGCCAGCGAATTCATGGGTCTGGTGCATGGCGCGTACGACGCGAAAGCCGGTGGATTCGTTCCCGGCGGCGCGAGCTTGCATAACTGCATGAGCGGGCACGGTCCGGACGCGGCGAGCTTCGAGAAAGCCAGTGCGTCGGACACGAGCAAACCCGATCACGTAACCGAGACCATGGCATTCATGTTCGAAACGCGCAACGTGATCCGGCCGACCGCGCAAGCACTCGAATCGCCGCATCTGCAGCGCGATTATTACGCGTGCTGGCAAGGTTTGAAGAAACATTTCCATCCGCCGCAATCCTGAAGGAAAAGTATACAAATGAAAGTCGCGAGCCTAAAGGAGGGCGGCCGGGACGGCACGCTCATCGTGGTCGACAAGGCGTTGAAGAAAGCCGTGCGCGTCGGCGACAGCGCACGCACGTTGCAGGCCGCGCTCGAAGACTGGAGCAACGTCGCGCCGCAGCTCAATCGGGTTTATGAACTGCTCAACGCGTCGAATGCCGAAACCGTGAACGGCGAACAAGTGTTCGCGCTCGATTTCGCCAAACTCGCCGCGCCATTGCCGCGTGCGTATGAATTCGTCGACGGCAGCGCATACCTTCCGCACGTCGAACGCGTGCGTCGCGCGCGCGGCGCCGAAGTGCCGAAAAGTTTCTATTCCGATCCGCTCATGTATCAGGCGACCAGTGCGGGATTCTATGGCCCGCGCGATCCGGTGCTGGTGACCAGCGAAGAATACGGCATTGATCTCGAAGCCGAAGTGGTCGTCATCACCGACGATGTGCCGATGGCCGTCACGCCGGCGCAGGCCGCCGAATACATCCAGCTTGTCGGACTGATCAACGACGTATCGCTGCGCAACCTGATTCCCGACGAACTCAACAAGGGTTTCGGTTTCCTGCAATCCAAACCGCGGTCGGCACTATCGCCGGTGTTCGTGACGCCGGACGAACTCGGCGCACAGTGGAAAAATGCAAAAGTACACTTGCCGCTGGTCACGCACATCAACGGCCAGAAATTCGGCGCGCCCGAAGCCGGCGACGACATGCAGTTCGGTTTCGCCGAGCTCATCGCGCACGCAGCGAAAACGCGTCCGTTGAGCGCCGGTACGATCGTCGGATCCGGCACGGTGGCCAATCAGGACGAAAGCCGCGGCGCATCGTGCCTGGCAGAGCGGCGCACGCTCGAAGTGATCGCGACCGGCAAGCCGGTCACATCGTTTCTGAAGTTCGGCGATTCGGTGCGAATCGAGATGTTCGATAAGGACGGCCACAGTATTTTCGGCGCGATCGAGCAGCAAATCCGGCAGGCGATCTGAATTTTTTGATTTTTGCGCGGCGGTAGCGCTAGTCTGCGCACGGTGCAGGGGAGAACGGAATGGCGGGCGAACGGATCAAACTGTATAGCTATTGGCGTTCGAGCGCGGCGTATCGCGTGCGCATCGCGCTCAATCTGAAGGGCCTGTCGTACGAACTGATTCCGGTCAGCCTGATCAACAACGGGGGCGAGCATCGCACGGCTGAATACGCCGAGATCAATCCGCAGAAAAAAGTGCCGGTGCTGATCGACGGCGAACGCATCATTCGGCAATCGATGGCGATCGTCGAATACATCGAGGAAATGTACGAAGGCGAACATCGCCTGATGCCTGCCAACGCGCGCGAGCGTGCGCGCGTGCGCGGCCTGGCGCAGATCGTTGCGTGTGATATCCATCCGCTGAACAATCTGGGCGTGATGCAGTATCTCGAACACGAATTCAGCGCGCCGCAGGTCGAGCGCGATCGGTGGACGCGGCACTGGATCACGGAAGGATTCAAGAGCCTGGAGAAACTGCTCGAATCCAATCCGTCGACCGGGCAGTTTTGCGAAGGCGACGAGCCGACCCTGGCCGACATCTGCCTGATACCGCAGGTCTACAACGCGCTTCGATGGTCGATCGACATGAATCAGTTTCCGCTGATCCGACGCATCAACGACGAGTGCATGAAGATGGACGCGTTCGACCGCGCGCGGCCGGAGCGGCAGCCGGATGCTCCTACCGCGTAAAACGTACTGACGGCTTTTCGTTTGTCGGTCGCCATTCCGGTTTTCGCCGGAATGACGCGCTTAACGAGACGTCGCAAAGCGGACCGAAGGCGGAACGCTAAAACGCCGTCGCGTCGTACGGATCGTGAACGGGATTGTCGCCGCCGCCTTCGGCCAGGCGAATCTTGAGGGCCAGACCATCGCGAGAGTCGGCCTTGTTCAGCGCTTCTTCGAGCTCGATCTTGCCTTCCTTGAATAGGGCAAATAGCGACTGATCGAAACTGATCATGCCTTCCTGCAGGCTGCGCTCCATCGCTTCCTTCACCTCGTGCACCTGGCCGCGGCGCAACAGATCGCGAATGTGGGGCGTGTTGATCAACACTTCCACCGCCGGTATGCGTCGTCCGTCTTTGCCGACGACAAGGCGCTGACTGATCACCGCGCGCAGGTTGAGTGACAGATTCATCAGGATGTTCTTGTGCGCCGCCTCGGGGAAGAAATTGAGGATGCGTTCGATGGTTTGGTCGGCGTTGTTCGAATGCAATGTCGCGAGACAAATATGTCCCGTTTCGGAAAACGCGATCGCTGCTTCCATCGTCTCTTCGTCGCGAATTTCGCCGATCATAATGACGTCCGGCGCCTCGCGCATCGCGTTCTTCAACGCTTCGTGATAGCTGTGCGTGTCGAGGCCGACTTCGCGCTGATTGACGACCGATTTCTTGTGGCGATGCAAATATTCAATCGGGTCCTCGACGGTCAGAATGTGGCCGGACGTATTCGCGTTGCGATGATCGATCATCGCCGCCAGCGTCGTGGATTTGCCGGAACCCGTCGCGCCAACGACGAGGATCAATCCGCGCGGTTCCATGATCAACTCGCGGAACAGCGACGGCAGGCGCAACTGTTCCACGCTCGGAATCTCGCTCTTGATCGCGCGGATCACCATGCCGACTTCGCCGCGCTGTTTGAACACGTTGATGCGGAAGCGTCCGGCGTCTTTCACGGCGATGGCCAGATTCGCTTCGAGATTGCGCTCGAACAACGGCACTTGGCCTTCGTCCATCAGTGAGTACGCGATTTTCTTGACCATGCCGCCCGGCAGACCCGTATTGCCGAGCGGATAAAGTTTGCCTTCGACCTTGATGTTCACGGGCGCGCCCGTCGTCAGGAACATGTCCGACGCACCTTTTTCGGTCATGAGCTTGAGGAAATAACCGATATCCATGACTCGCCTCTCGATTGCGTTGGCGCCCGCACGGCGCAATTAAAAAAACGGCGTTATTGCCGTTAGGAGATCGGGTAATGCGAAAATCGCGCCCGCCATTGCTATGCGTCGGCACCTTTCACACAATAGGCCAACTCCCGACTCCATCCCCATACGATAAAGCAGGGTGGCCACCGCGTTATGACACCAATTCCGTCAAAAATCCATCGAGCGCTCATCATTTTCGCGCTAGCGCTGACCGCCTGCGCGCCGACCAAGCCGCCGAATATCGGGTTCGACGAAGCCGGCCGCGCGCTGGCCGACGCGCGCTCGGCCGGAGCGCCGACGTACGCGCCGCTGGAACTTCGCAATGCGGAGGACCGTTTGAGTCAGGCCAGGGCAAGTTTTGACAAAAATAATTTCGACGATGCGTCGCGTTTCGTCCGCGAATCGCAGGTCGACAGCGAATTGGCAACAGTCAAATCGCGGCTCGGCAAAGCGCGCGAACGCGCCGATGTGCGCAGTCGCGAAAACGCACAGCTTCAACAGGACATGACCAACGGCATCTCGGCCGGCGCGGCGGGAGATCATCCATGAATCGAATCATGATCGCCTGCCTGTTCGTGATCGCGACGAGCGGCGCGCACGCCGCGCGACAGGATCTGGATTTCGAGCGGCTGCGTTCGAGTTTGAATGCGCTATCCGCCGATCCTGCCCTGGGCAATCTCGCGCCGGCCGAACGCGCGCTCGCCGAACAGGCGGTGCAGGCGTTGAACGATTCTTCCGGCGGGAAAGCCGAGCACGCGCAGCGCCTGTACGTCGCCGAGCGGCGCGTCGATATCGCGTATGCCGCCGCGCAAGCCGTCGAGGCCGAACAGCGGTTGGCGAAGCTCGATCGCGATCACGATCGCATGCTTCTGGAAGCCAGCCGGCGCAAAGCGGAAACCGCGCGCATGGAAGTCGAGAAACAACGCATTCAGAGCATGCTGCAGGCGGAAGAATCCGAGCGGCTGCGGGCCGAAGGCGAGCAGAACGCGCAAGCCGCCGAGTTGGCGCGCGCACAGGCCGCGCAAACGCAGCGGCTGGCCGACGCGCAGGCCAAAGAAGCCGAGCTCGCTCGCAAAGAAGCGCAACTGGCCGAACTGGCCGCGGCGGATCTGCGCGGCCGTCTTCAGAACATGCGCGCCACGCGCGGCGAGCAAGGCATGCAGATGACGCTCGACGACATCGCCTTCGCGCCGGGCCGATCGGCGTTGCGTCCGGAAGCCAAAGCGAGCCTCGGCAAGCTGGTCGCGTTCGTCAATCGCGATCCTTCAAAACCGATCCGCATCGAAGGCCACACCGACAGCCGCGGCAACGCCAATGCGAACCAGATTCTGTCGCAGCGGCGCGCAGACTCCGTGCGCGATGCGCTGGTCGCCGCGGGCGTGGCGGCAAATCGGATGACCAGCGTTGGCCTCGGCGAGGATCACCCCGTTTCAGACAACGAAACCGAGGAAGGCCGCGCGAAGAACCGTCGCGTCGATGTCATCGTGGAAGATCGCGCACCGTAATCTCGGCTTACGGTTTTTTTACAACCGAATCGCCGTAAACCTGTTTCGATTCAATCGTTTGCGCGTCGAAAAAAATGCGGTTGCGCGGCCTGATTCAGAAGAGTAGGGTGAAGTCGTCATCGGTCGATTCAGTGATCGGTGACGCCAACTGAAGCGAGTCCATGACCGAGAACCCTGCGCAAATATATCCGCAGAATCCGCCGAAACCGGCGGGCGGTGCGCAAGTAAGATCGACTGAAACACTCGCCCATCCCACCCACTATCCACGTCTCGCGCGCTCGGTTTATTGCGCGCGTTCGCGTTGTCAAAAAGAGGAGGTCGGCTGATGTTCGAACAGCAGCAACAAGATGTCGAATCATTGATAAAGAGCGATTCGGAATTCCGCAGCCTTTACCAGCGGCACAAGGAGCTGGACAGTAAAGTGCGCGATGCAGAACTGGGCGTTTTGCCGTTAGACGACACGACCCTGCACAACATGAAGAAAGAAAAATTGTGGGCCAAGGAAAAACTCCTCACGATGTGGGAACGACACCAGGCCACTCACTAGATTCCACGCGCCGGCGCGCCATATCGCGGCGCGCCGGTCGCTCGATAATCCTCCGCCTGCCCGTAAAGGGCGGCATCTCGATGTTGTATCATTTCCGACACTAGCAGCCGTCGCGCAGAGCGGCCTGTTTTCCTGAGCGTCGGGGTTCCAGATGAGTATCCACAACAGCGTGCTCGAACTGATCGGCGAAACGCCGATCGTGAAAGCGCAGAATCTCGATTGTGGAAAATGCGAACTTTTCCTGAAGCTTGAGAATTCCAACCCCGGCGGATCGATCAAGGATCGCATCGGCCTATCGATGATCGAATCGGCCGAAAAAGCCGGAAAGATCAAACCCGGCGACACGCTCGTCGAAGGCACCGCCGGCAATACCGGCATCGGTCTGGCGCTGGTCGCGCAGCAGAAAGGTTACAAGCTGATCCTCGTCGTGCCCGACAAGATGAGCCGCGAGAAAATCTTCAACCTCAAGGCGATGGGCGCAGAAGTCGTGCTCACGCGTTCGGACGTGGCCAAGGGCCATCCGCAGTATTACCAGGATATGGCCGAACGCCTCGCGCGCGAAACGCCCGGCGCGTATTTCATCAATCAGTTCGGCAATCCGGACAATCCGCGCGCGCACGAAGAATCCACCGCCCCGGAAATCTGGCGGCAAATGGACGGCAATCTCGATGCGATCGTGTTCGGTTGCGGATCGTCCGGAACGATGACGGGGCTGTCGCGCTTTTTTTCCGGCGTCGCGCCGAATCTCGAACTGGTACTGGCCGATCCGGTCGGCAGTATTCTTGCGCAATACATCAACGAAGGAACGCTGTCGACGAAATCGGCGTCGTGGATGGTCGAAGGCATCGGCGAAGATTTCCTGCCCAGCATTTCAGATTTCTCGCGCGTGAAAAAAGCCTACGCGATCAGCGACAAGGAAAGTTTTTTAGCCGGACGCGAGTTGCTCAAGAAAGAAGGCGTGCTCGGCGGATCGTCGACCGGAACCTTGCTCGCGGCCTCGCTTAAATATTGCAAGGAACAAACCCGCCCCAAGCGCGTGCTGATGTTCGTGTGCGACACCGGCAACAAATATCTGTCGAAGATGTACAACGATTACTGGATGCTCGACAACGGATTCCTCGAACGTGAACCGTTCGGCGATTTGCGCGATCTCATCATCCGCCCCTACTCGCAGCGCGACACCGTCGTCATCGGCCCGGCCGAGCCGCTGATCGTTGCGTATCAGCGCATGAAACTCTATGACGTATCGCAATTGCCCGTGATGGACGGCGACAAGATCGTCGGCATTCTGGATGAATCCGATGCGCTGATTCACGTCTACGGCGACGAATCGAAATTCCGCGATCCGGTATCCACCGCGATGGTCAGCCGCCTGCAGGTTCTCGACGTTCAATCGTCGATGGAATCGCTGCTGCCGATCTTCGACGCCGGACACGTCGCCATCGTGATGGACGGCGACAAATTTCTCGGATTGATCACGCGGATCGATTTGCTGAATTTTTTGCGGCGGCGAGTTCAATGACACTGGGCGTACTACGCCGGACATAGTATGATCAATGCATGATAAAATCGTGGCGAAATAGCCAGACGCGCCGTTTCGCCGAAGAGGGCAAGAAAAAACCGGCAGGGCTGGACGGCGAAGCCGCACTGGAATTGCTGACCGTTATCGACGCGGCGACATCTTTGAAAGATCTCAGTCCACTACGTTCCGTTCGATTGCACAAGCTAACCGGCGATCGCCGCGGACAATGGGCTATAACGGTGAACGGTCCGTGGCGCATTTGCTTTGAGTTTTCAGACGGCGATGCTTGGAATGTGGAAATCGTCGACTATCATTAAGAGGTGATCTTCATGTTGCCCGTACATCCTGGCCGAATCCTGAAACGCGAGTTGCTTGCGCGCGAACTTTCCGCGAACAGGCTATCTATCGGCTTGCGACTGCCATCCGGTCGAATCACCGATATTTTGAACGGCAAACGCGGGATATCGCCGGAAACGGCGTTACGTCTTGGTCGATTTTTCGGAAACGAGCCTCGTTTCTGGCTCAATCTGCAAACGGCGTACGAACTGGCCGTTGCCGAGCGCGAAATCGGCAAAAAGGTTTCGTCCGAAGTCACGCACCACGCGGCTTAATCTTTCCGTACTCATAAGGTTTATCCAGTGAAAAATAAATCGCTCGGCCTCGGCACGCGCGCCATCCACGCCGGGCAAAGTCCCGATCCATCCACCGGCGCGATCATGGTGCCGATTTACGCGACGTCGACGTACGTGCAGAAAAGCCCGGGCATCCATCAGGGCTACGAATATTCGCGCACGCAAAATCCGACGCGCATGGCTTACGAACGCTGTGTCGCCGATCTGGAAGGCGGCAGTGCGGGATATGCGTTTGCTTCCGGTCTCGCGGCTGCAGCAACGGTGCTCGATCTGCTCGACAGCGGCAGCCATGTCATCGCGATGGACGATCTGTACGGCGGAACCTATCGCTTGTTCGAACGCGTGCGCAAACGCAGCGCAGGCCTGGATTTCACGTTCGTCGATCTGAATGATGCGGCGGCACTGAAAGCGTCGCTCAAACCGAACACGCGGATGATCTGGGCGGAAACGCCGACGAACCCGATGCTCAAGTTGGTCGACCTGCCAAAGCTCGGTGCATTCGCCAAAAAACACGGTTTGATCCTCGTCGTCGACAACACGTTTTGCTCGCCGATGTTGCAGCGGCCGCTCGAACACGGTGCGCATCTGGTTTTGCATTCGGCGACGAAATATTTGAACGGGCATTCCGATATGGTCGGTGGCGTCGTCGTCGCTGGCGAAGAAAAAGGTCTCGCCGAACAAATGGCATTTCTGCAGAACTCCGTTGGCGCCGTGGCGGGGCCATTCGATTCGTTCCTCGCCATGCGCGGACTCAAAACGCTGCATCTGCGCATGCGCGCGCATTGCGCAAGCGCGATGGAATTGGCGACGTGGCTGGAAAAGCATCCGGCGATCGAACGCGTGATTTATCCTGGACTTAAATCCCATCCGCAATACGCGCTCGCGAAAAAACAAATGGACGGCAGCGGCGGTATCATTTCCGCCGTCGTCAAAGGCGGACTGCGCAAAGCGCGCCGCATGCTCGAACGCTGCCAACTTTTTTCGCTCGCCGAATCGCTCGGCGGCGTGGAAAGCCTGATCGAACATCCGGCCATCATGACGCACGCATCGGTGCCGGCGGCCAACCGCAAGCGGCTCGGCATCAGCGATGGGTTGATTCGGCTTTCCGTGGGTGTGGAGGATGTGCGCGACTTGAGAGATGAGCTAGATCGCGCTCTTCGTTGAAATTTCGCGTACCTGTAGCGGCGAAGGATGAGCAGCTCAGAGGATAACCATCGGACACCGGAATCGGCGCCGTCTCATGCAGCGAATTGTGCACATCGATCGTCCTACCGGAATTCTGATTCAGAATTTCAAGCAGATATTCGTCGGATGGATCGCTTTATCTGATGGCAAAGAATTCGATGCGCTACGCGTGGAAGTCGGCGGTATTCCTGTCGAGCTGGTTTGGACTGAACGCGAGGACGTTGCCGTTCGATTTCCGCAACTAACGACGCGCGGATGGGCAATGCAATTCGAATTCGATGGCCAAGTGCACAATTCGAAGACGATTGCTTTTGACGTCTTGTTGTACGGCAAATGTATTTATCGGCGGCGCTTTTTGAAAAGCCGCTCCCTTGCGGGACCTGAACGAGGCTCACCCCTTTTCTTCATGCATGTGCCCAAGGCAGCAGGAACCGCGCTGCGACAATTCGTCGATCACGTTTTTCAAGATTTGCCTACCCTGTTTGTGTACGACGACTTTCCGGGCGTGGCAGCGAGTTCGGTGGAACATATGTCATCGGCGTTTCGCGATTCTCGCGAGCTCGTTTTCGGGCACATCGGATTCGATTTCATCGAAGGCTTACATGCGAAAGATCCGAAAGTCGTGATGTTGTTGCGCGAGCCGAAAAAGCTCATCGAGTCCTACCGGCGCTTCGCGACGAAACCTGATCTTTCTTTTTTTGACAACCCTTATGTCCGCCATTTGGCCGGTACGCCGCATTCGCTGCCCTATGGAGAGGTCACGCACACACATTTCGAGCTGGCGAAGAAGAAGCTTGAAAAGTACGTTTACCCGCTTCGCGTCGAACAGTTGCAATTGTTTGCCGACGAAGTGACCGACGCTTTCCAATTGCCCCGATTCCTGATCCCCATGATCAATAACAACAGTGGAGAGTCGGATTTTCTCGGGAGCGACGTAACGGCACTTTTGCAATACGACACACTGATTTATCAAGCGCAAGCCTCATCGCGCGGCAACTTTTTAGACTTTCTCGAAAACTAAGCGAAAACTCACCGCCGCCAGAGCTCACGCAAAGCGCGCCGTACGTAGTCGGCCTGATAAAAGTGAGGATCGACCCACGAAGCGAAGTCCGCGACGGGAACACGACGCGATCTGCGGATTACCGCACGCTTTGTTCGTAATGATGCCAGGCCATGGATCGCATCCCGATACATCTGCCACACGACGCGCGCGCGGCCGCGCCTGACGTGACGAAAGACAATTGCCACGTGCATTGCAATGAACCACGGCAACGATCGAATGAACCACCCGAGAGGGGCATTCTTGCGTAACCACCAGAGAGAATTACGAATGCCGTGATAGAGCACGAAATCGTTATCGGGACCTCCCGACGATAGCGCTCCTGCGTGGTGAATCGTCGCCGTTGCCGCATAGGCCGTGCGATAGCCCAGCCAACGAGCACGCACGATCAAATCCGTATCCTCGGCGTAACAAAAAAAAGTCTCGTCGAACCATTCGCCGTGCGCGGCCCACAAATCGTCGAGCAGGCGGCGCGTGACGAGCGCGCACCCGCCGCTAGGCCCGAGCAACACCTCGCGTTCACTTTTCCTGTTTGACGCCAATGTCGATCGAAACAGTGTGATGCCAAGGCTGTCGACCGCGTCGTCGGCGAGCTGAACCATACGCGCGGCGACCATGTCCACGCGTTTTTCTGGCTGTAACGCGGCACGCATCGGTGAGATGAAGTCGCCATCGGGCCGCGTATCGCTATTCAAAAACAGAACGGTGTCGACACGCGGCTCGTCCAGAATCTGGGCAATGAGCCGGTTGCACCCCGCAGCGAATCCCAAGTTGACCGCGCTGATAACGAAGGTGATCAAGCTGGGATGCGAGTCAGCGATGCGCTGAAGACTCTCGACGTCAGCCGCGTCCGATCCGTTGTCGAGTACATGAACGCGGCAGTCGTCCGGGATAATGTGAAGCAATCCCTGCAAGCACGCGATTGTTGCTTCCGCGGTTCGGTAATTTACGATGGCGATGGCAAGCACGTGAACGCGTGCGTCCGCTCAGAGCGGAAAATAATCCGCGAAGCGCGGATCGAATTGAAAGTTGTGCGTCAGTGACAGGTTGGGATTGTAGTAAGGATCGCCGCGCTCGAGCGTTTCCCTATGGCGCATCTGCATATATTGAATCTCCAGCGAAAAGCGCGCCTGTTTTTCCGGATTGTCTTCATAGCCGCGCGACCGTGATTCGTGATGGAAAAGCTCCGCATAAGGTGTATATACAACGAGGTATCCGGATTCTCGGGCACGCAGGCAGAAATCGATGTCGTTAAAAGCGACGGTGAGATTCGTCTCGTTCAATCCGCCGAGCTGATCGAACACGTCGCGGCGAATCATCGCGCAGGCGAAGGTAACGGCACTGAGATTCTGGGGCAATTGTGCGCGCGAGAAATATCCCGGTTCATCGCTGTGCTCCATCAGATGCGCGTGTCCGGCAACGCCACCGATTCCAACGATGACGCCAGCGTGCTGAATGCGCTTGTCTGTGTAAAGAAGTTTAGCGCCGACGACACCGACATCCGGACGTTGCGCATATTCGAGCATGGCGCCGAGCCAGTCGCGCGCGATTATCTCCGTATCGTTGTTGAGTAACACCAGATATTCGCCGCGTGAATTGCTGGCGCCGAAATTATTGATGGAAGAATAGTTGAATGGCGCGTCGAAGCGGACGAAACGTACGCGTGAATCGTGAGATTCGAGATCTCGCATCAGCGAGTGCGTCGCCTCGTCGGAGCTGCCGTTGTCGATGCCTACGATTTCATAGTTCGAATAATTCGTCTTGTCGAGAATCGAACGTACGCACGTGGACAGCAATTCCGGCTTGTCGCGGAACGGAACGAGAATGCTAACGAGCGGTCGTCCTTCGATGCGTCGCCGAACGCGATATGTGGTCGGAAATGGGCCATTATCGACTCTGGCATCGATTCCCCGTCGCTGGAGCGATTCGGTCAATGCACGAATACCCGCCTGCGATGCCTTGGGTTTCAGCACGCTCGACGTAGCGGTAGAGCTTTCCGTTTTACGCCAGTGATACAGCACTTTAGCAATGTGCTCGATGCGCTGCGTTTTCTCCGTCGCGCGCAAGATCAGGTCGAAATCCTGTGCTCCCTCGAAACCGGCGCGAAACCCGCCGATTCCATCGAGCAGTGATTTTCGGAACACCGAAAAGTGGCAGATGTAGTTGTTGCAGACCAGATAGTCCGGTGCGTAGTCGGGCTTGAAATGCGGTTCGACATGGAGGCCGGAAGGATCAATCTTGTCCTCGTCGGAATACACCATATCTGCGTCCGTGCTGAGCACGCATTGCGCCACTTCGAACAGAGCATCGCGGGTCAACTCGTCGTCATTGTCGAGCAGGCCGACGAATTCTCCGGTCGCCATTTGCAACGCCGCGTTGGACGCCTCGGCAATACCTGCGTTTTTCTTAAGACGTTTGATCTTTATGCGTTCGTCACCCAGGCGTTCGATATCGTCGAGTGCCTTGCGCGTCTCCGTTCTGCGCGACGCATCGTCGGCGATGCACAGTTCCCACTTCGTGTAGAACTGCTGGCGAACAGAATTAACCGCCGCCAGAAGCCAACGCGGGTCCACATCGTAGACGGGCATCACGATGGAAATCATCGGCGGATCGGACATTCGCGCGATGCGTGCGCGAGCGCCGGCTTCGTCGATTCGCTGCAATCTCAAGCGATCCTCGCGGCTCGTGGCCTGTCGTTTGGAAAGCTGTTCGCCTTGACGAAACAAGCGATAAGAAAGCGTGTGCCGCGTCAGCGCAGGCATATGGCGATGCAGCCACAAGACGGCCGCACGTTTTTTTGTTGGTCCAAAACCGGGAATGGAATAGTAAGCGCGATAAACCGCCTGTTCGAATTTGAACGTGGGGCGCATGTTGAACAAGCTTCCCGCGGCTCGAAGCGGGGCCATCAGTTTCCATGACAACGAGGAACGCATCGCATCGAAGCCGGATTGCAGCCGCGCCGCGTGCGCGTTCAAATGGATGACTTGCTCTTGCAGGGCCGCCGCCGCGCCAGCCTCCCGCGACAGCCGTTCGATGTGTTCCGCACGTTCGCGAGCCCGTTCAAGCGCGGCGTCGCGATCGCGCCGCATGACTTCTAGACGTGCACGTGCGACCGCTGCGTCCGACCGCGCCAATCGGACGTCGGACAAAGCCGTCTCCTGTATGGCGCGCCATCGTTCTCGTTCTTCAGCGTGTTCTGAAAGAACGCGCGCTACTTCCTGACGCGATATTGCTATGTCACTGCGAATGTTCTCGAGTTGCCGAACCGTTTCGACGTTGGCATTGGCTTGCCCATGCCGAATGTGGAAGTCGAACGCGGCTTCAAACTCACGCAGGTTGGCCTCGTTGTCCGACATCCTTGGAAAGCCTGAAACTTCCACCGCCATTTCCTCGCCGCACTGCGATTGCAACCACTCGTACAGCCGCGATTGCTCCGCAGAAAGTTCGACATGCGAATTGGATCGGCTGCGACGAAGCGTTCTATCGACGAATTGTGCGACTGACGAAGGATCGGGTTGGGCAATGCCGGCTACGCCCATTGCGTGCAGGCTGCGAATCAGTCGGGCACATTGATCGGGCGCAGTTTCAAGTACGCATTCGTAGGAAACGAAAATGGCCGTTCGTCCTTGCAGACTATCTAGCGCCGTCTGCATGTATTTTGCCCACAGGTCTACGACGAACGATGAAGTGAACGTCCCACGCGGTCCGGTCGACATGGACGAGGCGATTTCACGAGGATCACGGACGACGACGACGAACGCTGCATGATTGAGATTGGGCAACCACCATGGCAGCGTGAGGCAAAAGCGAGGATCCTTGATGACCCAAGAACGACAGCGTGCTTCGAATTGTCCGATCAACCGTATGATTCTTTCGCTCAGTTCATCATCCGGCGAAGGTTCGACGGCGAATGGATCCAACCCAGCGGCTCGATTCCATGAATGGCCGGATGTGGCCAGCAAAGCATCGTTGATCTGGTTGACGTCGGCGCGTTCCCAGTACCCGGTTGGATTATCGGTCGGGTGCGCGGGCAGCAATCCGTCGCCAGCGACCAGGCCGGCCATCCCAAGGAGTCGCGCAACTGCTGACGTTCCCGAACGGTGCATGCCTAATACCAGCACGCCAGAAACGGCCTCCGAGACAGCCTTATGCTCTGACCCGGTCCCACTGTTGAGGCGCCGCTCCGACCCTTGAATCTCACTTGCCATAGGCGTTAGAACACGAGGCATTGCATGGCGGCATGATACTTGATCTTGTCGGACATCAGACGCCCAACAATCGCCCCGTCAGCCACCCGTAAAGTCGTGTTGCTTTACTATCGCAAGCTCAGGTCGGCACGGGAAATGAGGCGATGCGCGTGTGGGACACCATTCGGAAACTGATCGTACGCCGGTCCCACTCCGCGATCGTCGCCGCGCCCTTTGACGAGCACGCCTATCTGAGCTTGAATCGGGATGTCGCCGATGCGGTAGCTAAAGGCGAGCTCGCATCCGGCTGGCAGCATTTTGAAACGCATGGCCGGCACGAGGGACGACCGACCGGCGTTGTTGCTGAAACTTACAATCTTACGGCGGCCAAAGCGGCGAAGCGCGAGCGAATTAAACCGCTGTTGCGTACTGACATGCTGATGCGCCAAGAAGACGGTTGCTTAGATTTTCTAACTGAAGAACTGCGCGCCGAATTCAAGATCGTCGACACGAATGCCGTGAGTAGCTGCACGTACGACGCGCACGTATTGAGCCTCATCGAGCGGTATCGCGACGGTCTGATCCTCGACTGTGGTGCGGGCAAGCGTCAGATTTACTATCCGAACGTGGTGAATTTCGAGATTGTCGCGTACGACACCACCGACGTGCGCGGTGTCGGAGAAGTGTTGCCGTTCGTCGACAACTCATTCGATGCGGTGATATCGATCGCCGTCCTCGAACATGTGAAAGATCCCTTCGCTTGCGCCGCAGAAATCTCACGCGTGCTCAAGCCGGGCGGCGCGCTCATTTGCTGCGTGCCATTTTTGCAACCGTATCACGGCTACCCGCATCACTACTACAACATGACGCATCAGGGCTTGCGCAATTTGTTCGAACGCACCGTCGATGTCGATCGAATCGAGGTTTACGATAGTGTGCTGCCGATATGGTCTCTTTCCTGGATGATCGAAAGCTGGGCCAACGGGTTAAGCGGTCCCACACGCGATAAATTTCTCGACATGCACCTGCGTGAATTCCTGGCGCCGCCTCAGCAGTTTCTGCAGGCGCCCTTCGTGAAAAAACTATCGCAAAACAAGAATCTCGAACTAGCGGCGGCGTCAGTCTTGTTCGGCAAGAAAAAACGCTAGCGTGTTCAGGGGGCTTCAAATCCCGAGCGAAAAATTTCATCGCTAGCCACGGTTACGATCTTGCCACCCGCGTATTCGGCCACGGCGTTCTT
>JBDUEI010000077.1:0-52821 GCA_040002515.1 Rudaea sp. | reverse complement strand
ACGCGGACGTCGGCCAGCGAATTTCTATTGCGTTCGATCGGCACGTACCAGGTCACGTTTCAAGTCAGTGTCAGCGAAGCTGGTCAATTGGTCCTGAATCTAAACGGCACAGATCTTCCCTATACCGTCGTGGGTCGCGCAACCGGTACGAGCCAGATCGTGGGTATGGCTTTGGTGTTGACGACAGAAGTGAATTCGCTACTGAGTGTCCACAATCCCGCGGGCGGTGTCATCGCGCTGTCAATCACACCCCTGGCGGGCGGTACGCAATCCGCATCGGCTCATCTGGTGATTACGCGATTGCATTGAAGAGCTGATCAACGAATCTCGTTGATCAGCTCGATCAGCGAGCGCGCGTCGCGCGCGCCGTTGTAGCGCACGCCGTTGATGAACAGACACGGCGTGCCGTTGACGCCGCTGCGCACGCCGCCGCTGAAATCCTTGCGGATGAGATCGGCATATTTTTCCTGCAGCGCCGATTCGATGACGGCGTCGTCGAGACCCAGTCCGCGTGCGTATCCGATCAGGCTTTCGTCGTCGAGCGCGCGCTGGTTTTCGTACAGCGTGTCGTGCATTTCCCAGAACTTGCCGACAGTCGCTGCGGCCTCGGCGAATTGCGCCGCGCGTTCGGCGTGCGGATGTGCCTGCGTCAGCGGAAAATTCCGGAACACGAAACAGATCGTGTCGCCGAATTTTTTCTGTACCGCTTTGAGTTCCGGATATTCCTCGCCGCAATACGGACATTCGTAATCGCCGTATTCGACGAGAATCACACTCGCATTCAATGGACCCTGATGATGATCCGACTCACTGACAGCGCGCTTGAGCTGACTCATGGCGATGCCTTCGCGTTCAAACCCTCGAGCGCATCGAGGATACCTTCGGCACCTGGATTGATGCCGACCGGCGATACATATTTCCAGCGCACGATGCCGTGTTTGTCGATGACGAAGAGCGCGCGTTCGCTGGTGCCGGTCGCTGCATCGTAGACGCCGTAGCGTTTCGCGACATCCCCTTTCGGCTCGAAATCCGCGAGCAGTGGAAATCTCAATTTGCGATCTTTCGCGAACGCCGTGTGGCACCATGCGCCGTCGACGGAAATGCCGACGATCTGCGCGTCGAATTCGCGAAACTCCGACAACATCTCGTTGTAGAGACCGACCTGGTCGCCGCATACCGGACTCCAGTCAGCCGGATAGAAAACCAGGACGATCGGCCGGCCCTTCAGTTGCGATAGGGATATAGTTTGATCGGGCGTGGCTTTCAACGCGAAGTCCGGCGCCGCATCGCCGACAGTCGGCGCAACGTTCGCGGACGCATCGAGATGGTCAACACCCGGATCGACGGGCAGCGGATCGCTGGCCGGAAAGGATTCTTTAAGCGCCTCGTCCAGATTCTGATCCTGATGACGTTCCTGCGCGCCGACGTTCGCCGCGGTTTCGGGGACTGAATTTGGAGCTGCCATGGCCGCCATCCTCGCAATCAGGAAGGACGATTGTAGGCCAGGCGAGGACCGCTGGCGCGTGGTTTTTTGCGTCTAGGCCGGCAGCGGCAGCTCGCATCCTGTCGGGATCGTCGCGATGGGTTGCGACGAATCCGTTTTCAGACGTGCCGAACGTTTCGGATATCCGCGACGTTCGGCCGGGCGTTCTTCGATCGACGCGTTATTCCGCCGTGGTCGGATCGATGATGGATGTCACTTCGGAGACTTTGTTCGCAGGAAAGCCGCCTTGCTTGGCGTGTTCGCGGACCATGTCTTCGTTCGGCGCGATATACACGCAATAGATCTTGTCGCCGGTGACGTAACTATGCACCCAGTTTATCTGCGGACCGAGTTTGCTGAGCACACCGCATGAGGTTTGAGAAATTCCGCGCAATTCCGCCGGCGTCAATTTTCCTACGTTCGGGATGTCGCGTTCGATGACGTATTTTGGCATTGTTTTCTCCATGGAAAGAATCGCGCGCCGCGAATGCGGTGGGCGCAAAGAACTATAGACGCTGTTTGGGATCGAAACACGACATTCGCTGTTTCGCCGCGCAATGTGTTCGGTTTTGAATCAACGGCGTGAACGTATCGTAAAGACGTGAGTTGACCGTTCAGATTCCACGCGACGATCACGCCCGAACTGTAAGGATTTCGCGTCTGCGGACGTCTACATAGCATCATGGAAAAGGACTCTCGATATGTCTGACACGAATAACCGACTCTTCAGCCGTCGCGGCGTTCTCGCTTCGATCGGCGCGTTGGCCTGTGGCGCCTTGGTATTGCGCGGCCGTTCTATCGGCGGTCGCCAGGCGCACGCCGCCGACGCCGAAACGTTCGAAGTTCACCACACCGAAGCCGAATGGCGCACGATGCTCACGCCCGCTCAGTATTCCGTGCTGCGCGATGAAGGGACGGAACGTGCTTTCACAAGCCCCCTCGATCACGAAACGCGCAAAGGCGTCTTCGCCTGCGCCGGCTGCAATCTAGACCTGTATTCGTCGGATACGAAGTTCGACAGCCGCACGGGCTGGCCGAGTTTTTGGCAACCGCTGCCGAATGCTGTCAATCAACGCATCGACACGACGCTCGGCATGCAACGCGACGAAGTGCATTGCCGACGTTGCGGCGGCCATCTCGGTCACGTCTTCGACGACGGTCCGCGACCGACCGGTTTGCGCTACTGCATGAACGGTGTCGCGATGCAATTCACCGCGGCCAGCGCATGACGATGCGATCGATCCTGCGCTCCATCGCGATCCTTGCACTGGCCGCTTCGGCATCCGTCGTGGCCGCGCCGACGGCGGCGCCGGAAATCGCGCAACCCGGGCTGCAATGGTTCAACGTTGCCGCGCCGATTCCGATCGCGTCGCTGCGCGGTCGCATCGTCATTCTCGATTTCTGGACGGAAGGTTGCATCAATTGCATCCACATCATTCCGATCCTGCGCGGCATCGAAGAAAAATATCCCGAACAGGTCGCGGTGATCGGTGTGCACTCGCCGAAATTCGCCGAGGAAAAAAATGCGTCGAGCGTCGAAGACGCGATCAAGCGTTATGAAATCCATCATCCGATCGTGCACGACCCGAACTTAAACATCTGGAAAGAATACGGCGTGCAGGCGTGGCCGACGCTCGTCATCATCGGACCCGACGGCGCCGTGCTCGGACAGATTGCCGGCGAACCCGATCCGGTGAAATTTCCGAACGTGATCGGTTCGCTCGTCGAAGCCGCCGGCAAGAACGGCGATTTGAAACCCGCGAAACTCGCGTTGAAACTGGAAGAAGAACCGAAGGGACGTTTTCTCTATCCCGGCAAACTGAAGGCGGTGCCGGGCACGACGCATCAATGGGCGTTGGCCGATTCCGGACACAATCAAATCGTGCTGCTCGACGATGCCGGCGCCGACATCAAACGATTCGGCAACGGAACGGTCGGGTCGAAAGACGGCGATGCCGCGAGCGCGACGTTCGACCATCCACAAGGTTTGATCGTATCGGACGATGCGATTTTCGTGGCCGATACCGGCAACCACGCGATACGCCGCATCGATCTGAAATCCGGTGCCGTGACGACATTGGCCGGCACCGGCAAACGCGGGCAAACGCTGACGGAAACGTCGACGGCGGCGAAAACCACCGCGCTCGCCTCGCCGTGGGACCTGGAGAAAAAAGGCGACAAATTATACTTTGCGAACGCCGGCACGCATCAGATCGGCGTGTTCGATATGGCGAAGAATACCGTCGCACGTTTCGCCGGCAGCGGCGCGGAGAATCTCGTCGCGGGCTCACCCGACAAAGCCGCGTTCGCCCAGCCTAGCGGGCTGACGTTGAGCCAAGACGGCGATACGCTCTACGTCGCCGACGCCGAAAGTTCGGCGATCCGCGCCATCGCCTTGAACGATGCCAACACGACCAAGACTTTGGTTGGCGCAGGACTATTCGATTTCGGCAAGAACAACGGATCGTTCGGCACGGCGCGCCTGCAACATCCGCTCGGTATCGCCGTCGATGGCGATCAGCTGCTCGTGGCCGATACGTACAACAGCCGGATTCGCACGCTCGATCTCGACAAGAAAACAGTCAGCGAATTCGACGGCGGGAAATACACGTGCACCGATCCGATCTGCTATCCGACGCGCGAGCCGGCGGGCATCCTCGTCGCCAACAGCGATCGGATTTTCCTCGTCGATACCGGCAATCAGCGCATCGAGGAATACACGCCGTCGACGAAAACGTCGCGCACGTGGGCCAGATAGAAAATTCAGATTGCCGATGAAAGATGTCGGGATTTAGGCATGTCGCAATTCAGTCAGATTGCAACGCCGCCAACCCGCTGGCAGGATGCCCGCGGGTTACCGTCGCCGTAGATTTATTCCAGAGCAAAAAGCGTCGCGTTATTTCGCCACGACGCGATTGCGACCTTTGGCCTTCGCGCGATAGAGCGCCTGATCCGCGGCTTTCAATACATCGGATGCGGCATCGGATTTCACGTCGCGATGGGCCAGACCGATGCTGATGGTGACGTGGACATCGGAAGCGTCGGCTTTTCTGACGGCTTGGCCTTGGCGTTTTTTCGCGGGTACGGAGCGGATGCGTACGCGGGTCGATTCCACTCGCTTGCGCGCTTCTTCGCACGCCTTTTCCGCTTCGCGAACGCGGTGTCCGGTGAACAGCAGACAGAATTCTTCGCCGCCGTAGCGGAACGCGCGCGCGCCGCCGGTGTGGCGGATTTGTTGCGCGACAGACTGCAGGACCTTGTCGCCGGCGTCGTGACCGTGCGTGTCGTTGAACAGTTTGAAATGATCGACGTCGAGCATCGCGATCGAGAAATTGCCGCTCAATCGGGATAGCGATTCGTCGAGCGCGCGACGGTTCGGCAGGCCGGACAGTGCATCGAGGAACGCCATGCGATAGGACGCGAACAGCACCGTGAACAACGCCGCGGCACCGGCGAGCGCAAGTGCGATGCGTGCGCCATCGATCGTGGTGATCGTGAGCAATGAGCATGCGACGAGCACGAGGACGATGCCTAATCCGGCTTCCATCGGCGCACCGATCAGAATCCAGCGCAGCAGACACAAGCCGGCGGCGAGGAAGGTCGCTATCGCGGCGACCGTGCCTATCGACCACGGCAACACGCCGAGCGGGAGTGCGCTGCGCAAATTCGGCCAGACATGCATCGGCGCGGCGAGCGTGAGCCAGACCGCGATGACGATGACGAAGAACAACACCAGATTGCGTCGCGCCAAGAGACCGCGCTCCGGCATCGCTGCCGTCGCAAGCAGCAGCCACGGCGCGAACATGCGCACGGCATCCGGACCGCGCTCGCCCTGCCCCGCACTCACGATGCCGGACATGGCCAGCGACGCGAGCACGAGGACAACCAGCATCAGGACCGCGCGATTGCGATGGAAACCGAGCGCCAGCAGCAGGGCGATGCCGTTGAGCATGGGCGCCACCCACGGCGACCAGAATGCAGTTGCAGACACGCGTCCCCACCTCGTCGTTGTCCTGCGCAAGGGCGCCGGACGGCGCGCCAAGCATACCGTGTCCGACTGCCCGCGAACTCGTCACACGTCGCGGTTCGAGATTCCACGCGTTGAACGTGGCACGCGAAAAAACCGCGCGCATCTTCGGGAAGTTTTCCCGGCGTCCGCCAGCGGCATCGATCGACCGACGTTCGGCTGCGTTTTGTAGCGCGCATCGATTGACCGAAATCCGCCGAGTGCTAGCGTGATGACGTGGCACGCTTTCAACAGGAGATGCTGTCATGACTGCTAGCGTTATGCGTTTTTCACCCGCCGCCGCGCTGAGTGTTCCGCGTATCGGCGCATGGTCCGCCTCGCTTACGATCCATCTTGCGATCATCGCGTTGCTGCTGAGCGCGCCGGCGGCGATCCGGTTCGTGCAGTACGTGAAACCCGATGTTCCCGTGATGGTCCACATTATCGAGCCGGTCAAGAAGGTCGAAGTGCCGCCTGCGCCTGTGCCGATCGCGCACCATACCTCGCCTGCCCCGGCGATTCCTCGCCAAACGGTCGTGGCGAGGAGCGTGCCGGCGCCGATTCCCATCGACGTCACCGACGTGCCGACCGCGATTCCAGCACAGCCGATCGGAGCGATCGGCACGGACGTATCGACCGATGTGGCGCCGAGCGCGCTCGGCTATGGATCGAAAACGAACGTGCCGTACCCGATCGACGCGGCGCGTATGCGCGAGCAGGGAACCGTGATCCTGCGCGTGCTGGTGGGTGCTGATGGCAAAGTGCTGACGGTTGAAATCGAAACGTCGAGCGGCTCGTCGCGGCTCGATCGCGCGGCACGGGAAGCGGTGAAGACGTGGCTGTTCAATCCGGCGCGGCATGGCGGTGTGGCCACGAGCGCCTGGGCAAAAGTGCCGATCAGCTTCAATCTGTCGACACTCTGAATCACGATTCAAGGCGCATCGCTCGCATGAGCGATGCGCCGGTTGCGTCGATCAATCGACCGATTGCACGGTAAGCGGCAACGTCGCCCAGGCGGGAATCACGATGTGGATTTCGGATGAGCCCGTTACCAAGAGCGCGACATACGCGCCGCTCTTGCCCGCCACGCCGATCGCGGCCGATTTGAGTGCGGTCCAGGCGCTGTGCGATTCGGCACCGTTCGCGTCGGTGCTGACGATCCGCACCAGCGTGCCGTCACTGCCGCGCACGATCTCGATCCGGAACGCTTCGCGTTGCTGCGCATCCGTCGCACGCAACCACACAGTCGGCAAAGTGGACGCTTGCGGAGCGTTGCTCGGATCGAGCGTCAACGTGGCTGCATCGTCGAGTACGCCGATGGAGTGAATGGCACTCGAGCTTCCGACCACGCCGCTGTTGTCGACTTCAAACCCGTTGCGGAAGATGACGATGCTCGTCGTCGACGTCGCCGTGTTGTTGGACGCATCCGAATCGCCGCTCGAATCCACCGTGACCTGGTTGACGATGGTTTCGTCGACCGGATCGATCAGCACCGTCGCCGAAATCACGTAGGTCACGCTGCCGCCGGCTGGAATCGTCGGCGAATCGGTGAGATTGCCGAAGCCGCTGGCCGTGCAGGTAGCGTTCGTGGTGTGCGCGAGACATTGCCACGTCGCACTGGACAGATCGAGTTCGGGCGGAAGGTTGTCGCTGACGAGTTGCGTTGCCGTCGACGGGCCGGCGTTGGAAACGACGATCGCGTAATCGAGCGTGTGTCCATATTGAACGTACGGATGATTGTCGGTGACGTTCACGGCCAGATCGAACTGCGAGGTAACCGTCGCGGTGAACGTGATCGGGCTGCCGTCGAGCGATGCGGTGACGGTCACGGTTTCCGTTGCAGCCGTACCGAGCGTCCATGCACCGAGCGTGGCGACGCCGGCGGCATTCGTCATTTGCGCGACACCGCTGAGCGTTCCCGAATTCGCTCCGGCCGCGAACGTGACCGCATAGCCGGCGACCGGATTATCGGCCGCGTCCGTGACGATCACCGACGGCAGCGGCGCGGCGGACGTTCCGGCGGTGCCGATGATCGATGTGCTGCTGTTGGCCGCGATCTTGGCCGCGGCACCGGCACCGACCGTCACTTGCAGCGAAGCGGATGCGTAGGTCTGGTTCGATGTCGTTCCATCGACCGTCGTCGTGATGTCGAACACGCCTGACTTCGCATAGATGGTCAGCAGTTGCGTGGTCTGATCGAAACCGACCGGAACGGGGAAACTGCCGGACGGACCGAAGGTGCCGCACAGATTCTGTCCGCACGGCGTCAGCGGGATGGGCTGGAATCCGCTACCGGTGTTGAACTGGATCGTGACATCGCCCGAGCCGACGGACGGATTGCGCGATATCACAAAGTGTACAAGTACATTTTCCGTGGTCGCACCGCCGGTGTTGGTCAGGCGCGCCAAGTACGGGCCCGTCGTCGCGCCGGCGATTGCCGCCTGCGGACCACTCAGCGCCAGTCCGATCTGCGCGGCGGACTGTACGACTTGCGTGCTCAACGAATCCGCCGCGTAAATCACGCCGGTGTTCACGCCTTGTAGCTGGACATCGACGGCATACGTATCGGCAACTGCAAAGGTGGTGTGCAGCAGCGTCGTGGCGTCGTATCCCGCGCCGACCGGGAAACCGCCCGGCTGCGGACCGAACGTGCCGCACAGATTCGGCCCGCACGGGTTCAGCGCGATGAGCTGATACGCCGAACCGTCGAAATATTGCAGCGTGAGATCGCCAGCATGAATGCCGACGGTGCGGCTGACCGCGAAGTGAATCAGCGCGTTTTCGCCGAGCGCGTTGCCGGTGTTCGACAGGCGCGCGGTGTACGGCGTCGTCACGCCGACTTGCACGTTCGCGACCGGACCTTGCAACGCGATGTCGACGCCGCCGCTGAATCCGTAGTTGACCAGGCCGAGTCCTGGCGCGTCGTTGATATCGAACGTCTGCGCATTGAGCTGCGCTTCCTGGGCCGGCGACATGGCACCGGGCGCGACGCCGCCGAACAAGTTGTTGACCGCATACACGTTGCCGCGGAATGGACGCACCTGCGTGTTCTGCACGCTGCCGACATCGTTGTAGTCGAGGAACGTGCATTGCGGCGGCGTGCCGGGCGCAACGCGCGTATCGCACGTCTCATCGATCAGGTTGAACTGAAACCGATGCGATGCACTGAACTGGTTGGCGTCGGACGCCAGCGCACTGCCGAACGTGATCGCGCCGAATGCGGCCGAACCGTTCGCGTCGTTGTCGTTGATGAATTCCACCGCGCGGCCGGCGTTGGCGATGCCGCTATCGTTGAAGGTGTTGCGCAACGCCGTGAACGTCATCAGATACGGCGGCTCGGCCGGATTATCGGTGTTGATTTCCTTGTTGCCGACGACCAGGCTCGCGAAGTCGGTCGCGCCGGCACGCGGCGTGAACGTGTTGTCCGTGAACGTCGCGTGCGGGAAATTCTGCACCAGCGCGCCGCGAAAACCGTTTGCGTAACCGCTGATCGTATTGTTGCTGACCGTCACCGGTAGGTTCTGATAGTTGTCGATCAGACGCAGCGAGGAGAGATCCGCCTCGACCGCCGTTTGCGGCGTGGACAGCGCGGCGCTGAGCAATGCCGGCGGCGTGGTTTCAGAGGCGATCGTGTTGGCGTCGATGACGATCGGCGTTATGCCCGCGTTCGGCGCATCGAATTCCAGGCCGCCGCCGGTGAACGTGTTGGCGCTGATCGACCAGCCGTTGCCGCCGCCGGAGACGTGCGTGGCGAATCGGATGATCGCATCGTGATTCAGACCGCTGGACTGGTTGCCGCTCAGCACGCCGACGCTGCCGTCGACGGCGATGCCGGCGCGGAACTGGGTCGGGTTTGGCGACGAACTGCCGCTCAGCGTGTTGTTGGTGATGGTGACGGACGAACCGTCGCCGCGCGGCAGCCCGAGCGAGTTGTGCAGCGGATCGATGTTGATCGCGATGCCGTTCGTGAATTTGTACGACGCCGTGCCGCTCGTGGCGGACGCGGATTGCACGAAGGTGTTGCTGTCGATGATCAGACCGTCGACGAAGCCGCTGGCCAGCACACCTTCGGCGGCGTGCGCTTTGTCGACGGCGAAATTCAGATGATCGATCCTGACGTCAGTCGGCGCGGCACCCGCGGTGCCGGCGATGACGAGCACGGGCTGGTTCGGCCCGCCGGTCGAACGCGTCAGCGTGGCTGGATGAGCAACGTCGTTCGAGGTCACGCGCATGCCGTTCCGGCCGCTGCCGATGACGACGGCCTCGTCGAACGTGCCGCTGTCCACGAACACGGTGCCGTTCGTATTGGCGAGTGCGATGGCGCTGTCGATCGATGCGTTGGAGACGGTGCAGGTCGCCGGGCACGAATTGGAATTCGGGATGCCGAAGAAGTCGTTGCCGGCTGCGCGCACGAGCACGTCGTCGCTACCGCCGCTGCCGCTGAAAGAAACGCCTGGCGCTACGCCCGATATGGCGAGCCGATGCGCCGTACCGCTGTACGTGTTGCCGCCGCCGATCGTGATCGCGGCGGAGCCTGCGATCGTATCGGTGTCCTCGACGTAAATCGCGCCCAGCGCAACACCGTTGAACGCCGTGTTGCGGACGATGAATCCATTCACCGGACCGGTGAAGTTGGTCGCGTCCGTGGCGAGCACGCCGACATCGACGTTGCCGACACTGCCGCCGTCGATCGCCGTGTTCGCGCTTTGCGTGCTGACGATATTATTGAGCAGGTAGCCGACCGAGCGCCGCGCGCCGAGGACGGCATTGCCGTCGATAACGTTGGCGCTGATGTTGGCGGTCTGATCGCTCAGCATCGATTCGATCTGGAAGCCGGTCCACTGGTTGGATTGCGACGCATTCGACGAGGCGAAGATGTGGTTGCCCGACACGGTCCACGTCGTGGCCTGCGAATAGAACAGGTTCATGAATAGACCGGTTCGCGTCGCATGGATTTCATTGCGCGACACCGAAGGTGCCTGCATCCCCGGATCAGCGAGATAATCGTTTTCGGCGAACTGGATGCCGATGCGCACCTGGTCGAACAGGTTGTCGTCGATCTGCGCGTAGAAGTTGTAACCGGCGTAAATGCCGATGCCCCACGTCGACGGATTGGTGATGTTGGCGAATCGATTGAACTGAAATACGTTATCGCCGCCGGCGCCGCTGTTCTCGAACGCATAGATGCCGGCGAACGTCACGTTGCGCACGAGCGTGTTCTGCACGGCGACGTGATTGCGGGTCGCGAAAATGCCGGTGTCGGCATCCGGATTGGTGCCGTTGAAACTGAAAGGCGATGTAAGCGCCGTATTGTCGCCGTCGATGATGACGCCATCGACCGATACGCCAGGCGATTCGATATCCACGACCGCGACGGCAGCCTGGCTCGACGCGGTGAGCGATGCGTCCACCGAAGACGGCACGATGATCGTTTCGCCCGCAGCGATGTTGCGCGTGCGCGCATCGATGCCGGCTTTGGCGCCCTCGATCGCGACCGGTTTGTTGATCAACAGATTCTGAGCCGCACCGCTTTGCTCGGCGTAGATGCCCGCGGCGACATGGATCGTATCGTACGGATTGGATTGGCCGATGGCGTAGACGATCGTGCGGCATGGATGCGCAGGATCGGTGCACGGGCTCGTGTCGCTACCGGAAGTGGCCACGAAACGATCGAAATCGAAACTGGTTTTGATGGCGGTGCCGGAATCCGGCGTGACGCTGAGATCGTCGATATACACGCCCTGCGGACGCGCCGACACGGAGTTGGTATCGAACGGTTGTTGCGTACCATCGTCGGCATTCGCCGAAACGCGGAATGCGACGTTGGTCATACTGACCACGGTGCCGGGCAAATTGCCGTAACGGCCATCGTAATAGGCGGCTTCCCACGAACCGATCGTGCCGCTGTCGAAAACCGGATTGCCGTTGCCGTCGAATACCTGATAGCGAACGTGATCGTTGCCCACGTGACAATCGCCGGCGGGCGCACCGGCGGGACACAATGCAGGATCGCCGGTCTGAGCGCCCGGGCCGGCGACGAATGTCGCGTCGACGCGTGCGCGATACCAAACGCCGCGCTGCAGCGGAGAGGAATAGTGATCGACGAAAGTAGCGTCGCCGTCGGCGGCCGCATCGTCGCCCGATACCACTTCGACGGCATCCAGATGGAAACAACCTTCCGCGACGTTCGGGCAGCCGGAATCGATATCCCCGGGGCGCTCGTCGAACATGCCGAGATACGTCATTCGGTTGCCGGGCGCATCGCTGATCGTAGTCGAGGTGTAGTTGCCGGGATCGGCCTGCACGGTCGCGCTGCGAAACCAGAATTCATAGACGACATGCGACGCGGCGCCGGATTCGCTGACCGGTCCGAAGGCCGGGCTCAGAATGGGATTGACGAGTCCGGTGTGAAACCAGTTCGATAGCCGCCACGAATGACCGCCGCTATGGGCGATGCCCGTGGCGATTTCTTCGTCGTAGCGCGACGAATACGTGATCGTCTGCCAACCGCCCTGGCCGTTGACCGATGCGTTCAGGATGCGGTCGTCGGCGTTCTGCCAGCCGCCACTTGGCGCGGGGCTTACCTGCCCGGCGACCTTCGGTCCTACTTCATGGGTCGGCGCGGCGACGAACTGCTCGGCCTGTAGTGACGACGAAAAAACGGACCCAGCAATACACAAGCCCGCACAAGACGTGCGCGCCCAATTGGCAAAACGTGACATGACTTCCCCCTGATTTTTATACCTCTGTCCGCACTTGGATCCGCACTCTCGCAATGCGGTCCAATCGTTTGATTCAAGCCGGATCGCGTTCTCGCGACGCGATCCGGCTTGCTTGCACCGCTTCTCACAGCGGCGGGATACGCTCTCGCGCGTATCCCGAAACCCCGAACAGCAATATCCGTTCCAGCGTTTCACCGCGCGTTGTGACGGTGATCACATTCATGCAGTGACAAAGATAGTACCCCGTGACGCGAATGGGCACCATGGTCAATCGGCGGACGCTGGCCTACACTTTGCGTTATCCCTTTTTCTTTCCGCTTTTATGAAACGTGCATTCCTGATCGGCGCGGTACGTGGTGTTCTTTCCGTGTTTTGTCTGACCTCGGTCGCAAGTGGGAGCGCCTGGGCCACGCCGATATCGAGCGTGCTCGAATCGACGTTGTCGATCGCACTCGCGCAAGCCGGCGAAGCCACGGCCGACGAAGACAACGGGCGTGGCGACGGCTACGCCTATCACATCCGCTATCCGGCGCTCGATTCGGAATGGCGCGAGCTTAACGGTGCACTGCATCAATACGCGACGATCCAGAAAAAGGATTTCCTCGCCGCACAAAGCGGCGTGCGTAGCCCGAATGTGGCGGAATATCAGCTCGAGATGGTCTTCAACGTGGCGCGGCGCACCGACGATTTCGTCAGCGTGCTCGTCAACGGCAGCAGCTATACCGGCGGCGCGCATCCCATTCCGTTGATCGCGACGTTCGTGTTGCACACGTCGGACGATAAAATCGTAACGATCGGCGATCTGTTCACCGACGCCGGCGCCGCGATGAAGATCCTGAGCGACGAAAGCCGGCGCCAGCTGGAAGGACGTTTCGACGCGCAATTGCGCGAACAGGTCGGCGAAGGTTCGGCGCTCGCGCCCGCGCTGAAAGACATGCGCGAGTGGGTCGCGCGCGGCACCGAACCGAAAGCGGAAAGTTTCGCCGCCTTTCTCGTCGACGGAATCGAATCCAAAGCGATCGGGCTGACCCTTATTTTCCCGCCATATCAGGTCGCGCCGTACGTCGATGGCGCGCCACAAATCGAAGTCCCCGCCCGCCTCTTTCATGCGCTGCTCAAGCCGGAATATGTCGGCGCGTTTCACTGGGATACCGAAGCCGAGCGCACGCAGGCACGCTGAACGGCACGGCTCGCGGATTTTTTAGCGCGACAAATGCCGGATCGCGGCGGTGCTCGCATCGCGATGGGTGTCGTCGAACGCGACGATGTCGACACCGAG
Source organism: Rudaea sp. (assembly GCA_040002515.1). Classification (GTDB taxonomy): domain Bacteria; phylum Pseudomonadota; class Gammaproteobacteria; order Xanthomonadales; family Rhodanobacteraceae; genus Rudaea. The sequence continues at coordinate 39,331 of JBDUEI010000077.1, read as the reverse complement.
AATCGTGGCGCGATCCAGACATCGCACGTTGACGTCGATGCCGTCCGGATTCGAGCGCGGCACGTAGAACGATTTGATCCCGCACACGCGACAGAATCGATGCCGCGCCGCGCCGGTGTTAAAAGTATACTCGGTCAGAAACTCCGCCCCGGCTAGCAGGCGAAAGCGAGTCGCCGGCACGATCAGATGCAGAAATCCGGTCATGCGGCAGATCGAGCAATTGCAATCCAGCGCTTCGATGCGCGCGGGCGCGTCGACTTCAAAAGCAATACTGCCGCAATGACAGCCGCCGCGATGCGTGACGAGATCGCTCACGTACTTTTCGGCACGACGTACCAAAGCACGGAAAAATACTGCAGCACGCTGCCGCCCAGAACGAACAGATGCCACACCGCGTGGTGATAGCGCATGCGCCGCCAAACGTAAAACACGACGCCCAACGTGTAGCTCACGCCGCCGGTGAGAACCAGCCACATGCCCGCCGCGGGCACGGCCGCGACGAGCGGTTTGATCGCGATCAAACCTACCCATCCCATGCCGATGTACAGCGCGACCATCAGTCCGCGCACATGACGCAGACGCGTCAACTCGCACACCGTGCCGAGCGCCGCGAGTGTCCACACGATGCCGAACAGCGACCAGCCCCACGGTCCGCGCAAGGCGATCAGCACGAACGGCGTGTAGGTGCCGGCGATGAGCAGGAAGATCGCGATGTGATCCAGCGTCTGCAGCACGCGCTTCGACGGGTGATGCGACACGCCGTGATACAGCGTCGACGTCGCATAAACCAGAACGAGCGTGATTCCGTAGAGGCCGCACGAAAGAGTTTCACGGATGCCGCCACCGCGCGCGGCGATCATCAACGCGATCAGCCCGGCGATACTGAGCACGAGTCCCAGCGCGTGCGTCAGGCTGTTGGCGCGTTCTTCGGCCTCGGAATAAAGCGTTTGGAAAACCTCGGACATCGATTGCAACGTGAGTGGTTAGCCGCCTCACGATAACGCGTTTTGTGCATTGCGACAAACGCGATGGCAGGCCCTTAAACGAATGCGGCGCCCGAAGGCGCCGCTGCAAAACTTCGTTCGTCCTGACTTACTTCTTGGCGCGTTCGACCGTGAATTTGCCGAACGAGATGCCCAGATCGACGCCTTCGCCGGAACCGGCCAGCGCCAGGGAAACATTGCCCTTGGTCAGCGCTTGCGCGGTAGCCGATTTGACCACACCCGCGTTGGCTTCGCCCTGCGCATAGGAACCAAAGATTTCGCCTACGTCATAGACCTCGGAGAATTTGCCGGTGCCGTTTTCGATCTTGTATTTACCGACCGTCAAACCGCCGCCGACGGCGACGATGCTGACCGGATAGGTGTGTCCGTTATTGCAGGACACCACGCCCGAGCCTTCGGCGTGCTTATAGATCGCCGACCATCCGGTCATATTGAATTTCATTTCGCAATCGACCTTGCCAGCCGCGCTGGCTTGCGTCGAAAACATCGATCCTGCGGCGAGCAGCAACGCCGGTGCCACCAAATGCAAAGTGCGCATCGTCAACCTCCTGTTGTTAGGTGGCCGCAGTCTCGCCCAGGAAAGCTGAACGGAATTCGACTCCCCGTGCAAACCGCGCGAAATATAGGTTGTGCGCGCGTTACAACGGAGCGATCTGCGCGGGCCGTGGCGGTTTGTGGTTGCGCTGGATGAGCCAAACCACGCCCACGATCAGCAATAGCGGCAGCAACAAATGCGCGAACACGAGCCCGAGCGCGACGAAAACCGCGCCGCCGGCCAGAAGCATGGCGAGCCCAATCCCGCCGACGATCAAACCACCAATACCGAACACGATGGCGCCCAGCACACGAACGACGAAAACCAGAATTCCCGCGGTCAGCGCGAACGCAAAAAGACCCGCGCCGATTGCCAAGGCCAGCGGTGCAAGCGCGAGTAACGGCAGAAATACCACCGCACCCACGCTCAGCAGAACCGAGCCCACGATCACCAACGGCAACAGGATCAGAAGCTTGAACATGTAAGTCTCCGATGAATTCGCCACGCTAAAAATGGTATCGCGCGCGGCGAATGCAAGGCATGTGCAGGAGGTCAGGACTCCCGCGAAAACTAGACGCGTCGAAATTAGCCGCGCGGTCTCAGGCAACGTCCGCGCAGATCAACGCGCGCCGTGTGGTGGACGGCGGATATTTCGCCAACTCCATCGCCGGACGAATCGGTCGTGCGACAAAATTGCCGCCACAGTTTGGACAAACGTCGTGCAATCGCTCATGCACGCACGCCGCGCAGAACGTGCACTCGAACGAACAGATCATCGCGTCGATCGCATCCGGCGGGAGATTCTTTCCGCAACATTCGCAATGAGGGCGCAACTCGAGCATGGCCGGATTCACTTCGCCGGCAAATGAAGTTTCTCGCGCAGCGTGCGTTCGACATCGGTGGGTTCTCCCGAACTCGGATGATAGACAACCGCGCCCTTCGCATCGACGAGAAACAGGGACGGCGTACCCTTCACGTGATACTGCTCGGCGATCGAGTCGCCATCGAGGACCAGCGTAAACGTCTGACCGCGCTTTTTCAGCGCTGCGATCGGATCGCCGTCTTCCTTGATGTCGATCGCATACACGTCGAGATTCTTCGCGCCCGCCGCGTCGTATACTTTTTGCAAATGCGGCATAAGCGCTTCGCAGTAAGGACACCACGTCGCCCAGAACAACAGAATAGCCGGCTTGCTTCGGTGATCCGGATCGAACCGCACCGCATTTCCGTCGGCGCCGATGCCTTCAAAGGCGATCGCACGCTCTTGCGCAATAGCGCCGACGCTGCAGAAGACAAATAGAAAAGCGAACAAGTGCAATCGAATCGACATGGCGTTATCTCTGGAGATGACTCAGAATCGAGCGGTGCGACAAGGATACAGGATGCCGTCCGCGCGATTGTGCAGTCCCGCGACATCCATCGAACGTATGTGAACATCGGGAAATCGAACCGTCATGACGCAAACCGCTCCGCCAGCCACGGTCCGGACGTATCGCTACTACGATCTGATACTCGGCGCCTTCGTATGCGTACTGTTGTGTTCGAATCTGATCGGCCCGGCGAAAGTCGCGCAGGTCGATCTGCCGGTGATCGGCACATTCACGTTCGGCGCCGGCGTATTGTTCTTTCCGATTTCGTACGTGTTCGGCGACATCCTGACCGAAGTCTACGGTTACGCCCGCGCGCGCCGGGTGATCTGGTCGGGTCTGACGGCGCTGATTTTCGCTTCGATCATGGCCACCGTCGTCGTCAAATTGCCGCCATCGCCGGACTGGTCCGGGCAGGCCGCCTACGAAAGCATCTTCGGGCAAACGCCGCGTATCGTGCTCGCCTCGATCACCGCATTTTTCTGCGGCGAATTTGCTAATTCGTATACATTGGCAAAAATGAAAGTGTGGACGAATGGAAAAGCGCTGTGGTCGCGCATCGTGGGCTCGACCATCATCGGCGAAGGCGTCGACTCAGCCGTCTTCTATCCCGCCGCTTTTCTCGGCGTGTGGGATACCAAACTGGTCGTGACGGTGATGTTTTCCAACTACCTGCTGAAGGTTCTGTGGGAAATCCTCGCCACGCCATTGACGTACCGCATCGTCGCCGCGCTCAAGCGCGCGGAAAACGAGGACTATTACGACCGCGGCACGCACTTCACGCCGTTTTCGCTCGGCAGTAGCTGATGCGATGCGTGATGCGCTGTTCCCGATCTTTCTGCGCCTGGGGCTGACCTCGTTCGGCGGACCGATCGCGCACATCGGCTATTTACGCGAAGAGTTCGTCGTGCGGCGTCGCTGGCTCGACGATGCAGCGTTCGCGCATTTGCTCGCGCTGTGCCAATTCCTGCCGGGCCCGGCGAGCAGCCAGCTTGTGTTTGCGATCGGTCGCATGCGCGGTGGATGGCGCGGCGCGTTATCGGCATGGTTGGCGTTCCTGTTGCCGTCGGCGTTGTTGATGTTCGCCTTCGCCATGATTTCCGGACGGCTCGACACGCCGCTCGGCATCGCTTTCGTGCACGCGCTCAAGCTCATCGCGGTATGCGTGGTCGGTTTCGGGTTGTGGCAGATGGTTGGTTCGTTGACTCCGGATGCACCGCGTCGGTTGTTCGCGGCGCTGATCGCGCTAGCCGCCACGCTGTGGCCATCGCCATTCACACCGCTGGCCGCCATCGCGCTCGGCGTGCTCGCATCGCCTTTGATTGTTCGGCATGCAGCAGCGCCACCGTCGATCGAAGCTCCGCGCGGACGTGGCGTCGCCCTTTGTCTGCTCGCGATCTATGGCGTTCTGCTTGCGCTGAGTTTCGTACCGGCACCGCTTCCGATCGCTGCGGCGAGCGCTTTTTATCGCGCCGGCGCGCTGGTGTTCGGAGGCGGCCACGTCGTGTTGCCGCTGCTCCAGCATGCCGTCGTCGATCCGGGGTGGATCACGCTCGACGATTTCCTGGGCGGTTACGGCGCCGCGCAAATCGTGCCCGGACCGATGTTTTCTGTCGCCACGTATCTCGGTGCACATCTTCCCCGAACGTCGGGTGGCGTGTTCGGCGCAGCCATCGCAACTGTAGCGATCTTCGCGCCGGGCATGCTGCTGCTCGGCGGAGTTTTGCCGTTCTGGGGTAGCGTCGCCACGCACCCGCGCTTCGCGCACGCAGTGGCGGCTGTAAATGCATCAGTGGTCGGATTGCTCGCCGCCGCGTTCTATTCGCCGGTGTGCACCAGCGGCGTTCTTGGTCTAGCGGACGCCTGCATTGCACTGGGCGGACTGGCCATACTTTTTTGGCGCGGCAATGTTTTGCTGACGATCGCCTGGTGCATCGCCGCCGAGATGCTCGTCTATGCGATTCAGTCCAACGCGTAACCGAACTGCTGACGGAACTGATCGGCGAATTCGTCGTATGTGAAACGCTGGTTCTGCGTGCCCGGATGTTCCACTTTCAACGCGCCCATCAGCGACGCCATACGACCGCACGTCGGCAAATCCATGTCCTTCATCAATCCGTAAATCAATCCGGCGCGATAGGCGTCGCCGCATCCGGTCGGATCGGATACGCGGCGTTCGTGCGCCGGCGGAATATCGAACGTTTCTTGTGTGGTGTGGATATACGAACCCTTCGGCCCACGCGTGACGATGTAGGCTTTCACGCGTTCGGCGATTTGCTTTTCGCTCCATCCGGTCCGCGTTTGCAGAAGATTGGATTCGTAATCGTTCACGGTCACATACTGCGCCTGTTCGATGAACGCGCGGAATTCCTCGCCGTTATAAAGCGGCATCGCCTGACCGGGATCGAAAATGAACGGGATATCGCGTTCGGCGAATTCCTGCGCGTGCTGCAGCATCGCATCGCGCCCGTCCGGACCGACGATGCCGAATTCGACATCCGGCACTTCGCGCACGTGATTCTCGAATGATCGCATCATCGCGCCCGGATGGAACGCGGTGATCTGGTTGTCGTCCAGATCCGTCGTGATGAACGCCTGCGCGGTATACAAATCTTCGATGACCTTGATACGGCTCATATCGATGCCGCACGCCGTGAAATGTTCGCGATACGGCGCGAAGTCCTGGCCGACCGTACCCATCGGAATCGGATGCCCGCCGAGCAGCTTCAAGTTGTAACTGATATTGCCCGCGCAACCGCCGAATTCCTTGCGCATGCGCGGCACCAGGAACGCGACGTTCAACATGTGCACCTTGTCCGGCAAGATGTGATTCTTGAACTGATCCTGGAACACCATGATGGTGTCGTAAGCGAGCGAACCGCAAATCAAAGCAGACATCGAAAACCTCGGTTATGAATTCAGTTTTTCCAACAGCAACGCGTTGAGCTGTTGCGGATTGCCCTGGCCGCGCAACCGTTTCATCGATTGACCGACGAAGAATTGCAGCAGCTTGTCGTTGCCCGCGCGGAACGCGGCGACCTGTTCGGGACATTCCGCCAGCACCGCATCGACCGCCGACCCCAGCGCGCCGGTGTCGGAAATCTGACGCAGGCCGCGCGCAGTAATGATTGTATCGGCATCGCCCTCGCCCGCCCACATCGCGGCGAAAACTTCTTTCGCGATCTTGTTTGAGAGGGTCTTGTCGCGCATGCGAGCGAGCAGCTGTGCCAGCGCGGCCGCGGAAACGCGTGCTTGCTCGATCGGCAGATTCGCTTCGTTCAGCGCCGCGGCGAGTTCGCCGAGGATCCAGTTCGCGCAGGCTTTCGCATCACCCGGATGCGCGGCATGCATCGCTTCGAAGTAATCCGAAGTCGCGCGATCCGCACAGAGTTGCGCGGCGTCGATGTCGGGCAAGCCAAGGATGTCGACGTAGCGCGCACGACGCGCATCGGGCAGTTCCGGCATGACCGCACGAACGGCGTCGATATCCTTTTGCGAAACCGTCAGCGGCGGCAAATCGGGATCGGGAAAATAACGATAGTCGTCGGCGTCTTCCTTGCTTCGCATCGATTTCGTGCGATGGTGCGCGGCATCGTACAGACGCGTCTCCTGCACGATCGTTTCGCCGTTTTCGATGGCGCGGATTTGCCGTTCGATCTCGTATTCGATCGCTTTTTCGACGAAGCGAAACGAGTTCACGTTTTTGATTTCCGCGCGCGTGCCGAGTTTCGTTGCACCGACCGGGCGTACCGACACGTTCGCGTCGCAACGGAACGAACCTTCCTGCATGTTGCCGTCGCAGATGCCGAGCCAACGCACCAACGTGTGCATCGTGCGCATGTACGCGACGGCTTCCTGTGCGGAATGCAGAACCGGTGCTGAGACGATTTCCAGCAACGGCGTACCGGCTCGATTCAGGTCGATGCCGGTGGCCGACTGAAATTCGTCGTGCAGCGATTTGCCCGCGTCTTCTTCGAGATGCGCGCGTTGCACTTCGACCTCGATCGTGCGGTCGTCGTCGAGACGAACGCGCAAAACGCCATTACTGACGATCGGCAGTTCGTATTGACTGATCTGATAGCCTTTCGGCAAGTCGGGATAAAAGTAGTTTTTGCGCGCAAATATACTTTTGGGCGCGATGTGAGCATTGATCGCCAGTCCCAACCGAATCGCTTTTTCGATCACCGCGCGATTCGGAACCGGCAACGTGCCGGGCAACGCGACATCAACGGCGCTGGCCTGACTATTCGGCTCGGCGCCGTACGCCGTCGGCGCGCCGGAAAACAGCTTGCTCGATGTATTGAGCTGGGCGTGGATTTCCAATCCGATGACGGGCTGCCATTCGCTCATGCCGATGATCCCGGCATGCGCAAGTGGAAATCTGTACTTTGCTGCAATTGATACCCAGCATTGAGCAGTCTGGATTCGGCGAACGCCGGTGCAATCAACTGCAAACCGACCGGCAAACCACTGCTGAAACCGGCCGGCAAAGAAATCGCCGGCAATCCCGCGAGATTCGCGGCCACCGTATTCACGTCCGCCGCGTACATCGCGAGGTGATCGGATTTCTCGCCATGTCCGAACGCCACGGTCGGCGCAGTCGGTCCGGCGATCAGATCGACGGATTTGAATGCGTCGACGAAATCGTTCGCGATCAACCGCCGCGCTCGCTGCGCGCGCAAATAATAGGCGTCGTAATAACCTGCCGATAAAACGTACGTGCCGACCAGGATTCGCCTTTTCACTTCCACGCCGAAACCTTGGCTGCGGCTGCGCGTATACAAATCTTCCAGCGACGTCGGCGCGTCGCATCGATAGCCATAGCGAACGCCGTCGTAGCGCGCCAGATTGCTCGACGCTTCGGCGGGTGCGATAACGTAGTACGCCGGGATCGCCAGCGCCGCATGCGACAGTTCGATATCGACCAGCGTCGCCCCGAGTTTTTCGAATTCGTGGAGCGACGCATGCACGGCGGTGGCGACACCTTCTTCGACGCCCGCGCCGAAATAATTTTTCACGACGCCGATACGTATACCTTTTAGCGATGTGGACAATGCGGCGACGTAGTCTTCGACGTGCAGATCGGCGCTAGTGGCATCGCGCGCGTCGTGCCCGGCCATCGCCGCGAGTACGTGCGCGCAGTCTTCGGCACTGCGCGCCAACATTCCGCCGCAATCGAGGCTTGAGGCGAACGCGATCATGCCCCAGCGCGACACGCGTCCATAGGTCGGCTTCAAGCCAGTGATGCCGCAGAACGCGGCGGGTTGGCGGATCGATCCGCCGGTGTCGGTGCCCGTCGCGAATGAAACGATGCCGGCGGCCACGGCGGCGGCCGAACCGCCGGACGAGCCGCCCGGAACGCGCGAGGTATCCCACGGATTTTGGACCGGGCCGAAGAAACTGTTTTCGTTCGACGAGCCCATCGCGAACTCGTCCATGTTCGTTTTGCCGATGGATACCGCACCGGTCGCAGCGAGTCGCTCGACGACGGTCGCGTCGTACGGCGGCACGAAATGTTCGAGCATGCGCGAGGCGCACGTCGTGCGAATCCCGTTGGTGCAGAAGATGTCTTTGTGCGCGAACGGAATGCCGGCAAGAATCGAATCGTCTTGAATGGTCGTAGCGCGCGACGCTGCGTTTTCGTCGAGCGTGATGAATGCGTTCAGCGCTGAATGCGCTTTCGCACGAGCGATCGCGTCGGTCGCAAGCTCGGTGGCCGAGACGCGCCGCGCACGCAAATCCTGCGCAAGCTGCGCAATGCTGCGGGGAGCCATCGCCTACTCGATGACCTTGGGGACCAGATACAGGCCGGCGCGCGATTCCGGCGCGAGTGCCAGAAATGCATCGGCGCGATCGGGCTCGGTGACGGCATCCGGGCGCATGGTGAGCGGCAATTCGTGCGGGTGCGCCATCGGTTCGACGCCGTCGACATCGGCTTTCGCCAGTTCGTCGGCGAGTTGCAGCACGCCACCCAGTTCCGCCGCCACGTTTTCGAGCTGCGCATCGTCCACCGACAGGCGGGCAAGGCGGGCGATGCGGCGCACGGTGGCGTGGTCGATGGACATGACGAAATCGGCGACAGAACGAGACGCTTCAACATATCACAACGAAAACTCCGGACCGCCTCATTCCGGCCATTTTTTCGGCAGATTCTCCGAATGCGCCGTGTTGACGCGACGGGCTTCTTAACGGCATTTTTCCTTGCTTAGCGGGGTGCCGGTTACTACACTGTCGCGCTCTCTCTCGCAGGGTGTCGGCCACACTGTCGACGCTCTTCTCGCACGGGCTTCTATCAGGATTACTCGCTGAAATGTTCAAAGGTTTTCGGGGTCTTTTTTCCAACGATCTGTCGATCGATCTGGGTACGGCCAACACGCTGATTTACGTCCGCGGTCAGGGCATCGTGTTGAACGAGCCGTCCGTCGTCTCGATCCGGCAGGATCGCGGCCCCGGCGGCCCACGTTCGATCGCCGCAGTCGGCACGGACGCCAAGCGCATGCTCGGCCGCACACCGGGCAACATCGTCACCGTGCGTCCGTTGAAAGACGGCGTCATCGCCGATTTCTCGATGACCGAAGAAATGCTCAAGCAATTCATCAAGAAAGTGCATCGTTCGCGGTTTTTCCGCCCGAGTCCGCGTGTGCTGGTGTGCGTGCCGTGCGGTTCGACGCAAGTGGAGCGGCGCGCGATCAAGGAATCGGCCGAATCGGCCGGTGCGCGCGACGTGTTTCTCATCGAAGAGCCCATGGCGGCGGCGATCGGAGCCGGCATTCCGGTGCACGAAGCGCGCGGTTCGATGGTGCTCGATATCGGTGGCGGTACGTCGGAAGTCGCGGTGATTTCGCTGAACGGCATCGTGTATTCGGCGTCGGTACGCATCGGCGGCGATCGGTTCGACGAGGCGATCATCAACTATGTTCGCCGCAACCACGGCACGCTGATCGGCGAAGCGACCGCCGAACGCATCAAGATGGAAATCGGTTGCGCATTCCCGCAATCGGAAGTGAAGGAAATCGTGATTTCCGGGCGCAATCTCGCCGAAGGCGTGCCGCGCAACGTGACGATCAACTCCAACGAAATCCTCGAAGCGCTGCACGAACCGTTGTCGGGAATCGTGAGCGCGGTGAAATCCGCGCTCGAACAGACCCCGCCGGAATTGTGTTCCGACGTGGCCGAGCGCGGCATCGTGCTGACCGGCGGCGGCGCGCTGCTGAAGGACCTCGATCGTCTGATTTCCGAGGAAACCGGGCTGCACGTTCACGTGGCGGACGATCCGTTGACCTGCGTGGCGCGCGGTGGCGGACGAGCACTGGAACTGATCGATCAGCACGGAAGCGATTTCTTCGCGCCCGAATAAACCGCTTCGCGCAACAAGTCACGTGCGATACGCTCAGTCGCCATGGCGCTAGCCGATAACGAAACCGCTCCCCTGTTCGCGCCCGGCGCATCGAGTACGGTGCGCTTGATTGCGTATCTGGCCGTGACGATCGTGTTGATGGTGGCCGACCATCGCAACGATTATCTGGCGCGCATCCGGTGGGGTTTGAGCACGGCCATCGAACCGATGTACCGCATCGCCGCGTGGCCATCGCAAGTCGCGCGCTCGGCGAGCATGGCGGTGACGGATCGCGAAGAACTCACGCAACGCAATGCACAGTTGAGCGAACAGCTTTTGTTGGCGCAGGCGCGACTAAATCGGCTATCGACACTGCGCGACGAGAATCAGCGCCTGCAGGGATTGCTCGATGTGCAGCACAGCTTGGGCCTCGGCGTGCAGCTCGCCAAAATCATCGACGTCGATACCGATCCGTTTCGTCATCGCATCGTCGTCAACGCGGGCTCGCGGCAAAACGTGGAAGTCGGACAGGCCGTGCTCGATGCGCACGGGGTGATGGGTCAGATCGTCGAGGTGTTACCGAACACGTCGACCGTCATGTTGATCACCGATGCGGCGCACGCGTTGCCCGTCACCATCGAACGCACCGGCATGCGCGTGATCGCACGCGGCAGCGGCGCGCTCGACAAACTCGAACTGCCTAACGTGCCGATCAGCGCGGACATTAAAGTCGGCGACAAATTGATTACGTCAGGTCTGGGTGGACACTTTCCTGCGGGATTTCCAGTCGGCGAAATCCGCGCGATCAGCAATGATTCCAGCGGCATGTTCGCCGCGGCCGACGCCGCGCCGAGTGCGGCGCTGGATCGCAGTGGCGAAGTGTTGATTCTGCACGAACTGGCCGATCCGATTGGTCCGCCCGCGCCTGCGCCGGCGGGAGGACCCTCGCCATGAATCGCGCGCGCGCCAATACCTGGTTGTTCTGGGGCAGCATTCTGGTTTGCTACATGTTGCAGCTGATGCCGTTGCCGGCGGCGTTGCTTCCGCTCAAACCGTATTGGCTGGCACTCGCGCTCGTCTATTGGGCATTGGAAGCGCCGGAACGCGTCGGACTGGGACTGGCTTTTTTCCTCGGCCTGTTCGGCGATGCGCTAACCGGCGAACTGCTCGGCGAGCATGCGATGCGGCTTTGTATACTTTGTTTCATCTTGCTGCGGTTCCGTTCGCGCCTGCGATTTTTTCCGATGTGGCAACAAGCCCTCGCCGTCCTCGCGCTACTGCTCAACGACCGCATCGTCTTGCTGATGGTGCGTGCCTGCGCCGGCGAACCGCCGCCGCCACCGGTGTTCTGGATCGAGCCGTTCACGGGCGCGCTGGCGTGGCCGTGGCTGTTTCTGCTGCTGGATGATCTTCGCGCGCGCGTGCGCGCCAACGAATCGTGAACCGTTCGTTCGATAGCAATCCGCGCAACCGGATCCGGGATGTGCAGCGTGAGCTGGCGAATTTCCGTCTGCGCGCGATCGTCGGTTTTCTGCTGATCGGCGCGTGTCTCGCGTTGCTTGCTTCGCGCTTCGCATATTTACAAATCGCGCGCCACGACGAGTTCAATGCGCGCTCCGATCAGAATCGAATTTCGGTGCGCAGTATCGCGCCGACGCGCGGCCTGATCCTCGACCGCAACGGCGTACAACTCGCCGAAAACACGGCAGCGTTCCGGCTCGAAGTGGTGCCGGACAACGTCAAGGATTTGCGCAAGACGCTGGCCGATCTCGGCGGCGTAATTGCGTTGTCGGACGACGATCTCGAACGCTTCGAGGCGTTGCGCAAAAGCAAGCATTCGTTCGATAGTTTGACGCTTCGTTTCAAATTGTCCGAAGACGAAATCGCGCGTTTTTCGACACAGCGCTGGCGCTTTCCTGGCGTCGAAATCGTGCCGTATCTAACACGCGCTTATCCGCTCGGCGAAGAATTCGCGCATGTGGTCGGCTATGTCGGTCGCATCGATGTCGCCGATGCGGCGAAGCTCGACGAGCAGCGCTATTCCGGCACGACGCATATCGGCAAAACCGGCATCGAGCGGCGCTATGAAGACGAATTGCACGGCGAGCCGGGTTACGAAGAAGTCGAAGTCAACGTCAACAAAAAGGAGATCCGCAAAATCCGTCGTGTCGCGCCAACGCCGGGCAAGAACCTGTATTTGACGATCGACGCACGGCTGCAGAAAGCCGCCGAGGATTCATTCGATGGCCGCGCCGGTTCCGCCATAGCGATCGATCCGCGTAACGGCGAGGTTCTGGCGATGGTCAGCGTGCCCAGCTTCGATCCGAATCTGTTCGTGAACGGAATTGGAAAAGTGGATTATTCCACTTTGTTGAATGCGCCGGACCGTCCGCTTCTCAATCGTTCCATCGCCGCGGGATATACGCCGGGTTCGACGGTCAAACCGTATCTCGGACTCGGCGGGCTCGAACTGGGTTTGCGCCGGCCCGAGGACACGGTGCTATCGACCGGCGAGTTTTTCATTCCCGGCCAATCGCGTGGCTATCGCGACGACAAACGTGGCGGTCATGGTCGCGTCGATCTCGTGCAGGCGATTGCGCAGTCCGTGAACACGTATTTCTATTCGCTCGCTTACGACATGCGCATCGGACGATTTTCCGAATGGATGGGTAAATTCGGTTTCGGCAAACCGACCGGCATCGATCTCAACGGTGAGAGTTCCGGCGTGTTGCCTTCGGAAGAATGGAAACGCGGTCGCATGAATCAGCCGTGGTATCCGGGCGAAACGGTGATCGCGGGTATCGGCCAGGGTTATTGGGTGATTACGCCGATTCAACTCGCCGTCGCCGATTCGATGATGGCTGCGCGCGGTGTGCGTCACGTGCCGCATCTGTTGCGTGCGATCCAGGATGGCATCACGGCTGAGCCCCAAATTGCGCCGCTGGCGCCTGCCGCGCCGAGCATCGTGCGCGATCCGGCGCATTGGGCGACGGTGCAGGAGGGCATGGTCGCGGTGGTCAATGGCGGTGGCACGGCAAGCGGAATCGGTAAGGAATTTCCGTACATCATCGCGGGCAAGACGGGAACCGCGGAACGTTTTTCGCGAACCGACGAAACGTGGACGAACATCATGAGCGTGGCGGTCGAACGCCATCAGGTTTTGTTCGAAGCATTCACGCCGGCAGACGACGCGCGCATCGCCGTGGTCGCAGCACTCGAAGCCGGGCGCTCCGGTGCGCACGACGCCGCGCCGATCACGCGCAAGATTCTCGATGCGTGGCTGAAAGACGTCGACGACAAAGGTGTGCCGGAAGAAAAAGGTATCGCGAAACAATGAGCGCGCAGATCGCCTATCGCATTCGCTCATGGATCACGCGCAGCATTCGGGAACCGCTGCTTGATCCGTATTTGTTGGGCGCGCTGACGCTGCTGGCGATCACCGGACTGGTCACGCTGTACAGCGCGAGCGATCTGGATCGCCGTCTGGTGACGAATCAGGCGTTGCACTTTCTGCTCGGTGGCGTGCTGATGTTCGTGATCGCGCGCGTGCCGCCGTCGGTGTGGCGCAACTGGACGCCGTGGTTGTATTCGGCGAGTCTGGTGCTGCTCGTTGTGGTGGCCGTGCTCGGGCAGGGCCGCGGCGCCAATCGCTGGCTCAATCTCGGCTTCATGCGGTTTCAGCCGTCCGAAATGGTCAAGCTCACGCTGCCGATGATGGTCGCGTGGTTTCTGCACGCGCGAGAACTACCGCCGCGCTGGCTCACGCTCGTGATCGTGGCCGTGCTCATCGCGGTACCGGCCGGATTGATCGCCAAACAACCTGATCTCGGCACGGCATTGCTCGTCGCGGCGAGTGGCGTGTTCGCTATTTTTCTGGCGGGCCTGGCGTGGTGGCGCATCTTGCTCATCCTCGGTGCGGGCGCAGCGGCAGCACCGCTCGCATGGCATTTCATGCACGAATATCAGCGCAACCGGTTGCGCATGTTTCTCGATCCGGAAGCCGATCCGCTCGGTAACGGATGGCACATCATCCAATCGGAAATCGCCGTCGGTTCCGGCGGATGGTTCGGCAAGGGCTGGCATCACGGCACACAGTCGCGGCTGGAATTCCTGCCAGAACACAATACCGATTTCGTGTTCGCGGTATTTTCCGAGGAATGGGGATTGATCGGCATCATCGCGCTGCTCGCGCTTTATCTGTTCATCGTCGGTCGCGGATTGATGATCGCGGCCAACGCGCGCGACGCTTACGGACGGTTGCTCGCCGGTTCCATCAGCATGGCGTTCTTCGTCTACGTGATGGTCAACGGCGGCATGATCACCGGCTTGCTGCCGGTGGTGGGTGTCCCGCTGCCGTTGATCAGCTATGGCGGAACATCCGCCGTGTCGCTGCTCGCGGGATTCGGCATGCTGATGTCGATTCACGCGCATCGCAAACTCTTGCCGCGCTAGATCGTGCTAACCTTTGCGCCGTCCGGCTTGCCCTCATCGTTCGCGTTCTCGATGCGTAAATTTGCATTTTTTGCTTTTAGTATTTGTGTATTTTTCAACGCGGCGGCCGATGTCGCGAGCAAACCCGCCTCTCCCGACATCGTCGCGGCAGAACAGAAATTCGCCGACGAACTGGCGGCCAAGCACGATCTGGACGCCGCCGACGTGATGGCGACGCTCGCCAAAGCGCGCTATCAGCAATCCGTGATCGATACGATGACGCGCCCGGCCGAAGGCAAGCCGTGGAAGGATTATCGGCCGATTTTCTTCAACGATCGCCGTATCGACGATGGCGTCTCGTTCTATCGCGAAAACCGCGATCTTCTGCGCCGCGTGGAAACCAGTTTCGGCGTGCCGGCCGCGATGATCGTAGCGATCATCGGCGTCGAAACCAATTACGGTCACACACCGACGCGTTATCACGTGATCGATGCGCTGAGCACGCTTGCGTTCTACTACCCGCCGCGCGCGGATTTTTTTCGCAGCGAACTGGCGCAGTTGTTTCTATTGCGCGGACCGACGTTTCCGTACGCGCTCGAAGACTTGATGGGTTCCTACGCCGGCGCGATGGGCTGGGGACAATTCATGCCGTCGAGCATCGCGAATTTCGCGCGCGACGGCGACGGCGACGGCAAGATCGATCTATGGAATTCGTTGCCGGACATTTGCCAGAGCATCGCGAATTATTTCGTCGCGCACGGTTGGGAGAAAGACGGTCCAGTTGCAGTGCGCGCAGACGTCGCGGCGGACGCGCGCAAAATCGAACCGGCCGGACTCACGCCGGTTTATCCGCTGCAGCAACTCAACGAATGGGGCTACACGACGAAAGAAAATTTCGATCCGATGCGCCCGGCGACGATCATTCAGCTCGAGGGTGCGGACGGTCCGGAAGTCTGGATCGTGTTCGAGAATTTCTATGTGATCTCGCGCTACAACAAGAGTCCGCTTTACAGTTTGGCCGCGTATCAGCTGAGCCAAGCCATTGCTGAGGCGGTGGAAACGCCAGCTCCATGACCGCGCGCATCGCGCGAATCGTTGCCGCGCTGATGTTCGCTTCATCGCTCGCCGGATGTTTTCACCATGCCCCGGCGACGCGGCCTTCGTCCGCAGCACCGATTGGTTCGCCCTCGCCCTCGCCCTCACCATCACCGCGAAAAGCGCAACCGCAACCGGGTCGCTACGCCGACGAAAGCGATTCGACGCCGCAGGGCCCGCCGCCGGATCTCTCGAAAATTCCGGAGCCGGTGCCGAAGGCCGAACCGAAATCGCAGTACGGCAATAAATCGCCCTACAACGTGCTCGGCGAAACGTATCGTGTGTTGCCGTCGTGCGCAGGCTACGTGGAGCGCGGATTGGCCTCGTGGTACGGCAACAAATTCCACGGCTATATGACATCGAATTTCGAAAAGTACGACATGTACGCGTTCACCGCGGCGAACAAAACAGTGCCGTTGCCGTGCTATCTGCGCGTGACCAATCTCGAAAACGGGAAGAGCGCGATCGTGCGCGTGAACGATCGCGGACCGTTCGCGCCGAATCGCGTGGTCGATCTGTCGTATGTCGCGGCAGTCAAACTCGGCGTGTGGCCGAAAGGGACGGCGATGGTGGAAGTACGTAGCGTCGATCCGGACCATCCCGATTCCGATCGAAATCAGCGCGACCGAAAACACGAACCGAGCCGCGAGACGGTGGTCTCCGCAACGCCACAGAAAACGCAGAAACCGGCGCTATATCTGCAAGTCGGCGCGTTTGCGGATGCGGCGAATGCGGAGCGCGCCGCCGCGCAAGTCCGCGCGGCGAAACTCGGCGACGTGCGCGTGGTCGAATCGAATGCGAACGGAAAGACGTTGCGTCGCGTTCGCGTCGGCCCCCTGCGCGACGCGGACGAAGCCGATCGGCTCACGCCGAAGCTGAAGAGTCTCGGACTGGGCGAACCGCGCGTATCGGTCGATTGAGGCGGTGTCGATTAGAATATGCGTGCTGTCAATTCGAATTAGCGGTTAAGAACTGGATATCTGATGAATTTTTTCTCGCGTTTTATCGTTGCGTGTTTGTTGTCGTCGTCGCTCGCTGCACCGGCGTTCGCCGCCAAAGCGCATCCTCACGCTAGACCGAAGTCGCAACCTGCCGATACATCGCAAGCGGCTCCCGCTCCCGCAGCGCCTGCGGAAGCGCGAACATCGGATTCCAACAGCCCGGCACAACCGGATTTGCCGACCCCGAACGCGATGCCGCGCCCAGGGCCAGGCGCGCTGAATGTTCCCGTTCCGCCGCCGCCGTCGTTGAGCGCGAAGAGCTGGGTGTTGATGGATTATGCGACCGGCCAGATTCTCGCCGAAACGAATTCCGACCAGCGCGTTGAACCCGCGTCGATCACGAAAGTGATGACGGCTTATGTCGTCTCCGCTGAACTCGCGGCGGGCAAAATCAAGCTCGACGATCAGGTTTTCATCAGCGAAAACGCGTGGCGCGGTGGCGGCGCGGGCACGGATGGCTCGACCAGCTTTCTCGCGTTGAATTCGAAAGTGCTGCTCAAGGATTTGCTGTACGGAATGATCATCCAATCGGGCAACGACGCGGCGATCGCGCTGGCCGAACACGTCGCCGGTTCCGAGCAAACGTTCGCCGAGCTGATGAACCAGTACGCGCAGAAACTCGGCATGACGGGTACGCATTACGTGAACGCGTCGGGCCTGCCCGATCCGAATCACTATTCCACCGCGCACGACATCGCGCTGCTGGCACGCGCGACCATCCACGATTATCCGGAAGAATACAAAATCTACGCGATCAAGGAATTCGAATGGAACGGCATCACGCAGCACAATCGCAACTCGCTGTTGTGGCGTGATGCGTCGGTCGACGGCATCAAGACCGGCCACACGAAAGAGGCCGGTTATTGTCTGACGACATCGGCCAAACGCGGCGATCAGCGCCTCGTCGCGGTGGTTATGGGCGTGTCCAGCGAAAAGCAGCGTGCGGACGACAATCAGAGTCTGCTCAACTACGGCTTTCGTTTTTTCGAGACGCATAAACTCTATGACGCCGATAAACCGCTGGCGACGCCGGAGTTGTGGAAAGGCGCGCAGAACACGATGGCCGTCGGACTCGGCGAAGAGGTGCTCGTGACCCTGCCGCGCGGGCGCTACAACGATCTGAAAGCCACGATTGAAATGCCGGGCCGGCTGATCGCGCCGTACGAAAAAGGCCAGAAAATCGGTTCGGTGAAAGTGGCGCTCGACGGCAAAATCCTGGTGGAACGCCCGCTTATCGCGCTCAACGATCAACCGGAAGCCGGATTCTGGGGGCGCATGTCCGATGGCATCATGTTATGGTTCAAGGGCGACGCCAAGAGCGATGTGTCGGCCTTGCCCAATACGAAATAAATGCGATCGTTAGACGATATCCAACCGAATCCGGAACAAGGGTTCCAGTTTCCCGGCGCGTTCGAGATCACCGCCATCGGCAAGGCGAGCGCGAACCTGGAAGAGCGCGTGGCCGAAATCCTGGTCGGCATCGGACTTGCGGTCATGAACGGCAGCCTGCGCACGCGACCTTCGAGCGAAGGGCACTACGTTTCGGTGAGCGTCACATTCACGTGCCCGTCGCGCGAAAAATATGAGGCCGCGCATGCGGCGTTGCGTGCCGATCCGGCTATCAAGTGGACGATTTAGCGCGCACCGCGCCGCGCTTTTAGCCACGCAAGCTAGCCTGAGTGGTGGTGTAGAATTCCTGCATGATCAAAGAATTCGATGTGATCGTGGAACTGGATGCGGACGGCTACTACGTGGCGTCAGTACCTGCCTTGAAGGGTTGTCATACGCAGGCGCGCTCCCTGGATAAGCTCATGGTGCGGGTGCAGGAGGCCATCGCGTTGTGTCTCGACGTTGAGGGCGTGCCTGCGAAGCCGAACAAATTCGTGGGTGTGCAGCGAGTCAGCGTCTCGCTGTGAGCCGACTGCCCAGCGTTACAGGCCGTAAACTCATCGCGGCGTTGAAGCGATTAGGTTTCAAAGTCATACGGGTTCGCGGCAGTCATCACTACCTCCAGCACGCCGATGGCCGCGCGACGGTTGTTCCCGTGCACGCAGGCGAAGATATCGGGCGCGGGCTGTTGGCCCAGATTCTGCGCGATGCCGACATCACGGACGCCGTGCTGAAAAAAACACCTTTGATCTCTGCAGCGATCAGGTCCACCGCTTGATAACAGCGAATTTGTTACAACATCGAAATCACATCGATTAACCTCGGAACCGCGTTGCCTTCCTCGATCGCCACATCGCTTGTCGTACGTCGTTTTGAGGGATTGCAACCTTACGAACCGACGTGGCGCGCAATGCAGGCGTTTACCGACACGCGCGACTCGGGCACGCGCGACGAACTCTGGGTTTTGCAGCACGAACCCGTGTTTACGCTGGGACAAGCGGGCAAGTGGGAACACGTCCTGATGCCAGGCGAGGTTCCGGTCGTTCCGGTCGATCGTGGTGGTCAGGTGACTTACCACGGACCCGGTCAGATCGTCGCGTATCCGCTGATCGACATTCGCCGCGCCAAGATCGGTGTGCGCGAATTCGTCAGCCGGATCGAGCAATCGATCATCGATACGTTGGAAAACTGGAACATCATCGCCGTGCGCAAAGATGGCGCGCCGGGCGTCTATGTAGCGGGCGCCAAGGTCGCGGCGCTCGGGCTGCGCGTGCGGCGCGGTTGCACATTTCACGGCTTGGCGTTCAACGTGAATATGGATCTGGAGCCGTTCCATCGCATCAATCCGTGCGGTTTTCAAGGTTTGCAGGTCACGCAGATGATGGATCTGGGCGGACCGTCCAGTCTCGCCGAGGTCGAATCGGTTTTGATCGAAAATCTTTGCCGGCAGTTCGAAATGACACCTGAATTCGCGGCGCCGAAGGTGACTTCCGGTGCTGGCAACAACGCACGGCCTGCGTTAGCCTGACGCCATGAGTACGACGTCCGACAAAGTGATCCCGATTTCCGTGCTGGATGCGCCGATTCCCGGCGTGAAGCAGCTGGGCGAAGACAAGATCGCGCGCAACCGCGCCGGCTTCGACGCCGCCGTGCCGATGTTGCGTAAACCGCACTGGATTCGCGTGCGGATTCCGCCCGGCAATGCGGTCGCGAAACTCAAGGCGAAACTGCGCGCCAACCGCCTGGTCACGGTGTGCGAAGAAGCGTCGTGCCCGAATATCCATGAGTGCTTCGGCAAAGGCACGGCGACTTTCATGGTGCTGGGCGAAGTCTGCACACGCCGTTGTTCATTCTGCGATGTTGCGCACGGCCGTCCGAAACCGCCGGATGCCGACGAACCGCGCCATCTGGCCGAAACCATTCGCGATATGGCGTTGCGGTATGTGGTGATCACGTCGGTCGATCGCGACGACCTGCGCGACGGCGGCGCCAGCCATTTCGCCGATTGCATCCGCGAAGTGCGCGCGGCCAGCCCGACCATCAAGATCGAAATCCTGACCCCGGATTTTCGCGGCAAAGGCCGCATGGAACGCGCGCTCGATGCGCTCGCCGTGTCGCCGCCGGATGTGTTCAATCACAATCTGGAGACAGTGCGCGAGTTATATCCGAACGTGCGGCCGGGCGCAGACTACGATTGGTCGCTGGATTTGCTCGAACGTTTCAAGGCGCAACACCCGAGCGTGCCGACCAAATCCGGCATCATGCTCGGACTCGGCGAAACGCTCGACCAGGTGCACGGCGCATTGAACGATTTGCGCTCCCACGCGGTCGATATGGTAACGATCGGTCAATATTTGCAACCCACTGCGCATCATCATCCGGTGCTGCGCTATTGGACACCCGAAGAATTCGACGAACTGGCGGACTACGGCCATCGACTCGGTTTCGAACATGTGGCCTCAGGACCGCTGGTACGTTCCTCGTATCACGCGGATCAGATGGCACACGAAGCCGGTTACGTGGACGTGGCATAAGGCAAAAACGCAATGAACATGATGACGACGATGACATTCCCGAACGATGCACTGCGCCGCCTGCGGACGATTTCTGCGGCGGTTCTCCTGTCGCTCGCCGCGAGCGGATTCGCCGCGCCGGCGAAACAGGACAACGTTCTGCTCAAGCCGACGCCGGCGCAAGCGCAGGCGGCGATCGACGCGACCAACATCCTCACGCATTTCCATTACAAAGCCGAACCGCTCGACGCGAAGATGTCCGCGGCGATCTTCGATCGCTATTTCGATTCGCTCGATGCCGACCGCCTGTTCTTCCTGCAATCGGATGTCGACAAGTTCAAGATCGATCGCGACAAACTCGGTGACGACATCATGAGCGAAAATCTCACGTTGCCTTACGCAGTGTTCAACCTTTACGAACAACGCGTCGCCGAACGCACGGCGTATGCGCGCGACCTGCTCAAAAAAGGCAGTTTCGATTTCAGCAAGGACGAAAGCTACAACTTCCAGCGCGACAAAGGCCCGTGGGCCAAGACTGACGCGGAGGTCAACGATCTGTGGCGCCAGCGCACGAAGAACGATTGGCTGCGTCTGAAACTCGCCGGCAAAAAAGATGCGGACATCAAACCGATTCTCGACAAGCGTTACGCGAATTATCTGGATCGCATCCATCAGCTCAGCGGCGAAGACGTGTTCCAGACGTTCATGAACGCGTACGCCATGTCGATCGATCCGCACACCAATTACCTCGGTCCGCGCGCCAGCGAGAATTTCGATATATCGATGCGTCTGTCGCTTGAAGGCATCGGCGCGGTTTTGCAGCGCGATGACGATTACACCGCGATCCGCGAAATCGTGCCTGGCGGTCCGGCCGCGTTGTCCGGCAAGTTCAAGGTCGGCGATCGCATCATCGGCGTGGGCCAGGGCGAATCCGGACAATTGACCGATGTGGTCGGCTGGCGTCTCGATGACGTCGTCGACAAAATTCGCGGGCAGAAGGACACGGCCGTGCGACTGGAAGTGTTGCCCGCCGATGCCGGTCCCGACGGCAAGCACCAGACCATCGCGCTGGTGCGCAAGAAAGTGAGCATCGAGGAACAGGCTGCGAAAAGTTCGGTCATCGAAGTCAAAAACGATACGACCGCGCACAAGATCGGCGTGATTTCCCTGCCGACGTTTTACGAGGATTTCGACGCGCGCCGTCGCGGCGACAAGGATTACAAAAGCGCCACGCGCGACGTGGCGAAACTGCTCGCCGAGCTGAAAAAACAGAATGTCGACGGCGTGCTCGTCGATCTTCGCAACAACGGCGGCGGATCGCTGACCGAAGCGATCGACCTGACCGGCCTGTTCACGGGCAAAGGTGCGGTCGTGCAGGTTCGCAACGCGAGTGGACGCATCGAAGAAGGTCGCAACATGCATACCGATATGGTGTGGGACGGCCCACTCGCCGTGCTCGTGAATCGTAATTCCGCATCGGCGTCGGAAATCTTCGCCGCGGCGATCCAGGATTACGGCCGCGGACTTATCGTCGGTGAACCGACCTACGGCAAAGGCACGGTGCAGAATCTGGTCGATCTCGATCAACTCAAGCAAAACGAAAAGCCCACGCTCGGCGAACTGAAGATGACGATTCAACAGTTCTTCCGTATCGACGGCGGATCGACGCAGTTGCGCGGCGTATCGCCCGACATCGCGTTTCCGATCACCGCGGATTTCGATCAGAACGGCGAACAGAATTACGACAACGCATTGGCGTGGTCGTCGATCTCGGCGGCGACATATGCGCCGACGTCGGATCTCAAATCCGTCGTGCCGACGCTGGAAACGCTGCACGCTTCGCGCGCGGCCTCGGACAAAGCCTGGCAGGCGTATCAGGCCGACGTGACCGACTTCCGCAAGCTGCGCAAGGACACCACGATTTCGCTCAATGAGCAGACGCGGCGCGAAGAGCGCGATGCGCAGGAAAAGACGCGCAAGGAACGTCATCCGGAATTGTATGCGTCGACCACGAAAGCGAGCGCCGAGCCGAGTTCCGGCACGGCGCGGGGAAGTGTGGATGCGCCGAATTCCGCCACCCGACGCGTCGATGCTGAAACATCGAATCCGGTCGCGGTCGTCGATTCGAAAGCCGACAAGAAACAACCGGCGGGAACGGAGAACGACAGTCAGATCAAGCCGGTTCCGGCCGTCGCCAAAGCGCCGGACAAAGACCAGAAAGCTTCGGAAGACGTGCGCTCCGATGACGGCTTGCAAGCCGACGAACGCAGTCTGCAAGCAGAATTGGCGCAGGAGAAAAAACGCAAGAACGAGAAGGACGTCGTGCTCACCGAGGCTGCGCACATCCTGTCCGACGAGGTCGATCTGATCCACAACGATACGAAACTCGCCGCGCGCGTCCTGCCTCGCCAGGCCTTGCATGCGGCCGTCGACTGACGGCGTCAAAATCTACCGCCGCGAAGGGGCTTACTTTCGCGGCGGCAGATCGTTTCTACGCCTTACGCGTCGGGCGATCCTGCCGCGGCGCGTAACGCTCGCTGAGTAATGCAAACACCGTGCGCAAACTCTGCGCTTCCCCGCCAGCGGGCCTTCCGGGCCGATCAGCGTCGTTCCACGAATAGGTATCGACGTGCATCCACGGCGTTTTGTCGGGAACGAAACGCTGCAGGAACAGCGCAGCGGTAATCGCGCCGGCCATGCGCGAAGGTCCGGCATTGACCGTATCGGCGATGCGCGAATCGAGCATGCCGAGATACGGTTGCCACAACGGCATACGCCACACCGGATCCTGTTCGCGCTGCGCCAGTTCCGCCGCGGCGTGCGCCAATGCATCGTTGTTCGTGAACAACGCGGGCAGGTCCGGGCCCAGGGCCACGCGTGCCGCACCGGTGAGCGTGGCGAAATCGACGATGAGATCGGGTTGATTCTCGACCGCGTAAGCGAGCGCATCGCACAGCACGAGGCGTCCTTCGGCGTCGGTGTTGTCGACTTCCACCGTAATCCCCGCGCGCGTTCGTATCACTTCGCCGGGTCGATACGAATTTCCCGCAATCGAATTCTCCACGGCCGGCACGAGCAAGGTCAGCCGCACGGGCAGCTTCGCGCTCACGATCAAACCGGCCAGTGCGATCGCGTGCGCCGCGCCGCCCATGTCCTTTTTCATCCAGCGCATGCCATCGCTGGATTTGATGTCGAGTCCGCCGGTATCGAAACACACACCTTTGCCGACGATCACGATGCGCGGATGTTTCTCTTTGCCCCAGTTCATCTCGACCAGTCGCGGCGCGCGATGGCTCGCGCGTCCGACCGCATGGATCGTTGGGAAATTCGATTTCAATAATTGATCGCCGACGAATTCGCGGAACGTCGCGCCGGAGGATTTGGCGAGCGTTTTGATTTCCGCGGCCAGATGTTCCGGGCCCATGTCTTCGGTCGGCGTGTTGACCAGATCGCGAACGCGTCGCGTCGCATCGATCAATGGCGTGACGACACTCAACGTATCGGCATCGATCAGAAGATTCGCAGGCTCGCGCGCCGGCGCGCGATAGCGCGTGAAGCGGTACGCGCCGAGCGCCCAGCCGAACGCGGCGCGCGCCGGATTCAAGGCGATGCCGGCATCGTCCAGACGATAATCGCCGCGCGGCAGATTTTGCGGAAGCGGCGACAGGGCATACATGTCGTCGGCGTTCGAAACGCCGATCAACACCGCATCGAAATGACCTTTCGCGTCCGGCACCAGCACGAATTTTCCGGCGCTCGCATTGAAACCCATCGTATCGAGCCAGCGCGCGCCTTCCTTGCCGAGGCTGCGCGCGACGCGCGCCAGACACGATGCATCGACCGCGATGATGCGAATGCCCTGCTTGCCCCGGACTGCCTGTTTCAGGCCTTGCATGAACCGTTTCTCCCAACGCTTACGTCGACCGAGCGTGTCGACATGTCGAAGCAGAGACTATGCCAATGTACGGACAACGTCACCTACGCCGATAGTCTTACGTCGTCGCTGCGTGAATCGAGATCGAGCAGATCGGCCAGCATGCCGAGATCGTGGACCACAACATCGGGTTCGATGTCGTGCGACCACGCCGCACCGGTGCGGTTGATCCACGCCGTGCGCAGGCCGGCGCGGTGTGCGCCGATGACATCGAGATGCGGGTCGTCGCCGACGTGCAGGATTTCATCGGCGCGCATGACGAGCTTGTCGCACGCCACCTTGAAGATCTGCGCATCGGGTTTGGCCACGCCGCAGCCGCGCGCGGTGATCGCGTGCTGAAAGAAATGCATCATGCCGATGCGTTCCAGATCGGCATTGCCATTGGTGATACTGATCAGCGGATAACGCGCGGCCAGGCGTTCGAGTGCGGCCCACGAATCGGGATAACAGTCGATTTCGTTGCGCGCCGCGTAAAACTCGGTGAACGCATCGTCGACATGGCTGTCTTCATAACCATGCGGCAACAGCGCGGCTTGCAGCGACAGTTTGCGCTGCGCGGTAAAGTCGTGCGAAACATGTGGATTTTCCTGCGCGATCCGGTCGCGCAATTCGCGCATCGCGTGGATCGGATAATTCACCGCGGCACGCGGGCAATGCTGTTGCAGCCATGCGTCGAGACGCTCCTCGGCGCGCGTCATCACCGGTGCGATCGGCCACAGCGTGTCGTCCAGATCGAGCGTGATGGCGCGAATGCCGGCGAGAAGCATGTCAGTTGTCCGTGCCGTCGGCCTTGCTCGAGCTGGCGTGTGCGGCGGCGCGTTCCTTGGCTTCGATCGCGCGATCGGATGTCGGCGCGATTCGCTGCAATGCCTGCGACGTCGCATTCGGTGCAGAAACCGGCGTGCCGCTGTTGGCGGCGACCGCGGTCGCGGGCAGCGTGCCGAACACGCGCTCGTTGATGAACGCGATGCGCACGTCTTGCTTGTTGATGAGATCGGGCACGTCGCCGTACGGAACGAGATCGTGCTTGCGCAGGATTTCCTTGCCCTGTTCGCTGCCGGCGAAGGTCACGAACTTGACGACCTCCGCGTGCTTCTTGCTGTCGTCGCGCGACGCCAGATACAGCGCGGCGAACAGCGGATAAGAACCATCCGAGATCGAAGCGATCGATGCGCGCGAACCTTCCACGGCGAGCATTTTCACCTTCGGATTCCTCGCCACGCCGGAAAACGTGCTCAGGCCCAAACCATGCGGATCGATCGCGATGCCTTCTTCGAGTTTTTCGGTATTGACGTACAAACGCGGTGCGGCAATGGCCTGATCGCCGTAATGAAACAGCAGGAAGCGCGCGTTGTATTCGATGCCGTCGAGCGGCGCGGAAATCGAATAGAGATTGATCGCGCCGTCCGGTCCGCCGAGTTCTTTCCAGTTATTGACGCGCCCGAGGTACAGGTCATGCAACTGCTTGAGCGTGACGTTGGAAACGGGATTGTCGATGGAGACGATCGGCACCACCGCATCCCACGCGACGGGATAGAAATTCGTACCTTTTTCTTCTTCGCGATCCTGCATCGCCGCGCGCGCGGTGCCGGCGACATCGGCGCTGCCGACGTTGACGGCGTCGAGCGCCGAGACCGTGCTGAATGGCTGCAGCGTGATCTTGCCCT
Organism: Rudaea sp.; assembly: GCA_040002515.1. Taxonomy (GTDB): domain Bacteria; phylum Pseudomonadota; class Gammaproteobacteria; order Xanthomonadales; family Rhodanobacteraceae; genus Rudaea. The sequence continues at coordinate 13,059 of JBDUEI010000077.1, read as the reverse complement.
GCTTGCTCGCTTCGTACTGTTTGACCAGATCTTTCAGCGCACGCGCCGTGGAATGATCACCGCGCAGCACGATCGTTTCGGCCGGCGGCACCACCGGTGCTTTGACCGAGGCTTTATGCGCCGGCGCTTTCTTGGCCGCAGCGGGCGCTGCATACACGTTCAACGCACCGAGTAGCGCGCCCACACTGAAAACCAAGCCCGACCACCGAGCCAATTGCTGTTTATTCACGAGAAAACATCCCACTCAACGACATGTGCGGCCATTATCGCGCAGTGGGATTCATTCGTCGCGCTTTGCGTCACACATCTCAGCGCAGCGGAAGGAAAAAGGCCTCGCGTCGGCGCACGACCGAAAGCAAAAGCTGCGGCGGATGCGTGGCGAGCAATTTCTTGAAGCCGGTCATATCGCCGATTTCGATGCGATTGATCCCGATGACCAGATCGCCCGCCTTCAATCCGTTCTCCGACGCGCGCGTGCCCGCGCCGACTTTCGTCACCGCCACGCCGCCCGTGCCGACCACGCGTTTCACGCGTTCGGCCGCGTCGGCGAGTTGCGCACCGTTCAAGCGAGCATCGAGTTTGGCGCCATCGACGACGACGACCGACTCGGCCACGAGTTTCGCGCTCAGCATCTGCGGTTTGCCTTCGCGCAGGATCTTCAGCGTCATCGTCGAGCCGATCGGCGCGATGCCTTCGGCATTGTAGAGATCGTTTTCGTTCTGCACGCTGCGATCGTTGATGGCGACGACGACATCACCGGCCTGCAAGCCCGCCGCTTCGGCCGGCGAACCGGCGCCGACGTCGGTCACGACCGCACCTTGCGCGGCGGTCGTGCCGAGCATGCGCGCGAGGTCTGCCGTGAGCGTCTGCGCCTGCACGCCGAGCGTGCCGTGCTTCACCGAGCCGGTGGCGATGAGCTGGCTCATCACGTCTTTGGCGAGATTCACCGGAATCGCGAAGCCGATGCCGATACTTCCGCCGGACGTCGAGAAGATCTGCGAGTTGATGCCGATCAATTCACCGCGCAAGTTGACCAGCGCGCCGCCGGAATTGCCCGGATTGATCGTCGCATCGGTCTGGATGAAATTCTGGAAACCGCGACCGCCAAGACCGGTCCGATTCAATCCGGACACGATGCCGGAACTCGCCGACTGACCCACGCCGAACGGATCGCCGACCGCGACGACGAAATCGCCGACATGCAGCTGGCTCGAATCGGCCAGCGGCAGCGCGGACAGGTTTTCGGCCGGGATCTGGATCACCGCGATGTCGGTATCGGGATCCGTGCCAATCAGTTTGGCTTTCAGCGTGCGTCCGTCGTGCAGCGTGACGGAAATGTCGTCGGCGCCTTCGACGACGTGATTGTTGGTCAGCGCATAGCCTTTCGCCGCGTCGATGACAACGCCGGAACCCAGCGATTGCTCGATGCGTTCACGCGGCGCGTTCTGCATGCCGAAGAACTGCCGAAAAAACGGATCGTCCATCAGCGGATTGCGCACTTTCACGCGCGTTTTGGAATTGATGTTGACGACCGCGGGCGTCACGCGTTCGAGCATCGGCGCCAGCGACGGAATCGGCTGGCCGTCGACGGACGACGGAATCGTGCCCGCCGCGATCGGAGCGGCAGCGGCGGCGATCAGCGGCAACACAATCAGCGCGCGACGCGCGACGTAGCGGAGAGGCGAAACAGGCATGGCATTCCTCGAGAAATAGGTAAATCGAAGCTTTAAAAGACCACGCATCTTGGCGGGGGTTTCACATTTTTCCGATGTTCGTTCACTTGTATTAACAAGCGAATTCTGTATCGCAAAATTAGTTCGAGTAACGTCGAAAAATACCTCGCCAATTGCTTGAAACGACTGAGGAAAAAAAATGTTTTGACAAGCGCTTTTATGAAGCGTACCTTCCCTTTCCGGCACAACATCTTGTGGTTGGGGTCGGTACAAACACTAGAACTTGGGTTTGCAGACGCGACGCGGAAGGACGGTTCGGCTGCCGGAAAAACGGCAGCCGTAGCCTACGACCGCAAAGAAGCGGCTCAGGATCTGGCGCAACAAAGCCCGCGGTTATCACACCGCGCGCGGAGAGAAAATAACGACGAAAACGATTTGATCAGCGCATGCAGTGTCCGGAAGTCCGGCCTGGCGCTGACGGGTTCGTTTTCCCCGCACAAACGCAATGCGTGCGGGCTAAAAATAAGAAAAAGCGACATATGCAGTACGTTTGAGACAGTCTGGGAGAACATAAGAAAATGAGCACGGTACGTATCGAAGCTCTCCATCGCGGCGCCACGGAAATTCCGATGCAGCCCGCCTCGTTCGACATCTGGGACAAGAAATACCGCCTGAAGAGTAAGTCCGGCGAAGCGGTCGACGCGAGCATCGATCACACCTATCAGCGCGTCGCCAAGGCGCTCGCGGAGGTGGAGGAAACGTCCGAGAAACAGAAATACTGGTACGAGCGATTCCTGTGGGCGCTGCGCCGCGGAGCGATTCCCGCCGGCCGCGTGACCTCGAACGCCGGCGCGCAGGAACACAAACCGGCGACATCCACGATCAACTGCACCGTCTCCGGCACCATCGAAGACTCGATGGACGGCATTCTCGACAAAGTCCACGAGGCCGGCCTGACGCTGAAAGCCGGTTGCGGCATCGGCTACGAATTCTCCACGCTGCGTCCGCGCGGCGCGTATGTCTCCGGCGCCGGCGCACACACATCCGGTCCGATGTCGTTCATGGATATATACGACAAGATGTGCTTCACCGTGTCGTCGGCCGGCGGCCGGCGCGGCGCGCAGATGGGCACTTTCGATGTCACGCATCCCGATGTGAAGGAATTCATCCGCGCCAAGCGCGAAGACGGACGGCTGCGCCAGTTCAACCTGAGCCTGCTGGTCACCGACGGGTTCATGGAAGCGGTCGAAACCGACGCCGACTGGCCGCTCGTGTTCCCGGTGAACCTGAAGGAAAAAGACGAGATCGGCCTCGACGATCCCAGCCAGGTGATCTGGCGCGAATGGCCGACGCATCGCAATTACGTCACGCGCGACGATGGCCTGGTGGCCTGCAAGATCTACGGCCAGATTCGCGCCAAGCATCTGTGGGACATGATCATGACCTCGACGTACGACTACGCCGAGCCCGGATTCATCCTCATCGATCGCGTCAACGAAATGAACAACAACTGGTGGTGCGAGAACATCCGCGCGACCAATCCATGCGGCGAACAACCGTTGCCGCCATATGGTTCGTGCCTGCTCGGCTCGGTGAATCTCACGACCTTCGTGCGCGATCCGTTCGGTCCGAAAGCGCGCTTCGACATGGAAGAGTACAAGGAAGTCGTACGCGTATTCACGCGCATGCTCGACAACGTCGTGGAGATCAACGGTCTGCCGCTCGAACAGCAGCGCCATGAAATCATGAACAAACGCCGTCACGGCATGGGCTTTCTCGGTCTGGGCTCGACGGTGACGATGTTGAAGATGCGCTACGGTTCGCCCGAAGCCTGCGCGTTCACCGAAGACGTAAGCCGCGAAATGGCGCTCGCCGGTTGGGAAGTGGCGTTGAGCCTGGCCCAGGAAAAAGGCCCGGCGCCGATCATGATGGAAGAACTGGCGGTCACGTCGGAAATGCTGCGCAAGCGTCCGGAAATGGTCGCCGACGGTTATCAGGTCGGCGACACGATCAGCGGCCGCGTGCTGCACGCGAAATATTCGCGCTATATGCAACGCGTGGCGGAAGTGGCGCCGGAACTGGTCGCGCAATTGGCCGAACACGGCGCACGTTTCACGCATCACACCTCGATCGCGCCGACCGGCACGATCTCGTTGTCGCTGGCCAACAACGCGAGCAACGGCATCGAGCCGTCGTTCGCGCATCACTACAGCCGCAACGTGATCCGCGAAGGCAAGAAGTCGAAGGAAAAGGTCGAAGTGTTCAGCTATGAACTGCTCGCCTACCGCGAACTGATCAATGCCGACGCGCTGCCGTTCACCGACAACGCCGAACAGAAGCTGCCGGAGTATTTCGTCTCCGCCGACGACATCAGCCCGAAAGAACACGTCGATATCCAGGCCGCGTCACAGAAATGGATCGATTCGTCCATCTCCAAGACCGCCAACGTGCCAACCGCGTATCCGTACGAAGACTTCAAGGACATCTACACCTACGCGCACAAGCAAGGTTTGAAAGGCTGCACCACGTTCCGCTTCAACCCGGCCGCATTTCAGGGCGTGCTGGTGAAGGAAGCGGACCTCGAAAATACCCTCTACCGCTTCGAGCTGGAAGACGGTACCGTAGTCGAGGCCAAAGGCAACGAAGAAATCGAGTACGACGGTGAAACGCATACCGCCGCGAATCTCTTCGATGCACTCAAGGAAGGTTATTACGGAAAGTTCTAGGATCAGGCTTTGGATCGCACTCACGGTAAAAATGGAAAATTGCTGCATTGTATAGATTGCTGCAATTTCGGCATTCATAACAGCTCAAGCTAAAAGATCGTCGGAGGCTATATGCAAAGCGAACACACGCCGATGGGCGAAGGCGCCGCAAATGCAGTGGATGCGGTGGTGGAAAAAGCCCAGGAAGTCGGCGCGGCAGTTGCCGATAAGGCACAGCAAGTTGGAAGCGCTGCCGTACAGAAGGCAGGCCAGGTAGCGGCCAATGTGCGCGACGCCGCAGCAGTACGTGCGGTGCAGGTAAAAGATGCGGTAGTACGCGGCGCGACGGCAGCTGGTAAAGCCGTGGCGAAAAAAGCGTCCGCCGTGAAGAAAGCGGTAGCCAAGCGCGTCACGTCGGCCACCAAAGCGGCGAAGAAAGCGACCTCGCCAGCCAAGAAAGCGTCGGCCAAGAAATCGGTCGCGAAAAAGGTCGGCGCCAAGAAAGCGGCCGTGAAAAAGTCAGCCAAGAAGGTGGCGAAAAAAGTCGCCAAGAAAGCCGGTGCAGTGAAAAGCGCAGCGAAAAAATCGGTGAAGAAAGCAACGAAGAAAGTCGCCAAGAAAGCCGCAAGCGTGAAACGCGCGGTCAAAAAGGCGGCCAAGAAAGTAACGAAGAAAACAGCGAAGAAAGCGGCAAAGAAAGGCGGCCGCCGCAAATAGTTTGATCCGGTCGTAGCACCGTCGATCGACGCGCGGCGATCGGTCGGCGGTGAATTCCCAGCGCCGCGGCGGAGGTTGAAATGGCTACCAAACGCACAACCCTATATAGCGCCAGCGGCAAGAAACTCTACGCCGTGCGCAACAAGGACGGCACGTTCAAGGATATCCAGACCTACAAACGCGCCCACAGCGCCGACATGGCGCACAAGAGTGCGGCGGAAAGAATTGCCGACGCGAAACGCGCCGCCAAGAAAGCGGTGACGAAGGTAGTGAAAGCGGTCAAGAAAGTGGCGAAGAAGGCCGCCAAGAAAGTCGGCGTGAGCACGAAGCCGGCCAAGAAAGCGACCAAGAAAGTCGCAAAGAAAACCGCCAAGAAAACGACACGCAAAAAGTAATCGGCGCCCGGCGCGACACGCCGGCGTCATCGACAGATCGATCGAGGAGTACGGCCATGGCCATCAAGATTTCAAAGAAGATTAAAGGCTACAGCGTCGGCAGTGCCGACGGAGCCGCGGCCATGCCACCGAGCGTGCTTCCCGATCCGCGCGATGCGATCGAACTTCAGCCGAAGGCCGAAGTCATCCAGATGCACGAGAAGGTCGAGCGTCCGGATACGCTGATCGGCGCCACCTACAAGATCAAATCGCCGCTGTTCGAGCATGCGCTGTACGTCACCATCAACGACATCGTGCTCAACGCCGGCACCGAACACGAACTGCGCCGTCCGTTCGAGGTGTTCATCAACTCCAAGAACATGGATCATTTCCAGTGGATCGTGGCGTTGACGCGCATCATGTCCGCCGTGTTCCGTAAGGGCGGCGACGTGACCTTCCTCGTCGAGGAACTGAAAGCCGTATTCGATCCGCGCGGCGGTTATTTCAAGGCCGGCGGCGTGTACATGCCGAGCATCGTGGCCGAACTCGGCGCTCTGATCGAGCAACATCTGAAATCGATCGGCCTCATGCACGATCCGGAGATGAGCAACGAACAGCGCAAGCTCATCGCCGAAAAACGCTCCGCGTACGAAGCCCGCGTGAGCCGTCACGACTCAAAAAAAAACTCTGACCTGAGCGAATCCTCCGACGCCGGCATCAGCACCGACCTCGCCGGCGCGATGGGCAATTCCGACGAATCCATAACCGCTGCGTTTCCACCTGGCGCGACGATGTGCCACAAGTGCAATACGAACGCGACGGTGTTGATGGACGGGTGTGCTACCTGTCTGAATTGTGGATACTCGAAGTGCGGTTAGCGATGTAACTCGTTTCAGGCAAATGCCGCCTTGAATATGCAGCCGCGAATTTGGGGGGAAAACGAAAAGTGGCCCAATGTGTCAACTTCGTTCGACAGCAAAATCCCTACGTCGGTCTATAGATATATTCCATTGATCCAATTGCTTTCTATGCTTGAGAGCAAGTCGATCGCGATGATGAACCCTATGGCTTGGCCGGATAAGTGCGAAGCAGGTTGGATTCATCAGCTGTTCGGTGCTGGCTCCGCTATAGAAGGCGCGAAAGTGCGCGCTGTTTGCTTCACGACTGCCGCCTATTGCGAAGCCATGTGGCATGTATACGCAAGGATGTTGCCGGTCGTGCGCGTGCGATTTTCTTTAAGCTCACTGGCAGACGTTTGCGCACACTTCAACAATTTTAACGGCAAATTTTACTTCGGAGAAATTCGGTATACCGATTCATCGAGCATGAAGGATGCATTGACGCAAGAACAACGATCCAATCGTGCAGGGAAATCGAATTCGGCAGCAACGCTAATGCTACTAAAGCGGCGCGCATTCTCTTACGAAGAGGAAGTGAGACTTTTGTTCGTAACGCGAGAAGACACACCAGACGTTATCCATCTTCACGCCGACATCGGAAATATTATTTCTCAAATACTTGTTAGTCCATATGCTGACGAATGGATGATGGAGAGTATAAAAACACTGATTTCTAATACGTACGGGATAAATGCGACGGTCGAGCGATCGAGCCTCGACCGCGCTCCAAGTTGGATGAAACCGAAGACCACGTAATTTGGAAGAGCAACATGAACGAAGTTTTTACCGCAACCGATTCAAGTTTTTCCACTGACGTTATCCAGTCGCACATCCCCGTCCTCGTCGACTTCTGGGGCGAATGGTGCGGTCCCTGCAAAGCGATGGCGCCGATGCTTGAGCAGTTCGCGCAGGAATACGCCGGGCGCGTCAAAGTCGTGAAAGTGGAAATGGACAAGAATCAGAAAACCGCGATGCTGTTTCGCGTGCGCGCGGCGCCGACGCTGCTCCTGTTCCGCAACGGCGAAGTTCAGGCGACGCAGGTCGGCATGGTGTCCAAATCGCAGCTGTCGAAGATGGTCGACGCCGTGATTTGACCTTCGTCACGGCGGCGTGGGTTCTTCGAAGCCATCGGAAAAAATCGCGTCCAATTGCAGGGTAATCGCGTCGAAATAAGCACTGCCTGCACACGTCGCGGGGTTTTCGAGGACGACTAACGCCTTTTGCGTGCCGAGAGGCGCTTGCGCGGTGATGGTCAGCCGCTCCCATTCGTCCGGGCGCGTGGATTGCGCGAGCATGGAATCGCCCGCGGTGCAGCTCGCATCGGCCCAGAACAGATAAAACTGCTGACCGGGGCAATGCGAATTGACTTCGGCTGTCGCGACGTAGACGAACTGCTCATGGACATCCACACATTGCACAGCGAAGGCGATGTGCGGCGTGCCACTCTCTGCCGAATCGATTTGCATCGAGCGGATCGCGGTGCTCTCGGGTGTGCGGAAATCCATCGTTCGCGAAATGGAAATCTGGCTCGGAAAGAAGTTCGTCCAGTCCAGAAAATCGTTATCGAAATCCGGATTGGAAACGAGATTCTGTGCCGACACCGAGTTGCCCGAGGCGAGCAGCCCGATACTCAACATCACGCCGATGAGTCGGCGCATTTCATTTTTTAGAAACGCCATGTTCAAAGTCCTAAGCCGTGTTCGTCGAATGGATCCCAAAAAATCTTGTCTTTCTGCACACTGATGTCATCAAAGAAAACGCCCGAACTGCATTCGGTCGATCCACCGGGATTGATGAGAAATACGATTGCGCGATTCTTGTCAGGCGCCTGATCGGAGGCGAGAATCAACTGTTCCCACTCCCCGGACTTTGTCGATTCGACGAAGTCGTAATCGGGTCCGACATCGCAGCTGCTCGCCGTCCAATAAACCTGGAGCCGGTTGCCGGGGCAAGCGGCCTTTACCCAGGCACTGACGACATACTGCTCTCCGTTCACGATGCCGACGCATTGACTGACGACCGATCCGACCGAGCCGCCGCCCAGAATTACCGACCCGCCGCCGCCCGGCGTGTGGTTTACGGCGGGAGTGAAATAAGCCCAATCCGGCGTGAAGGTTTTCCACGGCGACATAGTCGAGTAGAAATTGGAGTTATCGATCAGATTCTGCGCCGCCGAGCAAGCAGGCCAAACAGCGACCGCTGTCATCACCGACCCGAATAACGCTGAGATAAATCGCATGAGCTGTCCCCTGATGCTCGAATGGCGAGGGACTAAAGCTAGCCGATCGGTTCGGATGCGTGGGAGACAACACGCGGACGAGATCAGGACAATGGCGGGACTGATTCAACCTGCGTCAGCAATTGAAGATCACGAACAAATCCGCGATAGCCTTCTTCGCGCTGTTCGGGCGTCGGCTGGCGCAGGACCCAGGCCGGATGGACGGTCGCCAACGCGCGCGTTCCGGTTGGGGTCGTCTGCCACGTGCCGCGCTCTTCCATCAACCGAAAATGTGTGCCGAGTACATTTCGGGCGGCGGACGCACCGAGACACACGACGATGTCGGGTTTGAGCAACGCGACTTCACCTTCGAGCCACGCCGAGCAGGCACGTTCGTGCAGGCGTTCTGGATTGCGATGGAGACGTCGTTTGCCGCGCAATTCGAAGCGGAAATGTTTGACGGCGTTGGTGATGTACATCGTGGAGCGATCGAGTTGCAATTCGGCCAGCGCGCGATCGAATAGTTTTCCTGCGGGCCCGACGAAGGGCCGGCCAATGAGATCTTCTTCGTCGCCGGGCTGTTCGCCGACGATCATGATGCGCGCGTTTTCCGGACCCTCGCCGAACACGGTTTGCGTGGCCGGTTCCCACAGCGGGCAGCGCCGGCAACGTTGCGCGGCATGGCGCAGTCCACGCAGTCCGGGCTCTTCGACGATGAGCGGCGGTGCGCGCTGAGGAATGCGTCGACGCGGCGCTTCGGGTTCGCGTTGCCGCATTTCGTACATGCGCTGGTTGGCGTCGCGAATCAGTGTCGGAAGTAGCTGCGCTTCGGGCAGATGTTTCCAGTATTTTTGCGCCATTTCCTGACGCATCATGTCCGGATTGAGTCGCGCCGGATTGAAGATATTCGCGTAGTACGTGCGCCATAGCGATTCCTGCGCATCGTCGGCGGGCGCGTCCGCGCGCGTGCGGCCTGCGCCGAACGCGAGATGCTCGCCATCCCACGCAACGCTCCGATACGGCGTGAGAATCGTCCAGCGCATGCCGGCGAATCGACGCATGAAAAACGGCGCGACACGATCGAGGATGAAGTGATCGGGTTCGAACCACGCGACGTACGCATTCGTTTCGCCGGGCACTTCGCGGAAGCGCACGAACGCTTTCATTTTGTGCGAATCGCGGCTGACGGATTTGGCCAGATCGCGCGCGCGATGCACATCGATGTCGGTCGCGCGCGTGAGCAGTTCGCGTTCGCCGTTGGCGATGCGCCAGAGCAATCGATACAGCAATCCATGGCGATGCGGATCGCGATGACAGAGCACCGCCGCTGCGAGCGTCAGGAAATCTTTTGGAACGCGCGGCACCGTGCGGAGCGGTGCCAGATCGTCCAACGCAACACCATCGAGCAAACCCGCTTGCGCATCGCCGTTCCACACGATGTTCTCCGGCGCGACGGCGGCGCGTAAGGCGGCTCGCGCTTGCGTGCGCCACACTGTCACGTCCCACGGCGGCTCGACGCGCGCGGTGAACATCGTCGTCGCGTTCAGCCGAAAAGTCCGGCCTGACGCGGCGGCGGCGCGAGTTGCGCGCGCAGGCGCACCGGATCGTTCAATTGCTGGCGCGGGTGATGATCGAGCATGGCCACGAACGGCAATGTCCTGCGCATCGGTACGCGAAGACGCGTGAGGTCGGCCAGACGGAGCGCGCCATGTCGCCGCGACGCGATGATGCGCTCGACATTGCGCGTTCCCAATCCCGGCACGCGCAGCAACATTTCGCGCGGCGCCTTGTTCACGTCGACGGGATAATGTTCGGGATGCCGCAGCGCCCACGCGGTTTTCGGATCGATGTCGAGATCGAGCATGCCGCTGGCCGTCTGCGGCGCGATTTCGTCGACGCCGAATCCATAGAAACGCAATAGCCAATCGGCCTGATACAACCGGTTTTCGCGTTGAAGCGGCGGCGCTTGCAAGGGCAGTTTCCACGACGCATCCGGAATCGGGCTGAACGCGGAATAGTAGACGCGGCGCAATCGATAATTGCCGTAGAGGTTCGATGTCGTCTGCAATATCGCGCGATCGTCTGCGCTATCGGCGCCGATGATCATTTGCGTGCTTTGTCCGGCCGGCGCGAAGCGCGGCGGTTTCACGCTCGATTTTTTTGCTTCGCGCCGCGCCTGTTTGCTTTCGTCGATGCGCCAGCGCAAGTGGCCCATCGCGGCGCGGATGTCCGGCAGTTTTTTCTCCGGCGCGAGCTTCGCCAATCCCGATTCCGTCGGCAGTTCGATATTGATGCTGAGCCGATCCGCGTACCGACCGGCGCGAGCGAGCAGATCGGGCGACGCATCCGGAATCGTCTTCAGATGGATGTAGCCAGCGAATTTGTGATCCTCACGCAAACTGCGCGCGACTTCGACGACCTGCTCCATCGTGTAATCGCCATTGCGGATGATGCCGCTGGAAAGGAACAGACCTTCGATGTAATTGCGTTTGTAGAAATCCAGCGTAAGCGCGACCACTTCTTCCGGCGTGAAGCGTGCGCGACGCACATTGCTCGACACGCGATTGACGCAATACACGCAATCGAACGTGCAGAAGTTCGTGAGCAGGATTTTCAGCAGCGAAACGCATCGACCATCGGGCGTATACGAATGGCAGATGCCCATGCCTTCCGTGCTGCCGATGCCGCCGGTGCCAACCGAATGGCGCTTGTCGGCACCGCTGGATGCGCACGATGCATCGTACTTCGCGGCATCGGCCAGGATCGCGAGTTTTTCCAGCGTATTCATCGGTGCAGCATAATTCCCGCGCGTCTCAACCGGCGAGAATTTTCGCTGACGAGCGGTGAAGAACGAGCGAACGGCGTCGACTATTTCGTCGTGCAATCCGCGCGGTTACCCCATCGAATGCAGACCGATCATATTGCCTTCGGTGTCGAACACGAGCGAGATGAATCCGTATTCGCCGATCGCGAATTTAGGCTTCATCATACGTCCGCCGGAATCGACTGCACGTTTGGCTTCGACGGCGCAATCGTCGCAGGTGAAATAAACGATCACGCTATTGTTGCCGGACTCGAATCCGGGCATGTGGACCAACGCGCCGCCGGCCCCATACGTTTCCATATCCGAAGCGAACGTCCACATTTCCGGATTGTCGCCGCCGATGCGCGTGAACGTGGAGCCGAACACGGATTCATAGAATTTGCGCGCACGCGGCATGTCCTGGACGTAAATTTCGAACCAGCCGACGGGGTTTTTCATGGTCGTTCTCCGCAATCCGTTGGGGGATTCGATTATGCGCGCGCTATTCGAACGAGTTGCTGAATATGCGGTCGCCGAAGAATGTGTCGTCAAAGAAAACGACGTTGTTGCAACGGCTTCGAGTAAAGAGTCTCACCCATGCGGCCTGTGTTCCGGGCGGCGCTTGAGCGGTAATCGCAAGTTTTTCCCAAACACCAATGGAGGTAGAAACTGACTCGACGGAGCCTACAGCCGTCGTGCACTCACTATTAGACCACTCGATTTCAATGTAAGCCGACTCATCACAAAACGGGAGCGCCCACGCCCAAAACGAATAAGTTTGATTTTCTTGTACAGAAATGCATTGAGAAATTCCATGATCAGTGCCAGACCCATCCAAGATGGCGACTGCGCCGTAACCTTTGCTCGCCGGGTCGTTGAAATCAAAGTTGACAACCCACGTTGCAATATCGGGCGAGTCAGAAGTCCATCCCAGAAGTCCGTCCTCAAAAAATGGATTCTGCAGCTTGTTGGCGTCGACTACTCCAATCGCCAAAACGTCATGTACGCAAAATAAAAGTGCGCACGCTACCAAACAATACGATTTTGACTTCATTTCTCCCTCGACAATTCCCCTGACCTGTTTCAACTTTGGGTGATCTTCGGGAAAATAGTCGGACAGAATCCGGACAAGATTCGGACAATAGTTGAGTCGCGTCGATTGTTCTAATGCAACTGTGCTTTGGCAATCTGAAGGAAGCGGCGCACCGAAGCGTCGTGCTCCAACCCGATCGCAACGTCATAAGCATGCCGCGCGTCGTCGGCCTCGCCTGACTTCGCCAACAAAGCCGCCCGCGCCGCCCAGAACGGCTGATACTGGATCAACCGCTCGTCCGCGGTCGGCAGCGCGGCGAGTCCGGCTTGTGCGCCATCGACTTCCCCAACCGCCAGCGCGCGGTTGATGGCGACGACGGGCGAATCGGAAATACGCAACAGAGCATCATAAATTCGTACGACATCGTGCCAGTTTGCCGTACCGCTGCGACGACGATGCACATGAGCGGATTGCAACGCCGCTTCGAGCTGATAGCGCCCGATCGCGTTCATTTCGCTGGCGCGTTGCAGAAGCGTTTCGGCCTTGTCGATCGATGCGGCATCCCACTGCAACGGATCTTGCTGATCCAGTGGCACGTAGTCGCCGTTGCTATTGCGGCGCGCATTCCGCCGCGCTT
>JBDUEI010000076.1:0-29820 GCA_040002515.1 Rudaea sp. | reverse complement strand
ATCCGCTATGCACTCGGGCCGGTGCTGATCGGTCTGGTCACGGTTCTTGTCGTCATTTCGGTTTCGTTGCTGCTCGCGCTGCCGGTGTTGCGCAGCCTTTTCGGCGCGAACGATTTCACCAACAAACTCGCCGAGCTGGCGACGAAAGTGATGCCGTACAAAGTCGGATTGGGATTCGCATGTCTCGTGCTCGCGCTGTATTTGATCGTTACCTTGTCGAGCGTGCGCACGTTCTGAAACGCTCGTCGCGCCGGATCATTTTTCGATCTTGTAGTTGATCCCGGCCCGGCTCGACAACGTGCCGTTCTGGATTTCGATGTTGAACAGACGTGTCAACCGATAGCGCAGCGTGACCACTTCGCCGGGCGTGAACAGTCCGACGCCGTAGCTCAGATACAAACGCGGTGACAGATATTTTCCGATCGTCAGCGCAGCACCGCCGACCGCCGTGCTGTCGGCGACGCCGACGTCGTCGAGTCCCACTTTGCGTCCCACGCTTTTCGCGAGTAGATCGCCGCCCGCCGTTCCCAGCGCGCGCGCGGCGCTGCCGACGGCGTCGCCTTCACCGCTCTTCAACTGGTTGAGCGGTTTTCCCGCGACGAGATATGAAAGCGCATCGGACTGTTCCATCGCCGGTTCGGAAAACACCGTGAGGATCGGCACCTGCGCGGTGCCTCGAACTTGCAGACCGACGGTCACGTCGGGATCGGTGAAGCCGCGCGTCGCGCGCAAATCCAGACCGGGGTTGTCGACCGGCGTACCCGCAAAAAGAAGACGGCCTTGTTCGATTTTCAAATCCTGTCCGTACGCCTTGTACGTGCCGTCGACGAGGATCTGGCCACGGCCGACGGTCGCGCGCCCCGGATAATCCTGTACGGCGATTTGGCCGCCTAGATAGCCATTCAGTCCGAAGCCGACCAGATGCACTTCCTGACCCTGTCGCAAGTCCAGATCGAGCTTCTGGCCCGCGCCGAACTTGACCGTGATGTCCGCGATAATCGGCACACTGCCTTCGCTCGGCGCGCGCTGCGCGTCGGTGATCACGATATCCGGCGATGCCTGCGATATGCCGCCGCCCGGCAACTTGCCCAGATCGACATCGGCGCGCGGAACCGTGACCGTTCCGTTCAACACCAGACTGCCGGATTTTCGCGTGAGCGTGAGCGCGGGCGATACGTGCACGCGTGCGCCGGGAATATCCGCGGCGAGGAAATTGTCCCCATCGATCTTGATGTCGATCGGCGCGTCCTTGCCGATGCCGAGGGTGCCGGCCACCGCGAGTTTGCCCTCGTCCGAACCGATCGTGCCGTCGACGCCGAACGCCGTGCCATTGTCGGAGTGCAGCTTGATGGTGCCGTCGTGCAGCTTTAATCCGGCCGATGGAATTTCTGTCGCGAATCCGGTCAGTGCAACGTCTCCGGCTGCATTCGGATGCGACGTCGTGCCGGACAGCGCGATCTTGGCGTCGATCTTTCCTTTGGTTGATGCGGTCTGCGTCGACAGCAGATCGATGAAGCCGAGATTGTTGACGTTCGCCGCAATATTTCCCGACAGCGGCGCGCCCGACGAAACGTTAGCGCCGATCGTGATATGGCCATCCAGACGTCCACCGTTGTCGAACGCGCTGCGGATGTCGATCGCGCTTTGCCGCGGATCGAGCTTGGCCGTGATCGCAAAATCCTTGTACGACACCAGCGGCTGCGCGCCTGAATCGGGATACGCAATCGAGCCGGATGCGGAGGTGATGCTCGCATCGCCGCTCAACGCGCCATCGGCGCCGCGCGCAATGGTGCCGCTGCCGTTGATTTCACCGTCGAGCCGCAACGGCGCGTCGGGACTGGAAAAATGCGCGACGGATGCCAGTGGCAGGTGGGCGATCGAGAATTTCGCCTGCAGCGATTGATCGGCGTTTTGCGATGCCGTGGCGCAAAGACTCGACGCCACCGCGCCAAGGCAAAGTTCGCCGAGCCGCATTCCGTCCTTCGCATACGATACGGCCGAGGGCTTGGTCAGTTTCCACGCCGCGCCGTCTTTCGGCGACAGCGTCAGCGCGGTCAGCGAACCTTGCCATCCGGTTTGATCTTTGTCCGAATGCGTCAGCGCGCCGTTGGCGGCGAGCGCGAAGCCGAGTTGCGGACCTTGTGCGTCGACGCTGAACGAATGTGCCGATTGATCGCCATGCGCATCGACGACGACGCGATCGAATTTGTAATTGCCGCCGTCGATTTTCTGCGCGTCGAGTTTCACCTGTCCGTTCGGCGCGCTGATGTCGCGCACGTCGGCGGTGATGGCCAGTGCATCGATGTGCATATCACCAGACGAGATCTTCGCGCCGCTGAGGTTAGCCTGCGCATCGAGTTTCGGCCACTTGCCTTTGAGGCCGATCGTCCCGCGCAGGCTGCCGGCGGACGACGGAATCCAGTCGCCGAGACTGGCGATCGATAGTGTTGCTGCGATATCAGTCTGCTCCGCCGTCTTTCCTTTGATGCCGATCGAACTGTTGCCGGACTTCAGGTCGAGCGTTCCATCGACCGCCAGCGGCCACGCGAACGACAGATCGGCCTGACCGCTGAGCTGGCGTTGGCGTAGCGTGCCGGAAATCTTATCGATCTTGAGCGTGCCCGCGGTTGCGTTTTTCTCCACTTTTCCATTTGTGGACAATGCGAGATCGATCGAGCCCGGCCACTCTTTCGCGAACGCGCCGGGGTCGAAGTGTTTCGCCGTCGATTGCAGTGTCCACGCGATCTGCGGTTGCAACTGCACGTTGCCGGTGACATCGAGTCCGCCCTGCGCCTGTTTCAGTTCGAGGCGATGCAGTTCGATCGCCTGTTGCGTTCCGTCGAGCGCGATGGAGATGTTGGCGAGCTTGCCGGGCGGTCCGAGCGCGAAATCGCCGGTAGCGCCGAATTTTTCCGCACTGCCGCTGGCGTGCAGAGTGCCGTGTGTCGCCAGGAGCTGGCCGACGATATCGGCGGGCAATTCGACGTCGGACCAGTCCAGCGATACGTCGGCCGAGATCGGATTCGCGTCGAGCTGCGCCTTGCCTTTCGCGGTGAGAATGCCTTGCGCTTCCGGCGAATGAATGCGCACGGTGTCGACGATCAGCGTTTTGCCGGACAGTTCGTATCGCAACGGATCGAGCGCGACGTGGTGCGAATTCAATTCGAGATTCGAGGTGACGTTGCCGTGCGTGCGGTCGCCGCTGCCGCTCAGATCGATCGCGAGAGAGTGCAGTACGTCGCTGCCGGTGAGCGGGCGCGGATCGAAAGTCGGGATGTGCACGGTCGCCGTCCACGGCAGTGCGTCGTTGCGCGATTCAATCGTGCCGTTGACGGCCGCGATCAGGGGTTGGGCGAGTTGCAACGCGATCGTCGCCGTGCCGCCGTCGTTATTCGCGTCGAGCGTGCCGGCGATGCGCCGGTCTTGCGCCTTCCAGTCGAACGAACCTTTTGCAGCGCCGCGATAGTCGGAATAGGACGACACGCCGCCGACGAGATCAATACTGCCGTCCGGCGCGCGCAGGGTGAGTTTCTGGATCGTCAGCGCGGTCGAAGTCCATGTCGCGGCGACATCGAACGTGTCGGCGATAAATGCGGGCTTTCCATCCTGCGTCACGTTGATGGCGGCGATATGCGCGCGGTCGAGAAAGATCGCCAGCGGCGGCGTAAGCAAAGATTGCAGCGATGGAGCCGGTGCCTGCGGCGCGATGGCCGGCACCGTCGTCAGCGCGACATCGACGCCACTGGCATCCAGTGCACTCACGTGCAGCGACTTCGACAACAAGCCGAACACCGCATAATCCACTTGTATACGTTTGATGCGGATGTCGATGCCGGCTTGCGCGTCGCGATAGCGCACGCCTTCCAGGATGAGCGGACTGACCAGCGCGCCGCGCGATTGTTCCACCGTGAGCTTGTCCGACAGCGCGGCCTTGACCCGCGCGAGCGCGAAACGCGCGCCGGATTCGGCTTGCAGGAGCCACGTCGCGAAAACGATGACGACGACCAACAGAATGCCGAAAACGATACCGAGCCACTTCAGAAATTTCTTCATAGATCCGGCCCGATCGTCAGATGCAACTGCACGCCCGATTGTCCGTCAGGATCATGGATCGGCGTGCCGAGATCGACGCGCACCATGCCGACCGGCGAGCGCCAGCGCAGACCGAGACCGCTGCCGATGCGCGTTTTGAAATTTCCGAAACCGGTGAACGCATCGCCCGCATCGGTGAACACCGCCATGCCCCAGTTTCGTGAGAAGTAGTATTCGTATTCGGCGCTGCCGACGACGAGGTCCTGTCCGCCGATGATGAGGCCGTTGGCGTTGTGCGGACCGATGGTCTGGTACGAATAGCCGCGGATCGAACGATCGCCTCCACCGAAGAAACGCAATTCGGGTGGGAGCTTGTCGAAATCGCCGACTTGTGTTGCGCCGAGCGTGCCGCGAAAGATGATGCGCTGATTCGTGCTGATGCCGCGGATATATTTAGCGTCGGCGCGGATTTGCGCGAATTCCGTGGACGACGCGAGATTCGGCGCGCCGCGCACGGCGACGGAAAACGAATAGCCGTCGCGCACGAACAGCGGATCGTCGGCGCGCTTTCTCTCCAGCGCGATTTCGGGATACAGCAGCGTCGTCGTGCCGTGTTCTTCGAGCGCTTTGTTGCCGTTCGGATCGATGATGTCGAATGTGCCAGTCAAAAGATGCAGGCCGAGCGTGCGCGTGAAGCCGAGCCATTGCCGCGTTTCGTTGGCGACCAGCGATTCGGTGTGCGAGACCGTCGTATCGGTATTCTCGTTGAGATAATTCACGCCGACGTTGTAGGCGCGATTGTTCGGTCCTGGCAGCGGAATCGAGTAGATCACCGATGCGGTTTTCAGTTTTTGCGCGACCTGGATTTCGGCCTTGAGCTTGTGACCCTTGTCGTTGAGCCAGCGCCGGCTCAATCCGCCGCGCACGCCGAAGCCGATGTCGGTATCGAGAAAAACGCCGGCGGTATAAATGTTGCGTTTCGCGGGGCCCAGTGTCACGTGGATCGGCACGATGCCGTCGCGCGCCTTGTCCGGTTCCGGCTGCACTTCGACGACCGCAAAATAATCCGCATCGATCAACTGTTGCTGCAACCGGAGCAGATCGTCCTGCGAATAGAAATCGCCTTCGTGCCACGGCACGTAGCGCTCGAGAAAACCATCGTAGAACTGGCTTCCTTCGAACGTGGTGGCGCCATAGCGATAGCGCTGACCGACATCCCACACGAGCTTGATCGATGCGCGGTTTTCCGTGCGCGACACTTCGACGCTTTTAGTCGTGAGTTTGGCGTCGAGATAACCGCTGGCGAGCAATGACGCCTGGAGTACGGCTTTGCTCTTTTCGTAGTTGGCATGATCGAGACGTTCACCCTTCGACGGGGTGAACGATGCGCGTGCCTTGCGTACCATTTTTTCATCGAGCGCGGGATCGGGTATGACGAGATCGAACGTCGACACGGTCGTCGGCTCGCCGAGATGCACATGCACCACGGCGATGAAACCCGTCGGCGTTTCCTTCAACTCGCCATCGGCTTTGGCGTTGTAGTAACCATACGGTTCTAGCGAAGACGCGATGTTCGCCGGCGCGCGCTCGAAAAGCCGATGCGCCTGCGCGGCGGTGACGTCACGGCTGGCATATTCCTGCATGCCGGCCGCCGCAACGGCTGCGTCGCGCAGTAGCCCTTCGACGCCATCGACCTCGAGCTGAAGATGTGCGGCAAACGCGTTCGCGCACGCCAGAAAGCACGCGCCCGTCAGCAGTTGCGTCAGGTATTTTCGCGTCCGTGGCGATGAAGAAATGCACGTATCCATACACGCCAATTTATAGCAGGACTGAAGCGCAGAGGTGTTAGTGCAGTGTGCACGACATGGGTTTGAGATGGCAGGTCGATCGGTTCCCCAATTGACAGCTCAACCGCTCTTCTCACCCGCCCGCCAGGCGATCCATGCGCTGATGATCGCGGAGAGATACGGAATCGCCTGCGCGCACAAAATCGCGATCCACAGTTTGCCTTCGATGTAATAGATGCCCAGCGTATGCATCATGCCGAATATGCCGATGCAGATGGCGATGAACATCAGCAGTTCTTCCTGCACGGCGGCGAACGGGTTGGGGCGTTTGGATAGGCGGCGGCTCTTCGCGGTGCGCACGAACTCGATGCGTTTTTTGATCAGGCCGAGATAAATGCCGCGCGCGATGGCGTGGCTCAAACCCATGCTCGCGATGGAGGCGGCGATGGTGTCTTTCCACGAGCATGGCACGCGGATGCGGTACAGGATCACGCCGAAGACGAGTTTGAAGACGAAAAATCCGAGGATCGGATAAATGAACAGATCCAGCGGCAGATTGAAATACTGCGGATAGCCGATCATGCCCGCCGTCCACAGCAGGGCGAGGAAGGTGAACGCCAGATGCAACGCATCGGCGAACCACGAGAACCAGCCGGTCAGGAAGTGGAAGCGTTGGCCGGCCGTGAGCGGTCCGCGATCGGTGAGCCAATGCCAGCGCGCTTTCAGGATTTGCATCGCGCCGAACGCCCAGCGATAGCGTTGCGATTTGTACGCGGTGAAATCGGCGGGCGTGAGACCGCGGCCCATGATTTCGTCGACGTACACCGTGTCGTATCCCGCATGCATCAAGCGCAGGCCGAGTTCGGCGTCTTCGCAGATCGTCCATTCGCTCCAGCCGCCGGTCGCTTCCAGCGCGCCGCGGCGGACCATCGTCATCGTGCCGTGCTGGATGATCGCGTTGCGTTCGTTGCGATGATGCATGCCGATGCGGAAGAAACCATCGTATTCCCAGTTGGTCATGCGGCGGAACGTGTTGTGTTCCCAATCGCGATGCGCTTGCGGGCATTGCACCACGGCGACTTTCGGATCGGCGAAATAGCCGGTCAGCGCTTTGAGCCAGTCCTCGCGCGCGACGTAATCGGCATCGACGACGGCGACCACTTCGGCGCGTGGATCGGTTTCTTTCAATCCGAAATTCAGCGCACCGGCTTTGTAGCCCGACCACGGATTCAGATGGAAGAATCGAAAACGTTCGCCGAGTTTTTTGCAGTGTTCCTCGACCGGTTGCCAGACTTCATCGCGCTTGGTGTTGTTGTCGATGACCAGGACTTCGAAATTCTGATAGTCGAGCGCGGCGAGCGAATCGAGCGTCAGGTTCACCATCTCGGGCGGTTCGTTGCAGCACGCCAGATGGATCGACACGAACGGCTGCGCGTCGCCGGGTTTCGGTTGCAGCAAACCGAAATCGCGCATCCAGCGCCGGCGCCAGATCACTTCGGTGAATTCGAATCCGTTGATGAGCAGGATCAGCACGATGGCCAGCTGCGCCGGCGCCAGCACGATAAGCATGGCCCAATCGTACGGATCGAGATAGAACGCATACGGCAGCGTTGCCGACCACACCATCAGCGAGGCCGACAGCTGGATCAGAATGCAGAAGAACACCAGCCCCATCGTCTTGAAGCGGATGAAATGGCGCGCGAACCAGAACATCGGCAGCAAGGCGAGCAGGCATGAGATCGCCGCCTTCCACGACCAGTTTGGATCTTCGATGACCGGCTCGGCGAGCGCGAATTTCGGCTCGCGATCGGCGGCGAACATGCCCCAGTAAGCGCCGACGCGACCTTCGAACGATTCCTTGTACGGCTGGTCGTATGCCTCTTCGATGTAGTAATCGAACTGCCGTTCGGCAGCCACGTTCAGCCATTGCCGGATGAACAGCGCCTGGTCGGCGACACTGGCTGTGGCACCCTTGATGCGATCGCCGGACGACGGCCAGCCGATTTCGCCGATGACGATGTGTTTACCGGGAAACGCGCTCTGTAACTGGTAGTAGCGCATCAGTACCTGCAGACCGACGGCGTCGCGGCGCGAATAACCTTCCCAATACGGCAACAGATGCACGGTGATGAAATCGACGTGCTTGGCCAGTTGCGGGTACTTGAGCCAGATGTGCCACGGTTCGGCCGTGGAAACCGGTTTGTGCGTCTGCGCGCGCACCCGATCGATGTAGGAGATGAGCTGGTCGACACCCATGTCGTTGCGCAGCAGCGCTTCATTGCCGACCATAAGCCGATCGACGTTGTCGTTGCTGCGCGACTCGTCGATCAGCGCCTGTACTTCGTCCTCGTTGTGTTGCGCGCGATGATCGATGTAAGCGCCGGCCAGGACTTTCAATCCGTACTTGCGCGCCAATTCCGGCACGACGGGATTTTCGAGCGCGGTATAAGTGCGGATGCGATCGGTATATTGCGAGAGTTGCTTCAAGTCGCGATCGATTTCCTCGACCGACGGATAAATGAGTTTCAGCGGGCTCTGATATCGCTGATACGGCGCGTAGGCGATGCCTCCGATCTTGCCCGTCCACGCCGGCGGCTGCGCCGGCTTGTTCAGATACATCCACAAACCGAAATTCAGCCCGGCCACGACCAGACTCAACAGGAGCGCGCGCCAGAACGATTTCTTTTTGACGATGAGGACGGGCGCTTTGCTCAAGACAGTCGGCGAAGAACGGGGACGCGGCAGGATAGCCGATGAGGTGTTGGGTCGTCATGCCCGGATGATCTTTTACGGTCATTCCGGCGAAGGCCGGAATCCACCTTTGGCTCCTGCTCGAAAACAGATGGCGAACGAGGTAACCCGCGAGCAGGGATGCTCGCGGTTCGCGTCCACCGCAGGGATGCGGTGTACGCGAACAACGGACTACGCGATGAACAGGTGCTTTCTTTTGGTGACTTTTCTTTGCACCAGCAAAGAAAAGTTACTCGCTCGCGCAGCGAGTGAAAGCACTTGCTCTGCCTTAGCTCGTCATTCCGGCGAAGGCCGGAATCCAGTGACTTTGCTTTTTCGCCTAGTCGATCGAAGATCAAAAGCTTCCACTCGCTGCGCGAGCGGGTCACTTTCTTTGCTGGTGCAAAGAAAGTAACCAAAGAAAGCACCCGAAGCGGGCGAGCGGCCTCAGGAGGATTCGCATCGAATCTGGGATAGGTTGCCAGAATGCTCGTTGATGGACGGAGAGAGTAAGCGCGACTCGCTATCAATTGACCCGACTCGCGGTTCGAAGGAAAGCGTTATCCGTTGCTTTTTCGTCAGGGGGTGGGCAATTTCTTGCCGCGAATCTTACCCACGCCGATCGGTATCAACGCCAACAACCCCATCGCGATCAGTGGCACGTAGACGTGCGGATCATCGAACAGGCTGAAACTCACCGCGTGATTCTCGCCAATGTTCTTGGCAAGCCCGGCACCGAGCGCGGTTTCGATGCCGGTCATGATCGCGCCGCCGACGGCCGTGGCGCTGAGGAACAGCCAAAGCGGGCAGCGCAGCCATGCCAGTCCGACGGTGACGCCGCCGAAGGGAAAGAACGGCACCAGTCGAAGGAAGAAGGTGTAACTGACCGGATGCGCCAGATAGCCGCCGCGCAATCGTCCGACCAAACCGGGTGCGGCGACGTGATCGTGATTGCCGAACGCATGGCGGCTCGCGACGAAGAGCGTGAGCGCGCCGAGCGTGACGCCGATGCTCGACAGAATCGTTCCGACCAACGTGCCGAACAGCATGCCGCCGGCGAGGATGAGAACGACGACGCCGGGAATTCCCGTCGAGATCGCCAGCGTGATCACGCCGATGTTCAGCAGTGCGGCCAGCGCAGGGTGCGCGGCAATCTGCAGTTGTAGTTTGGCCTGTTCGACGGCCAGCGTTTCCGGACGAAACCGGTTGAACGAACCCGAGGCGAGCAACGCCACGCCCACGGCGATGAGCATCAGTAACGGTAAGAACGAACGCCAGCGCTTCATAAAAAGAGGGGCCGGTTGCCCGGCCCCTGTATCGAACTCCAGAACGCAAGGATACCTTGAAGACGATCCCTATGGCTGCGCCTGGAAACCATTGGCGAAGATGCGATCGATCGCCACGCTGATCACCTGTCCGTCGTGGTCGCCGCTGCGCGCGGCGGTGGTCGGATCGAGGATGATCGGGCTGGCTTCGGAAACATCCGCGTTGCCGTGCGCGTTCGACACGCTCACGAAATCCTTCCACGCCGTGCGCGTCAGGAGGATGTGGTCGATTTCCTGCACATAGCCATCGAAGTTGAACGAGTATTTTTCGGCCGGATTCGCCGCGTCACCGGAATCCACGAGCGTCGGATTTGGTGCGACGTACGCCGGCGTGTCCGTATCGGCGCTGCTGCCGTCGAACCAATACAGGTTCTGCACGCGCACCGCCGTGCCCTTGATCATGCCGGTCACGTCCGCATACGCATCGGTGAATTCGTAGGCGTTGAAATCGCCGGCGATGAAGAGCGGCACGTTCGCTTCGCCGACCATATCGAACGGTCCGGGTGTGATCGCACCGTCCGCCGCCTGACGCACATTGCCGGCGCCGGCCAGCGTCGCGCCGCTTTGCCAGGCCTGTGCGATCTGTGCGATCTGCGCGGCCTGTTCGGCACGTTTAGGTCCGACATAGGGCTTGGTGTAATTGCCGTTCGCATCGGTGTCGCCGAGACCGCTCAGCGAACGGTCGTAGATCGCCAGCAGCGCGAAGTCATAACCGTTCCACGTGGCGCGCATCAACACCGGCGGACGGTCGTTCAGGCCGCAACTCGTGCCGCTCGAACAGTTGGCGGTCTGCGTGTTCTTGTACAACTGCGTGACCGACGCCACGGTGACATCGCTGCGAACCAGAATGCCGATGTTGATGCCGCTGACATCGTTGCCGGGAATCGAATACGGCACGTACGACGTTGCGCAGGCGGTCTGCACGCTCGTAGAGAGATCGACCAGCACCGATCGGTTTTCGATTTCCTCGACGTCGATTACCACCGGCGATTTGAGCACCTCGCAAATCTGCTTCGTCCACTTGGCCACACGTTCCTGATATTCCATCTGCGTCGGGCACGTATCGCTTGCACCGGTACCGGCACAGGTATCGTTGAAACCGCTCGTGTCCGCGCCGTCCGGCTTGTCGTTGAAGAAGTGCAGGAAGTTCTGCGAGCCGATAGTCAACGTGCCGGGTGAGGCATCCGCGACGGGTTGCGGATACGTCGGCGGCGGCACGGCCATGTTCGTGACCAGTTGTCCCGTGATCGGATACAGCTCGTAGATTTGCGTGCCGAACGAGACGAATCCCTGAATTACGCCGGTGACGCTGAAGCGCGTGCCCGCGTCATACACGAAACCGGTCGGATTGAAATTCAGACCCGGATAATAGACATCGATCAGTTCCGGTTCGCCGTTCCACACCGGCAATTCCGGATGATTGATGACGCCCGGATACAACGCGCCCGGCGCGCGGAACGGACGCGGCTGCGAGGCGAGCGTGGCGTAGAATCCGGTCGCGGTTCCGGTGTGCACGGCATCGCTTGCCGAATTGCCGAAGGTGGGGCCGGCCACGATGCCATCGTTCATTGCCACGAGCATGCCGTCGAGACAGGCGAAGTTGCTGGCCTGATAGCCTTCCGCGCGCGAGGGAGGCGTCGACAAAGTGGACGCGCCGCCGACGCAAATGCCGGTGGTCGGATCGTCGGTCGGCGGATGCGCGTCGAGCACGAACGCGGGAGGCAATGTGTTACCGGAACTCGATACCGCGACGGCCGTGATGTTCGACAGCTCGGTCGAGCCATTGAATTCCTGCACCTTGCCGGTTACGGAAACCGCATCACCGACACTCACGGTGGGCGCCGAGCTGGTGAACACGAAGATGCCGTCGGACGTCGTCAAATCGCCGTCGCCATTGGCATCCTGCATGAAGAATCCGTTGGATTTCTTCGCCGTCACGATCGACGGCGTGGTCTGCACGAGCTGCGTCGCATACGGCGACGACGCACCGTGTCCCTGAATCTGCATGATCGTCAGCGGCGGCCCGACGATCGTCAACGCGATGCTCGGATGCGTGACGCGATTCATCTCGTCGTTGACGGTCAGTGAAATCGAACGCGCGCCGGGAGCCTGGTCGGCCGAGACGGTGGCTTGATACGTGAACGTTTCCGTTCCATCCGTGTTCGTGCCGGTGTCGTCGAATTGAACGGAACTGGCGCCGCCGATCGACGTGAGGTTTGCGGTGACGGCCAGATTCACGCTGGTCGGATTCGTGCCGGGCGTAACGATCACTTTCAACAAAGTCATCGCACCGGCGGCGACCGCGTTCGGCGTGGCCGAACCGACACCGGTCGGCGCCGTCGACGTTCCGCCGGCGCATGGGTTCGCTGGAGTAGACGTGTTGCGTGGCGCCGGTGTGCCGGCCGCGAAATCGTCGCTGTTGCTATTCGTGTCGGTACAGCCATTGGCGGCGCGGATCAGCGCGGTGGTGTTGGAACCGGCAACCGAATGCGTGCCTTCCGCACAGTCGGCGGTTCCGAAGCCGAGGAAATCGATGACGTTCGAACCCGTAGGGCACGAACCGGTCAAGAGCGTCACCGAATTGACCAGCGCGACTTTGCCGTTCGTGGCCGACATCGAAATCGATCCCGTGACGTCGGGGGCCGGCAATGAACCGGAGGTCGTGGTGCCCGCGGCTTCCTGAATCAGGAGATATTTCCCGGGCGCGAGCATCACGCTCGGCAGCGCAGTCGTATTGGTCCACGATGTACCGGCGGACGATGTGTATTGCACGGACCAGCCGGTCAGATCCTGCCCGGTCGATCCGGCATTGAACAATTCGATGAAATCGTTGGTGTACGGCGCGCTGGCGTTTCCGCCGCCGCCGTAAACCTGACTGATAACCACATTGGCGCCGGCGTTTGTCGACAGTAGCGCCGCGGCGAGAATGAAAAGTATATTTGTAAACTTATGCCGCATTTCCTCTCCCTCGAATTTTTTCCAAGATTGCGATGGTAACGGCCGAAGTTGACGATTCTGTGTCGACGGGTCCGGCGCGCGCGTGGTCGTCGGACTTTGCAGAATCGGAACCGACGATTCAATAGACAAATTGCACGATTCGCCAACGCGCGCGATCGTGCCCTCAACGTCGCGCGAAAACGGTGATTTCTTCGCGATCGTGGTATAGCTGTCGCGCGCGCACGTCGGACGCGTGCGCGCCGACGATATCGAGGCACAGCCGGGTTTCCTCGAAGCGCTTCTTCATCGGCAGCTTGAGATTGAACACGGTGTAGCGGCACAAACCGTCGGCCAGCCACTGCGCGATCAGCGCAGCGATTCGGCGCGGCTGCTCCACCATATCGCAGACCAGCCAGTCCACCGGCTTGCGTGGACGGAACCGAAAACCGTCTTCGCGCAAATGCGTAACCAACCCGGACTGCAAGAGCGCGCGATCCATCGGTCCGTTGTCGATAGCGGTCACGCGGATCGAACGATACGCGAGCTGCCAGGTCCATCCGCCCGGTGCGGCGCCGAGATCGACCGCCGTCATCGCCGGCTTCAACCACTTGGCGCGTTCGTCGGCCGACAACAGCACGAACAGCGCTTCCTCGAGTTTGAGCGTCGAGCGGCTCGGCGCCTCGCGCGGGAATTTTAGCCGTGGAATGCCGAGAGGCCACGGCGCCGAATGATCGATTTCGGCACTCGCGAGAAAAACGACATCACCGCTCGCGAAGAATACGTGTAGCCGTTTTCTCGATTTCGTATCCAGCCATTTGCGCTGACGCAGCGCACCGACCATCGCATTGCCGAAACTCTTGCACAGCGCGGTCAATTCCTTGCCCGCGTCGGAATCCGGCGATTCGACCCAGACATCCGCAAACACTTCGCCGCGTGCGGCCAGCGCGTCGAGCATCGGCGTGAGACGATCCTTGCGCGGCAGGTTTTCGAAGCGCGCGAAAGCGATCAAGGATTGCCGCGCGAAGATCAAATGACGCCAATCGAAAATACCGCGCAGCGATGTCTCGTCGGATGTGCAATTGTATACAACGTAGCCCGCGCCGGTATCGGTCTCGATCGAGCCGTCGAGCGCGTGTTCCTGCGCAAGCGCTTGGATTTCCTGCGTGCACTCCGGCTCGAAACCCGCGCGGCAATAGCAGACGACGGCCGTCGCAGACGATGCGGATGACGAACCGGCGACCGCGACGCTCACCGTTCAGTAATGCTCGCCGCCGGATCGCGCGTAGAGTTCGAACACCTCGCGTGCGCGATCGCGCAGGATGTCGCGCCGCACCGCGATGCCGATTTTCGCGAGTTCGCCGATCCAGTCCGCCGGCAGCGGACCTTCGTTGAATTCGGTCAGCTCTTCCACGTCTTCCGTGCGCGCGCCGATCAGCAACGTGTCGATGCCGGCCCACACCGTCGCGCCATAGCACTGACAGCACGGTTGCGCGCTCGTGGCGAGCATGAATTTTTCACCGCCTTCGTTCAATCGTTTTCGGCGCAGACGCGTTTGCGCGAGCATGTACGCCATAATCTCCGCGTGCGCCGCCGAGCAGCTTTCGGGGATCACGCGATTGACGCCGACCGAAACGATACGGCCTTCGCCGGTGAACACGACCGCACCGAACGGACCGCCGGTTTTTTCTTCGACGTTTCGGCGCGCCAGATCGATCGCCAGGCCGACGCGTGCGTCGTCGTCGGCGTAGACGCGGTGCGTATCGACCGCGTGCTTTATCCAGTCCGGCAACGTCAGTTGAAGTTGCGTCGCGAACATCGCCTCAGCGCGCCTTGGCCCACGAGTCGCGCAGAGTCACCGTGCGGTTGAAGACCGGCTTGGCCGTGGAATGATCGTGGCGATCGGCAACGAAATATCCGAGCCGTTCGAATTGCCAGTTCGATTCGGGTGCCGCGCTATTCAGCGACGGCTCGACATAACCCGTGACGATGCGCTTGGAATCCGGATTGAGGTGATCCGCGTAAGTCCGGCCATCGCTGTCGCCGTCGGGATTCGGCACGTTGAAGAGACGCTCGTACAACCGGATTTCCGATGCGGTCGCGTGCTTGGCGCTGACCCAGTGGATCGTGCCTTTTACTTTCCGATCCGCACCGGGCATGCCGTGCCGCGTATCGGTGTCGAGCGTGCAGACAACATGCAAAATTGTCCCATTTGGATCTTTTTCCACTTTTTGGCATTTCACGATGCCGACGCCGCGCAAGCGCACTTCGCCGCCGACCACAAGACGATGAAAACCTTTCGGCGGCACTTCCATGAAATCATCACGTTCGATCCAGAGTTCGCGCGAAAACGGAACGGCGCGTGTGCCGAGCGCTTCGTTTTTCGGATGATTCGGAAAATTCAGCGTTTCTTCGTGATCGTCCGGCAAATTTCCGATGATCAGTTTCAATGGATCGATCACCGCCAGCCGGCGCGGTGCGCTCGCGTCGAGTTCTTCGCGCACCGCGTTTTCGAGCACGGAATATTCGATCGTGGAATTTTGTTTCGTGACGCCGGCGCGATCCCAGAAATTACGGATCGCCGCGGGCGGATATCCGCGCCGACGCGTGCCGGAAATCGTCGGCATACGCGGATCGTCCCAGCCGTCGACCAGATTTTCCTGCACCAGACCGATCAGTTTGCGCTTGCTCATCACGTTGTAATCAAGATTGCCGCGTGCGAATTCGATCTGCTGCGGCGCACTCACCGGCTGATGATCGCCGGGAATGTCGTGCGTCGACATCAATTCAGGATTTTGCTTCAGATCGACGTTGTGCACGCACCAGTCGTACAGCGGCCGATGATCTTCGAACTCGAGCGTGCACAGCGAATGCGTGATGCCTTCGATCGCGTCGGACAGCGAATGCGCGAAATCGTACATCGGATAAATCGGCCAGGCGTCGCCGGTGTTCTGATGCGTCACTTTGCGGATGCGGTACAGCGTCGGATCGCGCAGATTGATGTTGCCGCTGCTCATGTCGATTTTCGCGCGCAGCGTTTTCGCGCCGTCGTCGAATTCACCGGCGCGCATGTGCGCGAACAGATCGAGATTTTCCTCCACACTCCGATCGCGAAACGGCGAATTGCGTCCCGGTTCGGTCAGCGTGCCGCGATATTCCCGTTGCTGTTCGGCGCTCAAATCACACACGAACGCCTTGCCGTCGCGAATCAGTTTTTCAGCGCACGCGTACAGCACGCCGAAATAGTCCGACGCATGGCGCAGTTCGTCCCAGTCGAAACCGAGCCAGTGCACATCGTTCTTGATCGCCTCGACGTATTCGATATCTTCTTTCGACGGATTCGTATCGTCGAAACGCAAATGACAGACCCCGCCGAAATCGCCGGCCAGTCCGAAATTCAGGCAGATCGATTTCGCATGCCCGAGATGCAGATATCCATTGGGTTCCGGCGGAAAACGCGTGACCACCCGATCGACCTTGCCGGAACTGCGATCCTCGGCAACGATCTGGCGAATGAAATGGTTGTGACGCGGCGTTTCCTCGGACATGGCATGACGCGATACGAAGGGCCGGCAAGTGTACCGGGCGGGCGGGGGAAAGCGAAATTCGGCATGTTGTTTTGGGCACGAAACAACCCGCACAGAACCGCGTCGACGCTTTACGATCCGCAACGATTGAAGTAGCGTGGCGCATCCACACCGGAGCAGCCGTGAAGATCGTCTATCGCGCCGAAAATATCATCGATGCGAATCTGGTGAAGAATGCGCTGGAGCACGAAAACATTCCGGCATTCGTCAGCGGTCAGTATCTGAGTGGAGCGATCGGCGAGTTGCCGCCGATGTCGCTGATCAATGTGATGGTGCCGCAGATCGACTGGGAACGCGCGCGCGCCGTCGCCGAGCGTGTCGACGCGGACTTAGCCGAGTTCCGCGCCGAGCCCGATGGCGATGCGAGCTGGCTGCCGGAACCGGCCTGACGCATGTCCGCCAAGCCCACGCTGATTATCGGAAGCAAGAATTATTCGTCGTGGTCGCTACGGCCGTGGCTGGTGCTGCGTCAGTTCGGCGTCGCGTTCGAGGAGGTAAAACTTCCGCTGGATACGCCCGAATTCTATCGGCGCATCCGCGACTATTCGCCGAGCGGGCGCGTGCCCGTGCTGATCGTGGACGATCTGCACGTCTGGGATTCGCTTGCCATTATCGAATATGCAAACGAACAATTTTTGGACAACGCCGGATGGCCGAAGGATCGCGTCGCGCGCGCGGTCGCACGATCGATCAGTGCGGAAATGCATTCCGGTTTCTCGGCGCTGCGCACGGCGATGCCGATGAACTGTCGCAAGCGCGTGCCGGGTTTCAAGATCGGCGATGACGCGGCGAAGGATGTCGAGCGCGTCATCGCGATGTGGCGCGAAATGCGCGAGCGCTTCGGCCGGGACGGATCGTTCCTGTTCGGCGATTTCAGCATCGCCGATGCGATGTACGCGCCGGTCGTGTTTCGCTTCGTCAGCTACGGCGTGAAGCTGGAGTCTGTCGAACGCGCCTATGTCGACGCCGTTCTCGCGCTGCCCGCCATCGTCGAATGGCTGGCCGATGCCGGAACCGAACCGATGGCCGCGTTGCACGAGCAACTGACGCCGTGACGGCCGCGCCTCCGCGCAGCGCCATGCTGCGCATGGCGTGCGGTGCGGCGCTGATCAGCACCACGAGCATTTTCGTGCGCTGGGCGCATGTCGCGCCGACGGTGTCGGCGTTCTATCGCATGCTATTCGGCGGCATCATGTTGCTGGCACTGGTGCTGATCCGGCGGCCGTTCCGGCGCTTCGAGCTGGCCGACGTGGCGTGGTTGCTGCTGCCTGCACTCGCGTTCTGTGCGGACCTCATGCTGTGGCATCGAAGCATCCGCGATATCGGTCCTGGTCTGGCCACGCTCGTGGCGAATTTCCAGGTATTCATCATGGCCATCGTCGGCGTGATGTTTTTCCGCGAGCGGCTGCACGCGCGATTCGTGTTCGGCGTCGGTCTGGCCATCGTGGGTTTGTGGCTGCTCGTCGGCGTCGGCTGGAGTTCGTTCACGCCGCAATTCCGTTTGGGCGTCTATTTCGGATTGCTCACCGGCGCATCGTATGCCGTGTATTTGCTGAGCCTGCGCCAAGCACAAGCGCGCCGGCCCGAACTGGATCCGGTGCGCGTGCTGTGTCTCAACAGCCTACTTGCGGCGGTCATGCTCGGCATCGCCGTCTTGATCGAGGACGACAGTTTCGCGATTCCCGATGCGCAGTCGTGGTCGGCCTTGATCGGGCTCGGGCTGTTCGGGCAAGTCTTGGGCTGGGTACTGATCGCGCGCGCCATGCCGCAGTTGCCGGCCTCGCTCGTCGGGCTGCTTCTGCTGTTGCAACCCGCCTTGTCATTCGTCCTGGATGTGGTCCTGTTCGCCCGGCCGACCAGTGCATTGGACTGGACCGGTCTGGCGCTGTCGCTGCTAGGTATCTTCATCGGCTCGACGCGTCCGCGCGCGCCAGCGGCGGACGCGCCTGTGTAAATACTGATTGCAAATAGACGTCTATACGTCTTGACGTCTAAACATCCAATTGGTTAGCATGCGCCCATCGTCACGGGAGCACGGCATGAGCATCGCTGAAAATCGACAGATCCAGGACGCAGGTCTCGCGCGTCGCGCCGAGCCGCGTTACGAGCGCGGTACGTTGGCGCTGCCCGATCCGTTCGTGCTGGAAAATGGCGCCGAACTTTCCGGCGCCGGATTGGCGTGGCAGTGTGTAGGGCCGGAAACGGCGCCACTGATCGTCGTGCTCGGCGGCATTTCGGCGCATCGCCGCTGTGTCGATGCAGACGGCGGCGGCTGGTGGGAAGCGCAGTGCGGCGCTGGCCGCG
This sequence comes from Rudaea sp., assembly GCA_040002515.1. Taxonomy (GTDB): domain Bacteria; phylum Pseudomonadota; class Gammaproteobacteria; order Xanthomonadales; family Rhodanobacteraceae; genus Rudaea. The sequence continues at coordinate 11,121 of JBDUEI010000076.1, read as the reverse complement.
CCTTGGATAGCGAGCGTTTTCGTCTCCTGAGCGTGGATTGGCTCGGTGGTTGCGACGATTCGACCGGACCCGCCGCCGGTGAAACATTCCCGACCGTTTCCACGACCGATCAAGCGCGCGCGATTCTGCTCCTGCTGAACCGTCTCGGCGTGCGGCATGTGCATGGCATCGTCGGCGCTTCGTACGGCGGTGCGGTCGCGCAAGTTCTCGCCGCATTGCTCGGACGTCGGCTGTCGCGGCTCGTGTTGCTGAGCGCCGCGCATAAAACTTCGCAATTCGCGCTCGCATTGCGCGATGTGCAGCGCTCGATCCTCGATCTGGGTGAGGATTCCCAAGCCGCTCTCGCGCTGGTTCGTGCGTTGGCAATCATCGGTTACCGCACGCCGCAAGGTTTCGAGGAGCGATTCGCGCCGACCGGCGATGCGGTGGTGTGGCTGGCGCGTCATGGCAACGCGTTCGCCGAACGTTTCAATGCTTCGGCCTATCGCTGCCTGAGCACGTCGCTCGATTCGCACTGCATCGATGCGGCCGCCATTTCGGTGCCGACTACGATTCTGTCGGTCGAGGATGATCTGCTCGTGCCGCCGTCGTTGTCGCGCGAATTCGCCGCCACGTGTTCGGGCCCGTGCGACATCGTCGACATCTCGTCGACCTACGGTCACGATGCCTTCCTGAAAGAGGAAACGATCGTCGCCAATCTGCTCCGCCGCGTCCTGGAGCAAACGGCATGAGCCGTCACCTCGCCACGCAAGCCGTTCGCGCCGGCGTCGACGCTGACACCGCGCACGGCGCGATCATGCCGCCGATCTATCTGTCGACGAATTTCAGCTTTGCCGGGTTCGGACAGAAGCGCGGATACGACTACTCGCGATCAGGAAATCCGACGCGCGACGCGCTCGCCGATGTCCTCGCCGAACTCGAAGGCGGCGAGGGCGCCGTCGTCACCGCGTCCGGCATGGCGGCGATCACGCTACTCAGCGCGCAATTGCGGCCGGGCGACCTGATCATCGCGCCGCACGATTGCTACGGCGGCTGCTATCGGCTGTTCCGCGCGCAGGCCGATCGCGGTTTGTACGATGTCGATTTCGTCGACTTCTCCAACGACCTCGCGTTGCGCGCGGCGCTCGCGCGCAAACCGAAACTGGTCTGGATCGAAACGCCGAGCAATCCGCTGTTGCGCATCACCGATATCGCGCTGGTTTCGTCCATCGCGCACGATGCGGGCGCGACCGTCATCGTCGACAACACGTTTCTTTCTCCCGCGATCCAGCGGCCGCTCGAGCTCGGCGCCGATGTCGTCGTGCATTCGACGACGAAATATCTCAACGGACATTCCGATGTCGTCGGTGGCGCGGTGATCTGGAAAGACAAGACGCTCGGCGATGAGTTGAAGTGGTGGTGCAATTGCCTCGGTCTGGCCGGCGCGCCGTTCGACAGTTTTCTCACCTTGCGCGGTGTGCGCACGTTGCAGCCGCGTCTGGCAGCGCATCAGGCCAATGCGATCGCGATCGCCGACTATCTGCACCATCACGCGCTCGTCGAAAAAGTATACTTTCCCGGTTTGCCGTCGCATCCCGGCCACGAACTGGCAAAGCGCCAGCAACGCGGATTCGGCGCGATGCTGAGTTTCGAGCTGGCCGGAGGCGAAGCGGCGACGCGCGCTTTCGTGCACGGCCTGAAGTATTTCAGCCTGGCCGAATCGCTCGGCGGCGTCGAAAGCCTCATCGCACATCCGGCCACGATGACGCACGCGAGCATGGACGCCGTCGCCCGCGCCCGCGCCGGCATCGGCGACGGCCTGTTGCGCCTCTCGGTCGGTATCGAAGCGCCGGAAGATTTGCTCGACGATCTGGAAGCGGCCCTGAACCGCGTTCAGTCGCTCACGCACGCGCGACACCGCGCGCAGGCCGTGAGAATCGCCAGCGCCTGATCGGATTAGGCGCACGTCGAGGTTCGCGCGAGACGCCACACCCGGTAAACTTTGCCATCCGCACACGGAACCGCGCGATGAGCAAGGCCGATTCGACCGACGTTAAAAAGATTGCCGCAACGTTGCGCGCGCAGATCGACGACGCCAATCATCGCTATCACGTGCTCGACGAGCCGGCGATAACCGACGTCGAATACGATCGGCTGATGCGTGAACTCGAAGCGCTCGAATCGGATAACCCCGATCTGCGCAGCGCCGATTCGCCCACGCAGCGCATCGGTTCCGAACCGTCGCGTGCGTTTGCCGAAGTGCGTCACGAGATTCCGATGTTGTCGCTGGCCAATGCGTTCACCGATCAGGAAGTCGCCGATTTCGCGCGCCGCATCGTCGACCGTCTCGGTCGCGACGAACTGGAATTTTCCGTCGAACCGAAATTCGATGGATTGGCGATCAGCCTTCGCTACGAAGACGGCGTTTTCGTGCGCGGCGCCACGCGCGGCGACGGCGAGCGCGGGGAAGACTTGACGCTCAATCTGCGCACGATAAAAAGTATACCGCTGCGCTTGCGTGGCAAGAAAATTCCCACCGTTCTCGAAGTTCGCGGCGAGGTCTACATGCCGCGCGCCGCGTTCGAGAAATACAACGAAATGGCGCGCGCGTCGGACGGAAAAATCAAGCCGCTCGTGAATCCGCGCAATGGCGCCGCAGGCTCATTGCGCCAACTCGATCCACGCATCACCGCCGGTCGGCCGCTGGCGTTTTACGCTTATTCCGCGGGTGTCGTGGAAGGCTTCACGTTGCCGCCGACGCATGCGGAAATGCTGCAATTGTTTCGCGAATGGGGATTTCCGGTCAGCCAGCTCGCCGGCATCGCGGATGGCGTGGACGGCTGTCTGAAGTACTACGCCAGGATCGGCAAACAGCGCGACAAGCTGCCGTTCGATATCGATGGCGTCGTCTACAAACTCAACGCGCTCGCGCTGCAACGCGAACTCGGATTCGTCGGGCGCACGCCGCGCTGGGCCATCGCGCATAAATTTCCCGCGCAAGAACAAACGACGACGGTGGAAGACATCATCGTCAACATCGGCCGCACCGGCGCGGCCACGCCGGCGGCGAAACTGAAACCCGTGTTCGTCGGCGGCGTCACCGTCACTAACGCGACGCTGCACAACGCCGATCAGGTCGCGCGTCTGGATGTTCGCGTCGGCGACACCGTGATCGTGCGCCGCGCCGGCGATGTGATTCCTGAAGTGGTGAGTGTCGTCCTCGAAAAACGTCCCGCGCGTACGCGCGCGTGGAAAATGCCGACGCAATGTCCCGTGTGCGGTTCGGCGATCGAACGCGAAGAGGGCGAATCCGTCGCGCGCTGCACCGGCGGGCTGACCTGTGCTGCGCAACGCGTGCAGGGGATCTTCCATTTCGCCGGCCGGCGCGCGATGGATATCGACGGTCTCGGCGAACGCTACATCGAAGACTTGTGCGAATTCGATTACGTCGAAAGCGTTGCGGATTTGTATACATTGTCGCTCGACGATCTTTTGGAAATGAAACGCCGCGCCGACGAGCGCGAAGGCACCACGCCGGAAACCGTGAAGAGCGGCAAGGTCGCCACGAAGTGGGCGGAAAATCTCATCGCCGCGATCGACAAGAGCCGGCAGACCACGCTCGATCGTTTCCTGTATTCGCTCGGCATTCCCAATGTCGGCGAAACGACGGCCAAGACGCTCGTTAGATATTTCGGCGGCATCGAAGCGATCATGAACGCGAATGCAGACGAATTGATGCAGGTGCCGGATGTCGGACCGATCGTCGCCGCGCACGTCGCCGCTTTCTTTGCCGAGCCGCGCAATCGCGAGGTCGTCGATGGACTGCGTAAAAATGGCGTGATCTGGAAAGAGTCCGCGCCTCAGCGCGCCAATGAAGGTCCGCTCGCCGGCAAGACCGTCGTGCTGACCGGCTCATTGACCACGCTCACGCGCGACGAAGCCAAAGACAAACTCGAAGCGCTCGGCGCGAAAGTGTCGGGCAGCGTATCGAAGAAAACCAGTTTCCTCGTCGCAGGCGCGGAAGCGGGATCCAAGCTCGACAAGGCGCAGGAACTCGGCGTGGAAATCTGGGACGAGCCGACGCTCACGGAGTATCTGCGTGCGAACGGATGAGTCGCGGCGCACGGCGTTGAAGTTGCGTGCCGAGTTGTATGCGCTCATCCGCACTTTTTTTGCGCAGCGAGCTGTACTTGAAGTCGAGACGCCCATTCTCTCGGCCGCCGCCAACACCGACCCGAACATCCAGAGCTTCGCCACAGAATTTTCCGGGCACACCGACGGCGGCCCACGTCGGCGCTGGCTGCGCACATCGTCGGAATTCGCGCAAAAACGCTTGCTCGCCGCCGGCATCGGCGATTGCTACGAACTCGGCCGTGTCTTTCGCGACGGCGAAGCGGGGCGGCATCACAATCCGGAATTCACGATGCTCGAGTGGTATCGCGTCGGCCGCGACCACATCTGGCTGATCGACGAAACCATCGCACTGATCGAGGCGGCATTGCGTCTCGTCGGCAAAAAAGTACAAATCCACAAATCCACTTATCGCGATTTGTTCAGACGCGCGATCGACGTCGATCCTTTTGCGGCTCCCGAATCCGAACTCCGCGCGGCGCTCGGCGATACCGTGGTCGATCCCGACGGCCTGACGCGCGACGACTGGCTCGATCTGTTGCTCACGCATCGCATCCAGCCCGATTTCCCGATCGATCGCATCACCGTCGTCTTCGACTATCCCGCCACACAATGCGCATTGGCCAAGGTTCGTCGCGACGATCCACCCGTCGCCGAACGCTTCGAGATTTACGTCGGCCGCCACGAGATCGCCAACGGCTACCACGAATTGACCGATCCGATCGAACAACGCGAACGATTCACGCGCGACAACGCGCGCCGCGCGGCGCGCCATCTTCCCGAATTGCCGATAGACGAAAATCTTCTCGCCGCGCTGGCGCGAGGAATGCCGGATTGTGCCGGCGTTGCGCTCGGTATCGATCGTTTGTTGATGACGATGGCGGGCACGAACGAGATTGCCGATGTGCTCGTATTCCCGTTTGCGGAAGCGTGACGCACCACGATGCTAAGCGGTCTTGCCGAGCTTGTTAGCTGGATTTTTTCTCGTGATCATATTGGCCGCGCCGCAACAAAAAGATCAAATAAATAACGATCGCCACGTTCACGACCAGCACAATGATTTTGCTCGGCGTCGAATGATGAAAGAGCTCCCACAGCTCGAACGGAATCAGCGATGCGGTGGCTATGATGGTCAGGTATTCGGCCCAGGGTTTGCCGTTCCACAGGCCGAAACCCTCGACCGTGAATAGCGCCGCGTACGCGCACGCGGCGATGCCGACGACGATGAATCGGCGTGGCGTTGTTCCGGTGAGTTCGTCGGAAAGATGTTGAAGCTCGCTCTGTCCATTCTGGATCGGGAGATGCTCGACCCAGTGGGCGACGGCGTCGAGGAACGGTTCGTGCAGCAGACCGAACACGACGCAGGCGAGGATCAGCAGGCTTGCGGCTTTGACGAATTTGTAGACGGCGATGACGCGCAATGCGCGGGGGTTTGCGTTCTTCGTCAAAATTCGAGTTCCAGGGCGGCGCAAAGATAATCGATCATCGGCGCGATGCGCTTAAATGTCGCCAACGTCGTCGGCATGAGCTCGCTGGAGCAGGCGACGGCTTCGCTGAATTCTTCGCCAGCCGCGAAATTCTTGCGCTTCAAATCCTCGATCAGTTCGTGAGTTGCGTCGTAGCCGCGCGGCGGGCGCGTGAGGCTTTCGCCCCAGAACGTCATGTGTTCGCGAAAGGCCTTGGATTGCGTCGCTTTTTTCCACGTCGTGGGATTGTCGACGAGAAAATCGCGGATGCGTTTCAACGACGACGGTTCCGGGTGCCAGATGCCGCCGCCGGCAAAACAATCTTTCGGCCGGATTTGCATGTAAAAAGACGGCGCCGGCATTTCGTGACGCCGTTCGTGAAAGAAACGCGCGGCGGCCCAGGTTTTGTACGGCGTCTTATCGTTCGCGAATCGCGTATCCCGATAAATGCGGAACAGCGAGCCGCCACTCTTGCGCGGATCGGCGCGATAGTGCGTGCTGATCTTCGACAATGGTGTCTGCAGATCGGCGATGAACTGCAGAAACGGTTCGCGAACGTGGCGTTCGTAGTCGGCGGCGTGGTCCTTGAACCAGGCGCGATTGTTGTTGCGGCCGAGCGCGTTCAGGAAATTGAAGGTCTTTCTGGAAAAGTATACTTTGCTCATGATGTGACGGGTTCGGTCGCGAGCTCTCTGGCGAGCGCGCGACCCCATTCCTCGATCTGGTCCAGTACGACAGTTCTGGAGCCGGCGTTCGCAGGATCAAGTCTTGCCGCGGCGATTTCGCCGAAGAATTCGTCGAGCGTAATTGTCGAAAGCGGTGTCGATTGGGTGAGTCGCGTGCGGCGGAACTGGTCCCAACGGTCGTGTTCCGTACGCGTCAGGGTGTGCGGATGGTTGCGCGCGCGGTAGCGGAACAGGAGATCTTCGCAGCGCCAATCCTTCAGGCCGAAATCGCTGTTGCCTAGATTGTCCGGCGCTGTGCTGCGCACTTTCTGGAATAATTTTCGGTCCGCATCGCACGCGAATCCGGAATAGATGCCGAGTTCGGGATCGACGCGCTCCTGATTGCCGCGCAACGTGGCGAACACGCGGCGGCATTTTTCGGCGACCTTAGTGGCGGCGCGAAGTTGCGCCAGATGACGTTCGCCGCGTTCGCGATCGAGATTCACGCGCTTCGCATCGGTTTCGCGCAATACCGACATCGGCGCGAGCGCGGGCGATTTGTTGATCGATACGGCTTTCAGCGGAATGCGCGCGACATCGTCCGGCAACGCATCGCGCGAGGTAAAGACGCGGTCGGCGATTTCTTCCGCGTCAAGTTCGATCAGCGGCGTCGGATCGACATCGAGATCGTAGACGATCACCTTATTTTGCTGATCCGGATGCACGGTGAGCGGCACCACCATCGCCACGCAACCGCGATCGGTCGCATAGCGCGAGGAGATGTGCAGAACGGGTGTGAGGTGCGCCCAGTCGAGCAATTCAAGCGCGTGCTGTTTCTGGCGAAGACTGAAGTAGAAATCCCATAACTTCGGCTGGCTTCGCTTCAGCAGACGCGCCAGTTCGAGCGTGGCGTAAACATCAGAAAGCGCATCGTGCGCGTGCGCGTGAGCCAGGCCGTTGGCGGCGGACAGATCTTCGAGTTTGAAACTCGGCAAACCGTCATCGCGCGTGGGCCATACGATGCCTTCGGGCCGCAACGCGTAACTCATGCGCGCCAGATCGATGATGTCCCAGCGCGAATTGCCGTCTTTCCACTCGCGTTCGTACGGATCGAAAAAATTCCGGTACAGGAGATTGCGCGTGAATTCGTCGTCGAAACGGATCGAGTTGTAGCCGACGCCGCACGTCCCCGGTTGCGAGAGTTCATCGTGAACGCGTGAGGCGAATTCCGCTTCGCTCACGCCATCGCGTTCGACCTTTTGCGGCGTGAGGCCGGTGATGAGACACGACATGGGACGGGGCAGGACATCCGGCGCGAGCTTGCAATAGAACGACACCGGATCGCCGATCGGTTCGAGATCGAGCGTCGTGCGGATGCCGGCGAATTGCGAGGGACGGTCGCGTCGCGAATCGATGCCGAAGGTTTCGTAGTCGTGCCAGAAAAAACTTGGCTTGCGCATGCGCGCAGATTACCACGGCGTCAGTGGCGCACCGTTAGCGTCGACGGCGTGGAAACCGGTTCCTGATCGGGTACCAGTTCGATCTGACTATTGGCCGCGCGCAAACTCGAACGCGGTCGGCCGACGTAATAACCTTGCGCCTGATCGACGCCGCAAGCGTGCAGCGCGCGCAGGATTTCCGGACGATCGACATGTTCGGCGATCGTGATCTTGCCGATCGAGCGGGCGATGTTGGTGATCGATGTGATGACGGCGCGATCGACCGGATCGTTGAGCAGATCCTGGATGAACGAGCCGTCGATCTTGAGGAAATCGACGTCGAGATGTTTCAGATGTCCAAATGATGAAAAGCCGATTCCGAAATCGTCGAGTGCGAAGCGGCATCCGAACGGACGCAGTTCGGTAATGAGATTGCGCACCGAATCGATGTGATTGAGTGCGGCCGATTCGGTGAACTCGAAAATCACCGCACGCGGATCGACGTTGAATTCGACCAGGCAATCCGTGATGTAGCGCGCGATACCGCCGTGCGCCAGCGATTGCGTGGAAAGGTTGATCGACAATCCCGCCGGCGCGGTGCCTTGATGATGATCGCGCAGGGTCTGAAACGAATGGCGGATGACCCAGCGATCGATATCGCCCATCAGGCTGAAGCGTTCGGCCGCCGGCAGAAACGCGCCGGGTTCGATCAGCGTTCCGTCCGGTCCGCGCAGGCGGATCAGCGATTCGTAAAACATGCGCTGGCCTTGGCCGACGTGTTTGCGGAAATGCCGCGTCCACAACGCGCCTTGCTGCTCGGGTAGCCGATCGTATTCGATGTGCGCCAACGGCATGATCGGCTGGAAGCACAGCGCGAATCCATGTTCCTTGAGCGCGGTTTCCAGACGCGCGGTCCAGCCCAGTTCCATGTCCATGCGTCCGCGCTGATCGCTGTCGGCGGAGAACACGTGAACCTGATTGCGTCCGTTGCGTTTGGCCAGATGCAGGGCCACGTCGGCGGCCGCCATCGCTTCGCTGCGCGACGGCGTGTTTTGATCGAGTTTGGCCACGCCGATGGAAACGCCGACGCGGTACGACTTGCCGCCATAAGTAAAAGGCAGCGAGCTGAGCGCTTTGCGAAATTCGTCGGCGATCGGCGCGGTATCGACGCGATTGACGTTGCGCAAAATTACCGCGTATTCGTCGCCGCCCATGCGTGCGATGTGATCGCTCGCGCGCAGGCGCGAAGCGAGGCGGCGGCTGATCTCGACGAGCAACTGATCGCCCGCGGTGTGGCCTGCGGTGTCGTTGATGTATTTGAATCGATCGAGATCGAGAAACAGCAGCAGCGAAATGTTGTCGGTATTTTTCAGCCGTACGATGTCTTGTTCGAGCTGCGTCTCGAACCAGGCGCGGTTGTGCAGTTTAGTTAGCGCGTCGTGACCGGCTTGCCAGCGCAATTCTTCTTCGAGCATGCGCCGGGCGGAAATATCGCGGAACGCGACGACCGAGCCTTCGCGATGACCGTCCATCTGCATCGGGTACACCGTGCATTCGACCGGTATCGAACGCCGCGCCGTCGTCCAGAACACGGTCTGCCAGCCGGGAATCTGGCTGCCTTTGGCATAACACTGCGAGAGAAAATCCGCCGATCGCGGAACCGGTGTGGAATCTTCGTAGCTGTGATGAAAACTGTCGAACGCGGATTGTCCGATGAGTTCTTTTTCCTCGGAGTAGCCGAGCAGTTCGAGCGCGGCCGGATTGATGAATTGAATATTGCCGCGGTTGTCGACGCCATACACACCATCGCCGACCGAACTCAAGATACTGCGCAAGCGTCGCCGTTCCTGATCGACGGATTTCCGATCCGACACTGCGCGCGCCAGCGAACTCAGTCGTGCCATGAACAGCTCGCGCGCTTCGCTCTTGAACAGACATTCCAGGGCGCCGGCGGCCAGCGATTCGTTGATCACGCTTTCGGAATACGTACCCGTGATGATCGCCGACAAAATACCGCGCGTGCGCGGATCGTTCTTCATGCGGTGGATGAGCACCGTGCCCGGTTCGCCCGGCATGAAATAATCGACGATGGCCAGATCGAACGGCGCGTTGCTGGCCAAGTTCCATCCGGCTTCCACGTTCTCGGCGGTTTCCACGAGATAGCCGTGCTTCATCAGCAGTCGCCGGAACGCCACGCGCACCGTGGCCGAATCGTCGACAAACAAAATGCGCAGATGCGATTGGCCGCCGATGTCCAGATCCGGCAGCAATTGCGAGGGCGGATTGATCAACTTGCCGAGCGCATCGCCGCATTCGCTGTAGTCGCTCCACAACAACAAGCCGGTCTGGCTGCGTTTCATCATCCAGTTGACGGCGGCGCCGTCGTTGACGTTGGCGAGCAGCAGTACGGCCAGATGTTCGTACTCGTGCGTGCGCAGCCGCGCGAAAATCGCATCGGCGTGCGCGTCGCGATGTTCCGGCCAGCCGATCGCGATACCGCGGAATCCGGAATGCGCGCTACCCAACGTCTCCAGCAGGGGCAGCGCTTTTTCGTACTCGGGCAAATCGGTGACTTCGAAACCCTTCGCCGTGAGCATGGCGTGCAGCGCACGGCGGCGGGTCGATGAAGTTTCGAGCAATAAAATCCGATCCAAGGTGTCTCCCCCGCGAGCTCACCAACTGTATTGCCGGACAAACAATCGAATGTGTCGACGGTTCCGAAACATCAGGCTGGGCCGAACCCAGCGGCGATGTTATTGTGAACGGCTATGGCCATCCCCAATCCAAACCCCAATGCAAACTTTACTCCATGAATTCGTCAGTGCCGAGCGATGAGAACCTGATCTGGATCGATTGCGAGATGACGGGTCTCGATACCGAACGCGATTCGATCCTCGAAATCGCTGTAGTCGTTACCGATAAGTCATTGAATGTGATAGCAGAAGGACCGGAATTCGCGATTCGACACGAGGAACCGCGTCTGATTGCGATGGACGATTGGAACCGCGGTCAGCACCGCCGATCCGGCTTGTGGGAACGCGTCGTCAGCTCATCGGTTGACATGGCGCGAGCCGAGGCCGAGACCGTCGCCTTCCTTTTACGGCACGTGCCGCCGGGCAAATCGCCCATGTGCGGCAACTCGATCTGCCAGGATCGCCGATTCATGGCGCGCCTGATGCCGCGGCTGGAGAAGTTTTTTCACTATCGCAATCTGGATGTGTCCACGATCAAGGAACTGGCGCGTCGCTGGTCGCCGGAGTTGAGTCGTGGGTTTGCCAAGGATTCGCAGCACACGGCGTTGAGCGATGTGCGGGATTCGATTGAGGAGTTGCGGTATTACCGGCGGTATATGGGGAGGTTGGGGGGGGACAATTAGGGGTGCGGGGAATTGATTTGATTCTCCACTTCGGATTGTCATTTCGGCGGATGCCGAAAACCAGC
>JBDUEI010000075.1:0-42420 GCA_040002515.1 Rudaea sp. | reverse complement strand
TCCGGGTCGAGAAAATCGACATCGAAACTCACGTGAAGGTGCGTGTTCGCATCGACGCCTTCGAGCGCTTCTTCCATCGCGCGCCGCATGCCGACTTCGTCGATGTAGCGCATGTCGTAAATATCCAAACGGCTATCGCGGACGAGTTTCTTCTCGCCCGCATCGACCGAACGAATGCCGATCTGTCGGATGCACGATGCATCGATCGCCGGCAATCGGCCGCCGAGTTCGACCAGTTCGCTCGGACCGAATCCGCACAGGCACGCCACCGGCATTCCGTGCAGATTTCCTGATGGCGTGATCTGCGACGTGTTGAAGTCCGCATGCGCATCGAGCCAGATGATGCGCAGCGTTTTGTCGTGCTCGCGGCAGTGGTTGGCGACCGCGCTGATCGATCCGATCGCCAGCGAATGATCGCCGCCGAGCATGATCGGCGTGCGGCCGGCCTTGAGTTCTTTTCCGACCGCGCGCATGACCTCTCGATTCCACTCGACCACCTGCGACAAATGCCGATAGCCCGCACTCGGCGGCAACCACGGATTCAGCGGACCGAACAGATTGCCGCGATCCACGACGTCCAGACCGCGCGCCTGCAGCGCTTCGGCGATGCCGGCTACGCGCAGCGCTTCCGGACCCATCGATGCGCCGCGATCGCCCGCACCGATATCCGTGGGCGCGCCGATCAGCGAAACGGGAGTAAATGGATTCATGACGAGGACAGTTCGAAAGTGGCGCGCAGCATAGCTTCACGCTCCACACTGCGCCAGTCCGCAGCGCTTATACTGCGAACGTAATCACAGACATCAGTGCACGGAGATCAGGCATGAGCGGATTGGTCGACAGCATTCTTTCTCATCTCGGCGACGCGCAAGTCGGCGCGATCGCCGGACAACTCGGCACGGATCCGGCGCAGGCGCGCAACGCGATCGAGCACGCGATTCCGCTCATCGTCGGCCACATGGCGCAGAACGCGAGCACGCCGCAAGGCGCCGATGCGTTGAATACGGCGCTGGGCGATCATGCCGGCTCGAGCATTTCCGATGTATTGAACGGCGTACTGAGCAATCCGGGCGGCCAGCAAAGTATCGGCGGCGCGATCCTTGGCCACATTTTCGGGAACAGCCAAAATGCGGCGAATCAGGGACTCGGTCAGGCCACCGGCTTGGGACAACAGAATTCCGGACAACTCATGGCGATCCTCGCGCCGATCGTGATGGCCGCGCTCGCCAATCGCACACAAGGTTCCAACGCAGGTCCAGGCGGACTCGGCGGCGTGCTCGCGCAAGAGACTCAGCAGATTCAACAGCGCGGCGGTGTGATCGGCGGGTTGCTCAATGCGGTGCTCAATCATGGCGGTGGCGGCAATCTGGATTTGTCCAATGTGCTCGGTGGAGTGCTTGGATCGTTTGGGCGGCGTTGATGTAAACCTACAGATTTGGAAAAGTATACAATGCAGCCTGATGGCGTCTGGAAGCGGCGTTCGAGAATTCTGACGTTTTTGATGTTGCTGGCGATTGTGCCGTCCGTGTCGTGTGCGGCCGGCTTCGTCGTCAATGTCGGCGGTGCCGGAAACGTCTTCACACCGCAGACGATTACGATCGATCCAGGTGATTCCGTCACGTTCATCAACAAGGGCGGATTTCACAATGCCGTTGCGGACGACGGTTCGTTCCGCTGCGCCCGCGGGTGCGATGGCGACGGCAAGAACGGTAACGGAGGTGCGAATTCGCAGCTCTGGATCGCGTCGATCACGCTCAATACGCCGGGTAATGTCGGTTATTTCTGCGAAGTGCACGGCGCGCCAGGTGAAGGCATGTTCGGCACGATCATCGTACGCGGTGCGGCACCCGCGCCTAAACCACCCGTGCCCGCGTCGGCGCCGGAATTTCTCGCCATTCTGATCGCCGCGCTGATGGCGACGGCATTGATTGCCGTCGCGGTGCGCAGGCGTGCTAAATGAATCCGAGGTTCTTCGTCGTGAAGTTCGACAGGTTCGGGAATAGCAGATTGATGTCGGACGTGTTCAATCCAAACCACGCCGCGAGCGTTGCGGCGTACTGATCGACAGACGATGTCGGAATTACACGGCCGTAGCCGTCGCCGGAATCGTTCTGGTTGGGTGATGGCGTACCCCAGCTAGTCGATGGATTCTTCAGGCTCGGCATAATCACTCCGTAGTTTGTGCCAGCAGTGAAGCCGCATCCGTTGCCGTAGAATTTCTTGCCCTTCACCGCGCCCCCCACGACCAGATGATGCGAACCCCAACCGTGATCGGTGCCGCCGTTGTTTGCGGTCATCGTACGGCCGAAATCGGAACAGGTGAACGCGGTTGCCGCGCTCGCCAGACCCTTGCTGTTCAACGCGTTGTAGAAACCCGCAAGAGATTTCGACAAGAGCGGCAAGATATCGGCATGCGAGTTGATTTCATCGCTATGTGTGTCGTAGCCGCCGGTGCTGACGAAAAAGACCTGGCGCTTCAAACCGGTATAGCCCGGCACAGCACCCTGGTTTGCAGCCCATATCAATTCCGCGACGGTCTGCAATTGACTGTCGAGATCGTAGCCACTCGGATTCGTAAAAAACGTCTTGAAGATGGAGTTGCGCGGATCGCCGACACCGTATTGCGCACTGACCGGCCGTGCTTTGGCCAATGCCGCGTTGATAATGCCTGACGTATTGATCGAATGATTCATGCTCGCCGCGAACGCGCGTTCCATGGCGTTGCTCTGCGTGTTGCTCTGCTGCATATTGCAGAACGCCGTCGCGGCGCCTGAGTCGTATGCGCCAGCCGGATTGGAACATGTCACTGCGCCGTTGTTGCCATTCAAGAAGCCGAGCGAGGCTGCGCTGTACGAATTCATCACGTAGCCGCTGACGTTATTGCCTCGCGTGAAGGCGTCTTGTCCGCCGAGTCCAGTGAGTATCGGTAACCCGGCCGGATTGGCGCTCATAACCAGATCGGCGATACGTCCGCCCCAGCCGGTAACGGGCTGGTTCGTCGGCGGCGAAGATTGCCAGTACGAGGTCTGATCCGAATGCGAAAACAATTGCGGCGGGAGTGGGGCTGAGTCCGGCAGATACTGGTTCGCCGCACGCTGCGTCGGACGGATCAGCGTGCCGACGTTGGCGACGATGGCCGCCTTTCCCGCGTTGAACACAGTGGCGAGCTCGGGCATGTTGGGAGGCAATCCATAGCCGCTCGCATCACCCGGACTACCCGCACCGCTCGTAGGGGCATTCAACAAATGCAAACCCGAGGCCGAAACGTTTATGCCACCGCTGCCGGTCGGTCTCGTGGCGTTGTACGCGGTGCGCGCCCCACCAGACGCCGGCACGATCATATTGAAGCTGTCGTTGCCGCCATACAGGAATACGCAGACCAGCGCTTTGTAATCGCTGAATGTATACGCGGCTTGCGCAGTGGCGGCCTGCAGTAATTTCATCTGACCCAGCGCGGAATACACACTCACGCCACCCATCGCTGCGCACAGGGTGTCCTTGATGAATTTGCGACGATCAACATGCATGAGCATTCCTCTATTTTTGGACCATATATTCGGGCGACGTGAAAATCAGGTATAGCGCGCGATAGATGCGCTGCAGACGCCAGTCGTCCGTACCATTGGCCCAGTTGTGATCGATTTTGTTCAGATACGTAATGAGCTGATCGCGCATGTACGGCGACATCTGACCGGACATGAACCGTTTGTTGTACGCATCGACCAGCCGATCCGAGGGATCTGCCGAACCACCCTGTCCGCTGCCCGCCAGTGCCAGGTCTTTGGCGTGATTGACTTTGACATCGCCGAATTCGGGATAGGTCGTATTGCCCTGATCATCACAGGTGTCGGCGATGTCGAGTCCGTAGGCGCGATACGTCGCGCTATTGCCGGTGTTGGCGATTACGCTGTCAGTCTGCAACTGGAATTCCGGTGCGACCAAACCGCGCGCCGTCAATTCGCCGGACGGTGCGAAACTCGGCTTGAAGAAATTGAACACCGTCAGCGCATCCATCGCTGCCTGTCCGACGCCAACGCCATACTGCACGTCGTCTGCGCCATAAACGGTGCTGTAGCCGGCGTAACGGTACGGTTGATTCTTGTATTTGTAGTTGGTCGTCGAGTTATCGTCGTTGGTCTGCACGAAGTTGGTGCCGCACATGTGCTTGGCATCCATCGCGCGCCAGAAATGCGTGAGCGTCAGCAACGGCTCGCGCAGTTTTCCGAACGTGTCCGCGTTGCGCCATTGCCCAAGGCGGGCTTCCGGATCGAGCAGGATTGCCTTGACCACTTCGCGCAATTGCGTCGCGCTGCTTCGATTCGCATTGAACACCGTAGCCACACGCGTTACGTAATCCGTACTCGGGTTGCTCGTCACCAGGCGCTGGATGAGTTGCTTGGAAATGAACGGAGCGACGTTCGGATGGTTGTAGATGTTATCCAGCGCGAACTGAAGATCACTCGCAGCGGTACCGTTCGCCACAAGAATCCCGCTGTTGATAACGCCTGGGTACAACAACAATTGTTTGCTGACGACATCGTTCGTCGCATCGGTGCCGTTGTCGTGATAGCTGGGCGAATTGTTCGGATACAGCGGAATCGTCGTATCGAACGGTATCATCGGCGTGCGGAAATCCTGCGGCATTTCATACGGCGGAAAGCAGTACGTGAACTGATCGTAAGCGAACTGCACACCTTGGTCTTCATCGCAGTCGTGCCAACTCCAGCCGGTAAACACATGCGCGAAATTCGTGATGGTGTTTTGCGTATATGTGGGAATTTGCTGACCGCCGGATAGCTGCGGCGTGCCGTCGATGTTCAGCATGACGAGTCCGATGCCGAACAGCTGATTGATTTCGCGACCGTAGTTTTCGTCGGGATGCAGATTGTTGACCAGATCGGCGCGTCGATTGCCCATCATGTTCAGATAGACGCCCATTGCCGGACTCAAAGTTACCTTTTCAAGCAACTGCCGATAATTGCCGAACGCGTTGTCGACGAGCATGTCATACATGTAAGCCATGCCTTCGGGATATCCGCTCAGCGTGGTGTTCTGATCCGAAATGACGAGAATTTCGCTGAGCGCGAAAGCCACGCGCTGGCGCAACTGATCGGTGTGATCCGCGCCGCCGGCCGGGTCATGTCCGCCCAGTGCTGCGAGAAACCATGCTTCCTGACGGTTGCCCTGACCGATATCTTCGCCGAGCGTGTTCGTAGCCCAGTCCAGATAGGTCAATTCGTGGCTGGCGGCCGCGGCGAATTGCTCGCTAAGCCAAGCGTTGTAGCCCACCGACCGAATATGTGCGATATCGGTATCCGTCGGCCCGAACGTGGCCTGCGCCAAAAACCGCGACGCATCCGAATCATTGAACGGCCCGGCCGTAATTCCTTCTACGCCATCGTGGAACAGCGGATCAGGGCCATGACTCAGCGCCGCCACGGCATTCGCCGACATGCCCGCACCACCACCGACGATCAATCCAAAAGCAAGCGAACGCGCCCGGTATGCGAAGACGCAAAGAGATGTGCGCATGAGTTTTCCCCGAAAACTGTAAAGAAAGGTAACACCGGTCGGTTAAAGAAATGTAGACGGCCAACACACTTGGTTTGTGCGGACGGTCGCATTGATCGGTTGCGACATTCGTCGCGCTGGCCGGCTTTGGCCATCCTGCGTATTGTTCACCCGGCGCAATTCCGATCACGCAATGGGGAAACTTAAAGGTGACTTTTCTGATCTGTCTGGCCGCGCTGGCCTTTTTGATGTTCGTCGCTTATCGCGGCTACAGCGTGATCCTGTTCGCGCCGATTGCCGCGATGCTGGCCGTTCTGCTGACCGATCCGGCCGCCGTGCCGCCGATGTTCACCGGCGTGTTCATGGACAAGATGGTCGGCTTCGTGAAGAACTATTTCCCCGTGTTCCTGCTCGGCGCTGTGTTCGGCAAGGTGATCGAGTTGTCTGGATTTTCGAAATCGATCGTCGCGGCGGTCATCCGCATCATCGGCCGCGAACGCGCGGTGATGGCGATCGTCATCGTCTGCGCGCTGCTCACGTATGGCGGCGTGTCGCTGTTCATCGCGGTGTTCGCCGTCTACCCGTTCGCGGTGGAAATGTTCAAAGCCAGCGACATTCCGAAACGGCTGATTCCCGGCGCGATCGCGCTCGGTGCTTTTTCCTTCACCATGGATTCGCTGCCCGGCACGCCGCAAATCCAGAACATCATCCCGACCAGTTTCTTCGGCACCGATGCTTACGCCGCGCCGTGGCTCGGCATCATCGGCAGTATTTTCATCTTCACGCTCGGCGTGTCGTATCTGGAATGGCGCAAGCGTCAGGCGCGCGTTGCCGGCGAAGGCTACGGCACCCATCACATCAACGAACCGGACCCGATACCCGAAGGCCGTCTCGTCAATCCGTTCATCGCGATTCTGCCGCTCGTGCTGGTGGCCGTGTTCAACAAGCTGTTCGCGATGTGGGTCAATACCGCTTACGGAAAAACCTACGACATCGCGATGCCGGGTCTGGACAAACCCATCAGCGTGACGATCAACAGCGTCGCGGCGATCTGGGCCGTCGAAGGCGCGTTGCTCATCGGTATACTTTGCGTACTCGTCTTTGCATTCCACGCCGTGAAGGATCGTTTTGCCGAAGGCAGCAAATCGGCGATCGGCGGTGCGTTGCTGGCATCGATGAATACCGCGTCGGAATATGGTTTCGGCGCGGTGATCGCGGCACTGCCCGGCTTTATTGTGATTCGCGATGCGCTGGCCTCGATTCCGAATCCGCTCGTCAACGAAGCGGTGACGGTAACCTCGCTCGCCGGCATCACCGGATCGGCATCGGGCGGTTTGTCGATCGCGCTGGCGGCGATGTCCAAACAGTTCATCGCCGCCGCGGATGCCGCCGGCATTTCGCACGAAGTGTTGCATCGCGTCGCGTCGATGGCGTCGGGCGGCATGGATACGTTGCCCCACAACGGCGCGGTGATCACGGTGCTGGCCGTGTGCGGGCTGACGCATCGTCAATCGTACCGCGACATTTTCGCCGTTACATGCATCAAGACGTCAGCGGTGCTCCTCGTGATCGCGGTGTATTACCTCACCGGCCTGCAGTAATCAGCGAACGAAGCGCCGCGTCGAGTGCGAGTAGCGGCGCGTCGAACTGGATCATCGCCGGCAAACGTTCGCGGATGCGTTCTGCGATGCGATTGCGCCGATCGCGATCGTGCGCGATGGCGACGGCGATATCGGCCAACCCTTCGATATTGGCGGCGATCAATTCGTCGCAGCAGAGCATACGCAACATCGCTGCCGACTGGCGCCCGCGCATGAACGTGCCGGGGCACGTCACGATCGGCAATCCACAATGCAACGCATCGAGTGTCGCATTGCCGCCCGACCAATGCGGCGTATCGATCATCACCGAGCACGCTTGGTTGACCCGCAAATAATCGTCACGCGAACATTCGGGAATCCAGAACAAATGCGCGTGCGGCGATTTACTCACCGCTGATAAAGCACGCAACAATCGGTCGCGCACGAGCAACGCCGGGCTCGGCGAACGCAGTTCGAACAAGACGAATACTGCGCGAGGATCGCGCCGCACGATCTCCACGAGAATGCGATCGCTTGCCGGGTGCAATTTGTAAAGCGTTTGTGGCATCAGATATAGCGGTCGATCTGTTGGCAATCCCAAACTGGCCGGCGCTTGCGCAATGGGTATATGTGGACTTGTATACTTTGTACCGATGCCCGGCAGCCGAATCAATTTTTCGCTGTAGTGCGAATCGGCATCCAGCGGCTCCATCTCCGTGCAACTAAGAAACACGTCGATCGTCGGCAGACCCGTCGTGACCGGATGTCCCCACGCGCATACCTGATGCGGCGCCAGACGCAGAGCCGCTAGTGCAAAAACGAATCCGTCCATGCCGAGTTCGGGATACAACACGATGTCGGCATCGAGCGCCCGAATCGCGCGTGCGCTGTCGGCGATGTTCGTCGGCAATACGATGTTTTCTCGCGCGAGCCGGTTCATTCGATCGGTCAGACCGTCGTGACGTGCATCCGCCGTATGCACGAGCACGATGGACCAGCCCGCCGCAGCGAGGTGTTCTATCCATGACGAGAAATACCAGCCGACGGTGCATTCGTGCAGCCGCCGGAGACGATGGCAATCCGCTTCGAATCGGTTCGACGCGGCGGCAGCTCGGCTGCGAATTCCGGTAACACCGCGGCGAGCGATGCGCTCAGCCAATTGCCGTAGGTGATCTGCGCTGAGCGATCGTCGCCGCCTTGATACGCCGGAAAAAATTCGACCAGATCAAATCATCTGCGTTTACGGCTCGCATGTCTGGGCTAAGCGGCCCGTGTGTCCGAGAAAATTCTTCTAGCCGAAGCGAAAAATCGTTGCGTACTAAATTCAATTCAGCATCGCTTCGGTACGCAGACGGCAATCCCAGCGCGAGCGCTATTTCGGCGCGGATGCGCTCGCCGGGTTGCGGGGCGTGATCGAGAAAAGCATGCAGAACATGTCGGCTCGCGGTCAGATTTCCTTTGGCCCGCATGTGTCCGGCGAATTGGCGAATCCAAGGCCAAGCGTCGGACTGTTCGGCGGCGATGCGCGCGGCGAACCGGCTCGCGTCTTCATCGCGCCGCGCGGCGATCAACAGTTCGGCGGCGCAGCGCCTTGCAAGGAAGACTCGAGATTCAAAATGCGCCGCGCCGCCGCGTCGAAAGCGCCGCGCGCGAGTTCCGCCTGAGCAATATTCAACGCCTCGTCAGCGCCGGGAAATTCACTGGAACCCATCGATCATTCCGCGTCAATTCAGACGCGGAATGTAGCAGGCGTTCAGGCCATGTGCGATTCGATCAACGCGCGCGCAGCCTTAGCGATGGCCGCGACGGGCCCGGAATTGTGTTCGTACGTGAGCCGCGTGTAATAGCCGCCTTCCATCAACAACATCAATGCGTCGCCAAGCGAATTCGCCTCGCGCGCGCCGGCATCGCGCGCGAGCTTGCGTAGGCGCCGCCGGATTTCGCTTTTGTAATCGTGAACGATGCCGGCGAGCATTTCGTTGTCTTGCGGAATCTCCACGGCAGCGTTGCCGAGCGCGCAGCCGCGGCTGGTGCGACATTCGGCATCTTCGGCGGCCGACGAACAACTCATGCCGAGATAACTGTCGAACAACGCATGCAATTGTTTGAGCGGATTGCCGGCATACGGCGCGATGGTGCTGTCCCACCATTCGAAATAACCGCGCTGCTGCTCGCGCAAGTATTCCGCGACGAGATCTTCCTTCGACGGAAAACTGCGATAGAAACTCATCTTGTTGGTGCCGGCACCTTGCGCAATGGCATCCACGCCCACAGCTCGAATGCCGTGCTGATAGAACAGATTGCACGCCGTTTCGAAGATGCGGTCGCGCACGCGCGGCTTGCTCGCAACTTCGGCTGTTTCGTGCTTCTCGGCGGCGACCGCCCGTTTTGCGCCCACGACACTCACTCCTGTTGACACGTTAGTTACCGTTAAGTAACATTCTACTTGTTACTTACCGGTAACGTACATATGTAGACAGCTTCGCTCAGGCGCAAGTTCCGGTCAAGGCGCTGCGCAGCAAGGCCGTAAGGCCGGAAATTCAGTTTGATTCAAGGAGTGCGTCATGTCGGTCATTCGGATTGCCAAGTTCTTCATCGTTCCCCTCATCCTCGCGAGCGCGGTTTTAACGGGTTGCTCGCATTCCGGCGCCAGTCCGGCTGCTGCCGCACCGCCGCCGCCGACCGTTTCGGTGGCCGAAGTGGTGTCCAAACCGTTGCGCGACTTCGAAGAATTCTCCGGCCGACTGCAGCCGGTCACTACCGTGCAAGTGCAGCCGCGCGTGGCGGGTTTCATCGAATCGGCACAGTTCAGCGAAGGTTCGCGGGTCAAGAAAGGCCAGGTTTTGTTCCGTATCGATCCGCGACCGTTCCAGGCCGAAGTGAATCGTCTTGCCGCGCAGTTGAAGCACGCGCACACGCAATCGAATCTCGCCGCGACCAACAAGACACGCGGTGAAACGTTGCTCGGCAAACACGTCATTTCGCAGCAGGATTTCGATCAACTCCAAGCCACGTCGATCGCCAGCCAGGACGATATCGGCGCGGCCGCCGCAGCGCTCGAAGCGGCCCGCCTGAATCTCGAATTCACGCAAGTGCGTTCGCCGATCGATGGCCGCGTATCGAACATGTTGATCACACCGGGCAATCTCGTCGCCACGACGAGCATCCTGACCACGGTCGTTTCCGACAATCCGGTCTATGCGTATTTCGATGCGGATGAACAAACTTATCTGCGCTTTGCGCACAAATCGGAAAATAGCGCGATGCCCGTGTACATGGGTCTCGTCGACGAGCAAGGCTATCCGCACGAAGGCAAACTCGATTTTCTCGACAACCAAGTCGATGCGCACAGCGGAACGATTCGCGCGCGCGCGGTATTCGACAATGCCGACGGACATTTCACGCCCGGCCTGTTCGCCCGCATCAAACTCGTCGGCGGTGCCGCGCGCGACACGATCCTGATCGACGAACGTGCGGTCGGTACCGATTTGGGCAAGAAGTTCGTGCTCGCGCTCAAGAAGGACAACACCGTCGAGTATCGTCCAGTGACGCTCGGGGCGAATATCGATGGATTGCGTGTCGTCAACCAAGGCCTGGCTGTCGGAGACGTGATCGTCGTCAACGGTTTGCAGCACGTGCGTCCGGGTGCCGCCGTCACGCCGTCGCACGTTGCGATGGGTGCCGACAACAAAGGTGTCGCGCAGATCGAAGTGCCGTTGCCGAAAACCGCGATGAAGTAAAGGTGACGTAGGGGCGCGATTCATCGCGCCCGAACCAAGCCGCAAAAAAATCAGGCGCCAAGAATCGCGCCCGTACAACAACTCAGGTCAGCGTATGAACCTCTCTCAATTTTTTATTTCCCGTCCCGTCTTCGCCGGCGTTTTGTCCGCGATGATCCTGATCGCCGGTTTGATTTCGATTCCTAACCTGCCGATCTCGGAATATCCGCAAGTCGTGCCGCCGACGGTCGTGGTGCGCGCGATTTATCCTGGCGCGAATCCGAAAGTCATCGCCGATACGGTGGCCGGTCCGCTCGAACAGGCGATCACCGGCGTCGAGGACATGCTCTATCAGTTCTCGCAGGCCACCAGCGATGGCGTGATGACGCTCACGGTCACGTTCAAGCTCGGCACCGATGTCGACAAGGCGCAGGTGCTCGTGCAAAACCGTGTCGCGCAGGCCACGCCGAAGTTGCCACAAGATGTGCAAAGGCTCGGCGTGACGACGGCAAAAGCGTCGCCCGACATCACGATGGCGGTGTTCATCACCTCGCCTGGTGGCCGCTACGATCAAACGTATCTATCCAACTTCGTCGCGTTGCACATCAAGGATGAGCTGGCGCGTCTCGATGGCGTTGGCGACGTGCAGCAATTCGGCGGCGGCAATTATTCGATGCGTGTGTGGCTCGATCCGGAAAAAGTCGCTGCGCGCGGATTGACGGCGGGCGATGTCGCCAGCGCGATTCGCGAGCAGAACGTGCAAGTCGCGGCGGGCCAGCTGGGTTCGCCGGCCGCACCATCGGACAGCGCTTCGCGTCCGAATTTTCAGATCGCGGTGAGCACGAAAGGCCGGCTCGTCGACGAAGAAGATTTCGCCAACATCATCATCCGCACCGGTAACGATGGACAGATCACGCGTCTGCGCGACGTCGCGCGCGTCGAGTTGGGTTCGGACAATTACGCTTTGCGCGCAATGCTCGATAACCAGACCGCCGTGGCCATTCCGATTTTCCAGCGCCCGGGCAGCAACGCGATCGGAATCTCCGATTCGGTGCGCGCGAAAATGGCCGAACTGAAAAAGAGTTTCCCCGAAGGTGTCGATTACAACATCGCGTACGATCCGACTGTGTTCGTGCGCGGTTCGATCGAAGCGGTTTTGCACACGCTGATCGAAGCGATTTTGCTCGTCGTCATCGTCGTCATCATCTTTTTGCAGACGTGGCGCGCTTCGGTCATTCCGCTGCTCGCCGTGCCGGTGTCGTTGATCGGTACGCTCGGTGTGATGCATCTGTTCGGATTTGGATTGAACACGTTGTCGCTGTTCGGTTTGGTGCTGGCGATCGGCATCGTGGTCGACGATGCAATCGTGGTCGTGGAAAACGTCGAGCGCAATATTTCCGAAGGTCTCTCGCCGTTCGATGCGACGAAACAAGCGATGAAAGAAGTGACCGGGCCGATCGTGGCCACCGCGCTGGTGTTGTGCGCGGTGTTCTTGCCGACCGCGTTCATCAGCGGGTTATCCGGCGAATTCTATAAACAGTTCGCGCTGACGATTGCGATATCGACGATCATATCGGCCTTCAATTCGCTGACATTGTCGCCGGCACTTTCCGCGTTGCTGTTGAAGTCGCACGACGCGCCGCCGGATCGTTTCACGCGTTTCCTCAACTTCACACTCGGCTGGCTTTTCCGTCCGTTCAATCGCTTCTTTGCGCGGGCGGCAAACGGCTACGTCGCCACCGTCGGACGCGTGTTGCGCAAAAGCGGCATCGCCGTGTTCGTCTACATCGGCCTTATCGCGCTGACCGCGTTCGGTTTTGCGCATACGCCGAGCGGCTTCGTGCCGGCGCAGGACAAACAATATCTGGTCGGCTTCGCGCAATTGCCGGACGCCGCGACGCTCGATCGCACGCAAGCCGTGATCAAGCGCATGACCGACATCGCGCTGAAAACACCCGGCGTCGAATCCGTGCCCGCATTCCCGGGATTGTCGATCAACGGATTCACCAACGCGCCGAATTCCGGCATCGCGTTCACGCCGTTGAAGCCATTCGACGAACGCCGTGACGCGTCGAAATCCGCCGGCGCCATCGCGATGTCGCTCAATCAACAGTTTTCGCAAATACAGGACGCGTTCATCGCCATCTTTCCACCACCGCCGGTGAACGGTCTCGGTACGATCGGCGGATTCAAACTGCAGATCGAAGATCGTTCGAACTTCGGCGCCGACGAGTTGTACAAGCAAATCCAAAACGTGATCGCCAAGGCGAGCAAGCGCCCTGAATTGGCGGGCGTATTTTCCGGATTCCAGGTCAACGTGCCGCAGATCGAAGTCGATGTCGACCGCGAGAAAGCGAAATCGGCGGGCGTGGCGTTGCAGGATGTCTATGACACGATGCAGATGTATCTCGGTGCGCTGTACATCAACGACTTCAATCGTTTCGGCCGCACGTACCAAGTCAATGCGCAAGCCGAGCCGTCGTTCCGTCTGAACGCGGAAGACATTGGACGATTGAAAACGCGCAATGCGCGTGGCGACATGATTCCGCTCGCAAGCTTCGTCAACGCACGCGAAACATCCGGGCCGGATCGCGTGCCGCACTACAACGGTTACCTCGCCGGTGAAATCAACGGCGCTGCCGCGCCGGGCTACAGTTCTGGTCAGGCGCAGGCTGCGATCGAGCAAGTGCTCGCGCAGGAATTGCCGAACGGCATGACGTACGAATGGACTGATCTGACCTATCAGCAAATCCTCGCCGGCAACACGATGGTCTACATTTTTCCGCTGGTCGTGTTGCTCGTGTTTCTCGTACTCGCGGCGCAATACGAAAGCATCACGTTGCCGCTCGTCGTGATCCTGATCGTGCCGATGACATTGTTGTGCGCGGTGCTCGGCGTGCTCGTATCCGGCGGCGACAACAACATCTTCACGCAGATCGGCTTGATCGTTCTGATCGGACTCGCGTGCAAGAACGCTATCCTGATCGTCGAGTTCGCGAAAGACCGCGAGGCGCTCGGCGAATCGGTGTGGCAAGCCGTGCTCGATGCATGCCGATTGCGCTTGCGTCCGATCCTGATGACATCGCTCGCGTTCGTGATGGGCGTGGTGCCGCTGGTCACATCCGTCGGCGCCGGTGCGGAAATGCGCCGCGCGATGGGCGTGGCGGTGTTCTCCGGCATGCTTGGCGTGACGTTCTTCGGATTGTTGCTCACGCCGGTGTTTTATTTGCTGGTGCGGCGTCGGCGCGCCGATCGCCTGCAGAAGGCGGATGATGGTGGCCCGACGGCGACGGCGACGCTCGCGATTAGTCCCTGATCTGTTCGCTCGTCATCCCGGCGCAGGCCGGAATGACGAGACAAGAAAAACATCTCTCACATAAAAGGAGTTTCACTATGACCAAGAAAATCGCTCTCGTCACCGGCGCTACGCGCGGTATCGGACTCGAAACGGTCCGCCAACTCGCCGCACACGATGTGCACGTGATCCTCGCCGGTCGCGATCGCGCCAAGGCCGAAGCGGCCGCCAAGAAATTGCGCGATGAAAAGTACGACGATGTCGAAGCAATCTCGCTCGATGTGACCGATACAAAGAGCATCGCCGCCGCCGCCGAGGAAGTGAAAGCGCGGCACGGACATCTCGACATTCTCATCAACAACGCCGGCGTGCTGTTCGACGATCAGGGCAAAAAGCCTTCGGAACAATCCTCCGAGACGTGGCGCAAAACCTTCGAAACGAATGTGTTCGGTCTCGTCGAAACCACGAAAGCATTCTTACCGTTGATCCGCAAATCGCCGGCCGGACGTATCGTCAACGTGTCCAGCGGCCTGGGTTCGCTGACGATGCATTCCGATCCGACATCGCCCATCTACAACTATAAGATTCCCGCGTACGACGTCTCAAAAAGCGCCGTCAACGCGTGGACCGTGCATCTGGCGTGGGAATTGAAAGACACCGCGATCAAGGTCAATACGATCCATCCCGGCAGCGTCAAAACCGACATGAACTCCGCCGGCGACCTGGATGTGGAAGAAGGCGCGAAGTCCAGCGTCGAACTTGCTTTGATCGGCAAGGACGGACCGAATGGTAGTTTTTCGCATCTTGGCCAAACGTTGCCTTGGTGAAACAACGCTGTCATTCGAAGCCGTTGTTGAATATTTGATCGTCGCGGAAGATGTAGGCGTGGCCATCGTCTTCCCCGATCGCACCGATCATGACGGAGCGGCCATGGATTGCGACGGATGTTCCGAATCCGTCGTGGTTGGTCGTCGCATCCGCCGCGAACCGCGAACGCGACGACCAGCCTGAGCCATTCCATTGGAACAATCGTGCCGTCGCGCGCCCCGGCTCAGCGACGATCATCCGATCGTCGTCTTGCGCAATAGCGAATCCGAATCGCGCAACGTTGCCGGAGCGATTGGTTTCAGTGAGTTGGTCGAGCAGCGCGTAACCGCTGCTGGGTGACGCCGAATAAACATAGATCGAGCCATCGGTGTGATTGGCCGGGGCGCCGACGACAATAGAATGAGTGCCTACCGAGACAGCCGCGCCGAATTGGTCACCGCCATCGCTATCCGGCGGCGCCAACGTGGCGCGTTGCGTCCACCGGTCGGCGGATTTCGTAAATACATAAGCTCTGCCGATAGTGGTCGTGCCGAAGTCGGGACCAGGGGCGCCGACAACCAGAACATCGTCGAGAATTGCAACGGAAGTCCCGATAAAGGCGGCGGTAGGATCTGCGATCGGGAGCCTGGAACTTAACCGCCAGGCTCCGCTTTCGAAAGTGGCTACGAAAGCACCGCCCGTCGGCACGGCGTAAGGAGCGCCGATGATCACCGTGTCGTGCGAAATCGCCACCGAGCATCCGAAATCTTCTTCGTAACCAACTGTTGCATTCGTGTCGATCAGGACAGCTTCCAGATTCCACGCATTGCCGTGACGGCGGAAGACGTCCACCTCGCCCTGATGATTCGTCCATCCTGTCGACACCCAAGGGTTGCCGATCGCCATGAGATCGCCATCGATCGCCAACGGCGAACACAGATTCAACGGATAACTCGTTGAACCGCTCGCGTCGAGCGCCAATTGCGCCGCGGGTTGCCAATTGCTTGAACCTCCGCGAAACCACTCAACGCTGCCATAGTCAAGTTTGGGGTCACCGGCCAACCGAGAGCGTACGAGCTCCCAGTCGTCGGAGATGGCCACGTTGGCGCCAAAGGTCCCGTATGCCTCGAAAGCGGGCACGAGATCGGCGATTTGCTCGTACGGAGTCCATCCAAGGTTTGTACTGATGAGGATGGATTCTGCCGCGGCCCTAGTATTTGGCAGGAGGCCGGCCATGACGACTGACATCAATAACGCAGCCGACGGGAAGGTTTTCTGCATGACAGGCTCACTCGGGACGTTTGCCGAAGTGTCCGCCAACGCATGCCGCGTCTTGCGGACAGGTTCAGGACAACATGGAGCCGTCGGCTCGCACTAAAATCGAAATGAACGCTGAACAAAATTCGCAAACAAGGGAAACGTGGCTTGGGCGTATTCAGTAATATTCGCCGCTAACTCTTTTGTAAATCCTATGACTCCTACCCACAACAAAGTCCTCGATCTCCCGCAGCGCCGCCGCGGTTATCTGCCTTGGGGAACGGCCCTCGGGCTCGGTGTCGCCATCGTCGCACTGCTGGTGGTGGCGATCCTGTCGATGCGCAGCGTCAAGAACGATGCGGACACCGGCGATCGCGTGACGCACGCGATGGCGGTTCTGGAAAACGTCGAAAATCTGCTATCTCGCGTGAAGGATGCGGAAACCGGACAGCGCGGTTATCTGCTGACCGGTCGCGAGTCGTATCTCGAACCGTTCACGAACGCGAAGAACGACCTCGCCGGTGTGGTCTCCAGTTTGCGCGCGCTGGTGGCCAATACGCCCGAGCAGCTGGATCGGCTGAATCGCCTCGACAACTACATCAACCAGAAGATCGTCGAGCTGGGCAATACGATCGAGATGCGTCGCGCCGGACGTGGCGAAGATGCCATCGCCCAAGTGCAGACCGATCGCGGCAAAATCTTGATGGATCAGATTCGCGCGCAGGTCGGCGCGATGGCGAGCGCCGAGCGCGCCTCGCTCGCCCAGCGGCAGGACGAATGGAAAGGATCGGCGACCGATACCGCGCGTGTCGTGGTGGTCGGCCTGGGTGCGGTGCTGTTCCTGCTCGCCATCGGCGGCACGTTGTTGTCGCGCGACTACCAGCGCCAGACCGCGGAAGCCTGGTCGGAATCGGGTCTGGCTAACCTCAGCGGCCGTCTGCAAGGGGATCTGCGACTGGATGTGCTCGGCCGCAACGCGCTGGATTTTCTGGCGGCGTATCTGGATGCGCAGGTCGGCGCGATGTACATCGTCGATGCGGATGGCGTATACCGGCGCGTAGCGACATTTGCGCTGCCCGGCGACGATGCCGGCAAACCGGAATTCCGGCCGCGCGAAAGTCTGCTCGGCCAGGCCGTGGCGAATCGGCGTCTGCTGCGCATCACCGATGTGCCAGCCGGATATATCGACGTCAACTCCGGCATCGGACACGCCAAGCCGCGGGAAATCCTGATCTCACCGGTGGCCGCGCACGACAACATGCAGGCGGCGATCGAACTCGGATTCGTGCGTCAGACCACGCGCGAACAGGAGCAATTCCTCACGCGCGCCAGTGCGCTGCTCGGCATGAGCGTACGTTCGGCGAAAGACCGCAGTCGGCTCGAGGAACTGCTCGAAGAAACCCAACGCCAGTCCGAGGAGTTACAGACGCAACAGGAAGAACTGCGCGTCAGCAACGAAGAACTCGAGGAACAGGGTCGCGCGCTGCGGGAATCGCGTGGCCGGCTCGAGGCGCAACAGGCCGAACTCGAACAGACCAATTCGCAGCTCGAAGAACAGGCGCAATTGCTCGAACATCAGAAAGACGAGCTGTCGCGCGCATCAGATGTGCTGGTCGACAAGGCCACCGAACTGGAAATGGCTAACAAGTATAAAAGTGAATTTTTGGCCAACATGAGCCATGAATTGCGCACGCCGCTGAATTCGACATTGATCCTGGCGCGCCTGCTGGCCGACAACAAGGCCGGCAATCTGAGCGACGAGCAAGTCAAATACGCGCAGACGATTTCGTCGGCCGGCAACGACTTGCTCGGACTCATCAACGACATTCTCGATCTGTCGAAGATCGAAGCCGGCAAGGTGGAGATCGCGCCCGAAACCGTCGACGTAGCACGGCTGATCGCCGAATTGCGCGATGTGTTCGGGCCGTTGTCCGAACAGAAAGGTCTTTCGCTGGTGACGACGATCGAGCCCAACGCGCTGGAAACGCTTTACAGCGACGGTCAGCGTGTCGGTCAGATTCTGAAGAACCTGCTTTCCAACGCACTCAAGTTCACCGAGCAAGGTCAGATCGAATTGCAGGTTTATGCGCGCGCGCCGGGGTCGATCTGTTTTTCCGTGCGCGATTCCGGTATCGGCATCGCACCGAATCAGCAGGGCGTGATCTTCGAGGCGTTCCGTCAGGCCGATGGCAGCACGCATCGCAAATACGGCGGCACCGGTCTGGGTCTGTCGATCTCGCGCAATCTTGCGCACGTGCTGGGCGGCGAACTGACGGTGGCCAGCACGGCCGGCAGCGGCAGCACGTTCACGTTGACATTGCCGATCACCTTCACCCAACCGGCGGAGCGTGCAATGACAACGGCCGCCTCGGCGCCGGCCGCATCGCCGCGACCGCACGCGTCGATTTCCGAAGCGCGCGCCACTATCGAGTCGATGACGCGTGCGATTCCGGCCTCTTCGGTGGGCGACGACCGCGACGAACTGGCGCCGCATTCGCGCCGTATCCTGATCGTCGAGGACGATCCGAACTTCGCCGCCATCCTGCGCGATCTGGCGCACGAACAGGATTTCCAGTGCGTGATCATTCACGACGGCGCGGCTGGTCTGGCTGCGGCCCTTCGCTACGAACCGCAAGCGATTCTGCTCGACATCCAGCTACCGAACCTGTCCGGCCTGGACATCCTGCAGGAACTCAAACGCAACGCGCGAACGCGGCATATTCCGGTGCACATCATTTCCGTTTCGGACGTGTCGGAAGAAGCACTCAGGCTCGGCGCGGTGGGTTACGCGCTGAAGCCGGTCGATCGCGACGAGCTGGTCGATGCGCTTAAAAAACTCGAAAGCAAATTCGCGCCCGGCGTGCGCCGCGTACTGCTCGTGGAAGACGATGATCGTCAGCGCGAAAGCGTGCGCGCGCTGCTGAACGGGCTCGATGTGGATATTCGCGATGTCAGCAATTCCAAGCAGGCGCTCGAGCTTTTGACCACGCTTACGTTCGATTGCATGGTGATGGACCTCAATCTGCCGGACATGAGCGGCTTCGATCTGTTGCAGCGCATGTCCGATCAGGACGATCTAGCCTTCCCGCCGGTCATCGTCTACACGGGACGCTCGTTGACCGCCGACGAGGAACAGAAACTGCGCCGTTTCTCGCACGCGATCATCATCAAGGATGCGCGCTCGCCGGAACGTCTGCTCGATGAAGTGACGTTGTTCCTGCATCAGGTCGAATCGCGCTTGCCGGTGGAGACGCAACGTCTGTTGTCGGCGACGCGTAGCCGCGACGTGACGCTCGAAGGCCGTCGCGTGCTGCTCGTCGAAGACGACGTGCGCAATATTTTCGCGCTCAGCAAAGTGCTCGAGCAGGCCGGCATCACGCTGGAGATCGCGCGCAACGGACGCGAAGCCTTGGATCGGCTGGACGTATTGATGGCATCGCCGGCGACGGCTGTCGATCTGATTCTGATGGACATCATGATGCCGGAGATGGACGGCCTCACCGCGATGCGCGAGATCCGCAAGCGTCCGGCGTGGAGGCGTTTGCCGATCATCGCGATTACCGCCAAGGCGATGCGCGACGATCAGGAACACGCGCTGCAAGCCGGCGCGAATGACTACATCGCCAAGCCGATCGATATCGAAAAACTCCTGTCGCTGTCGCGCGTGTGGATTTCCAAATCGTGACGCATGCGCGATGAGCACGGAATTCGACATCGAACTGCCGTTGTTCGTCGAAGCGGTCTATCGAAAATATCACTACGATTTCCGCGATTACGCGCTCGCCTCGCTGAAGCGTCGGCTGCGCACCGCATTGCCGCGCTTCGGCTGCGCCAGCCTGTCGCAATTGCAGCACCGCATGCTGTACGAGCCGGACATCTTCAACCAGCTGCTCGACTATCTCACTGTGCAGATGAGCGAGATGTTCCGCGATCCAGATTATTTTCGCGCGCTGCGCACGCGGGTCGTGCCGGTGTTGCGAACGTATCCGTCGCTGAAGATATGGGTGGCCGGCTGCAGCACCGGCGAAGAAGTTTATTCGCTGGCCATTCTTCTGCACGAAGAAGGTTTGCTCAAGCGCACGCTCATCTACGGCACGGACATCAACGCGCATGCATTGCGCAAAGCCGAAGCGGGCGTGTTCGATATCGAACGCATCGCGCAGTTTTCGCACAATTTCCAGCGCAGCGGCGCGCGCACTTCGTTATCGGCGTATTACACCGCCGCCTACGGCAATGCGGTGTTCGATGCCGCGCTGAAAAAGCACATGGTATTTTCCGATCACAGTCTCGCCACCGACAGCGTGTTCGCCGAAACGCATCTCGTGTCGTGCCGCAACGTGCTCATCTATTTCAATCGCGTGTTGCAGGATCGCGCCATCGGATTGTTTCGCGACGCGCTCTGTCCGCGCGGATTCCTCGGCATCGGCTCGAAAGAAACGCTGCGTTTCTCGTCGCACTGCGATGCGTTCGAAGGAATCGACGCGGGCAATCGGATCTATCGAAAAGCCGCCGAGACATGACCGTCCGAAATCACCCACATCGGCAGTTCGACGCCATCGTCATCGGCACATCGGCCGGCGGCGTGGAAGCGCTATCGCGAATCCTGCCGGCTTTGCCGGCCAACCAGACTGTCGCCGTGCTCGTCGTCGTGCATGTGCCGCGCGAGCGGCCCAGCCTGCTCACCGAAATCTTCAGCTACAAATGTGCGATGACGGTGGACGAGGCGATCGACAAAGCCCACATCGAGCCTGGCCATATCTATTTCGCGCCAGCCGACTACCACCTGCTCGTCGATAGCGGGCCGCAGATTGCGCTGTCGGTGGACGACGCCGTGCAATTTTCGCGGCCGTCGATCGATGTCCTGTTCGAATCGGCGGCGGACGTTTTCGGCAAACGCCTGACCGGCGTATTGCTGACCGGCGGCAATGAAGACGGCGCGGCCGGCTTGGCCTATATTGCGCGCTGCGGCGGCATGACGGTATTGCAGGATCCGGCGGAAGCCGCGGTCGCGGCGATGCCCGAAGGCGCACTCAAGATCATGCAGCCGACGCATGTGTTGCCGCTGGATGAGATTGCGATCTTGCTCAGGAACATCGTGTCGACAACCGTCCAATGAAAAAAACCATGGAGCCCATCAACGTGTTGCGCAAGGTTTCGTGTCTCGTCGTCGACGACGTTGCGGAAAATATCATCGCGCTGCGCGCCTTGCTGCAGTCCGACGATGTCGACGTATTGAGTTCGCAATCCGGTGCCGAGGCGCTGGAAATTCTGCTCGACAACGATATCGCCCTGGCCATTCTCGATGTGCAGATGCCCGAGATGGACGGCTTCGAGCTGGCCGAATTGATGCGCGGCACCGAACGCACGCGGCACATTCCGATTTTCTTCGTCACTGCCGGCGCGCGCAACCAACAACGGATGTTTCGCGGCTACGAAGCCGGTGCCGTGGATTTCATCTACAAACCGATCGAGCCCGACATTCTCAAGAACAAGGCGAACGTGTTCTTTCAGATGCATCGCCAGAAACTGCAGCTCGCGTGGGAATTGCGCGAACGCACCGAAGCGCTGCGCCTGAGCGAAATGTTCATGGCCGTGCTCGGTCACGATCTGCGCAATCCGCTCGGCGCGATCATGGCCAGTGCGGAAGTGGTCGCCATGACGTCGTCGGACGACAACGTCAAACTGTTCTCCGATCGCATTCTGTCCAGCGCCGTGCGCATGACGCGCATGATCGAGGATCTTCTGGACCTCACCCGGGCGCGCGTGGCCGGCGGCATTCCGATTCGTCCACAGCCGATGGATCTGCAGCCCGTGCTCGATCGCGTGCTGAGCGAAATCCGTGTCATCCATCCGAAGCGCGCCGTGGAAATTTCCACAGGCGGCGATCTGAACGGCATGTGGGACGCCGAACGACTCGCGCAAGTCGTCTCCAATCTGGTCACCAACGCGCTGCAGCATGGAGCGCAGGGCTCGCCCGTCTCCGTCGACGTCGACGGCACGCACGCGGCGGAAGTGACGCTGTGCATTCGTAACGACGGCAACATTCCCGAGCACCGCCGTGCCGCGCTGTTCGATCCGTTCTACGACGCCAGCCGCATGGCCGGATCACGCAACGGATTGGGCCTGGGCCTTTATATCGTTCGCGAAATCGTGCTCGCGCACGGTGGCAGCGTCGATGTCCGCGCCGATCGGGACGGAGAAACCGCGTTCTGGGTGCACCTTCCGCGCGCGGGTGCTCCGGGCAAATCGAGCAAACGATAAAGTCGTGTAAGCCTCGACCCGGACGGCGTGATGCCGCCGATCTCGAAGATATCGCACCGACGCCGCACGGCCGGCATGTGCGTGTGCTTAAATTTTCTTCATGCGGCCGGCCCGCGCTGCAACGAATGTCGAGTTGAACTGCCGCCGCACTAGTGTTCCAATCGAACGCTGCCGCACACGATTCCCCCGCCCTCGCCAGAAGGAGTCCGCCATGTCGCAAAGCAGGCAGTTGAAGGTCAATGGCGAGGACAAGACGGTCGACGTACCCGATGACATGCCGCTGCTGTGGGTGTTGCGCGATGTCATCGGCCTGACCGGCACGAAATTCGGCTGCGGCATCGCCCAATGCGGCGCATGCACCGTGCACATCGATGGACGCCCCGTTCGCTCTTGCCAGTTTCCGGTGAGCGCGGTCGGCGATCGCGCGATCACCACGATCGAAGGCGTCGGCAAGACGCCGGCCGGCGCAAAAATCCAGAAAGCCTGGCTCGACGAAGAAGTCGTGCAATGCGGCTACTGCCAGAGCGGACAGATCATGTCGGCCTCAGCACTGCTCGCAACCACGCCGAAGCCCGACGATTCCGACATCAACGCGGCGATGGCCGGCAACATTTGCCGGTGCGGGACGTATGTGCGCATCCGCACTGCGATCAAGCGCGCCGCCGGGGAGCCAATCGCATGAGCCCGATGACGATAGATCGCGACGGCAAAACGCTCGCGCGCCGAACATTCCTGAAAGGCGGCATCGCCGGCGGATTCCTGCTGGCGTTTCACGTTCCGCTGCATGCGATGAACGAATCGACCGCACCGCTCGACGACACGACCAACCAGTTCGCGCCGAACGCGTTCATCCGCATTGATCGCGCCGGAAAAACGACGTTGGTGATGCCGCAAGTCGAAATGGGCCAAGGCGTTTATACGTCCATCGCGATGATCCTCGCCGAAGAACTCGACGCGGACTATTCGCAAGTGGCACTCGAACACGCGCCGCCGAACGACAAGCTGTACGGCAATCCCGTGTTCGGCATTCAGGTGACCGGCAATTCCAATTCGATCCGCGCATTCTGGAAACCATTGCGCAGCGCCGGCGCCAGTGCGCGCGCGATGTTGGTCTCGGCGGCGGCGAAACAGTGGAAAGTCGATCCGTCGAGCTGCACGGCGAAATCCGGCAACGTGATGCATGCGGCGAGTAACCGCACGTTGTCGTACGGCGCGCTCGCCGATGCCGCGTCGAAAGAAACCGTGCCGAAAGATCCGCCCGTGAAGGATCCAAAAGATTTCACGCTGATCGGCAAACCGCTCAAGCGTTTCGATACGCCGGGCAAGGTCGATGGTTCGGCGATCTACGGCATCGATGCGATGGTGCCGGGCATGCGTTTCGCCACGCTGGCGGCGTCGCCGGTGTTCGGCGGCAAAGTCGCGCACGTCGACGACACGGCCGCCAAACTCGTACCCGGCGTGCACAAGATCATCGTGCTCGACGACATGGTCGCGGTGGTCGGCGATCACATGTGGGCCGCGAAATGCGGGCTGGATGCGCTGAAAATCACCTGGGATCACGGTGCCAACGCCGAGGTCAATTCCGACGCGATCTGGAAACACCTGCGCGAAGCGAGCGCGAAAGACGGCGCCATCGCCAAATCGCAGGGCGATGTCGGCAAGGCATTCGCGTCCGGCGAAAAATTCAATGCGGTGTACGAACTTCCGTTCCTCGCTCACGCGACGATGGAACCGATGAATTGCACGGTGCAACTCAAGCCGGATTCGTGCGACATCTGGCAAGGCACACAAGTCATCTCGCGCGTGCAACAGACCGTGGCGCAACTGACCGGATTGCCGGTCGAAAAAGTCACCGTGCACAACCATCTCATCGGCGGCGGTTTCGGACGCAGACTCGAACCGGACATGGCGCTGAAAGCCGTGCGCATCGCGCAGAAACTCGATGGCGAACCGGTCAAAGTGGTTTGGACGCGCGAAGAAGACGTGCAACAAGACGTGTATCGTCCGGTCTATCGCGATGAGATTTCGGCGACCGTCACCGACAACAAGATCGTCGGATGGAAATACAAAGTCAGCGGTTCCTCGATCATCGCGCGCTGGCTGCCGCCGGCGTTCCAGAAAGGCATCGACATCGACGCGATCGACAGCGCGATCGACATGCCGTACGAATTCCCGAATTTCCAGGTCGAATACGTGCGCGTCGAACCGCCGGCGGTGCCGACCGGATTCTGGCGCGGTGTCGGACCGAACAACAACGTGTTCGCGATCGAGAGTTTCATGGACGAAATCGCCAGGAAACTCGGCAAGGATCCGATCGCGTTCCGACTCGGCATGCTCGAGAAGTCGCCGCGCTTCAAGGCCGTGCTCGATCTGGTCGCGCAGAAATCCAACTGGGGCCAAGCGCTACCGAAACGCACCGGCCGAGGCGTGTGCTTGCAGCCGTCGTTCGGCAGCTTCATCGCCACGGTGGTCGAAGCCGAAGTGGACGAAAGCGGAGAAGTGTTGCTCAAGCGCATAAATTGCGCGGTGGACACGGGCATCGCGGTCAATCCCGACACCATCGTCGCGCAACTTCAGGGCGGTTTGATTTTCGGACTGACCGCAGCGCTTTACGGCGAAGTCACCATCGAGGGCGGCCGCGTCAAGCAGTCCAATTTCCACAATTATAGAATGTTGCGTATCGATCAGATTCCGCCGATCGACGTGCATCTCGTGCAAAGCGGCGAAGCGCCCGGCGGCATCGGCGAAACCGGCGCGACGGCCGGACCGCCCGCGCTGCGCAACGCGCTGTTCGCAGCCACCGGAATTCCGTTGCGGCGACTTCCCGTCGATCGCGACGTTCTGGCCGGGAGGAAACAGCCATGGGCATGAAACGGCGCGGTCGCGGCAAACGGTTTTTCGTCGTCGTCATCGTTCTGGCCGTGGTCGCGGCAGGCGTGGCGTTTTATCTGAAGGGTCCCGGCCCGACCGATTTTTCCGGCGGCCAGAAAGTCGCGTTGTCGGACTACAAGGACGCGAATCCGACCTCGGTTCCCGCGTCGATGAAAGGCGACGACGTGGTCAAGCGCGGCGAATACCTGACGCGAGCGGCCGACTGCATGGTCTGCCACACCGCGCGCGGCGGACCGCAATTCGCCGGCGGCTATGCGTTGGTGCTGCCGGTCGGTACGATTTATTCGACCAATATCACGCCCGACAAAGCGACCGGAATCGGCAACTACACCGATCAGGATTTTCTCGCCGCTATGCATCGCGGCGTGCGCAAGGATGGCGCGCGTCTGTATCCGGCGATGCCATTTGCGTCGTACACCTACATGACGGATGACGATGCGTTGGCGATCAAGGCGTATCTCTTCACGCTCGCGCCCGTGAGCGCGCCGGCGCGCGAAAATGCGCTGACCTTTCCGTTCAATCAGCGCTGGCTGATGGCGGCGTGGTCCGGGATTTTCAATGCGGACGCGCGTTTCAAACCGGACGCGTCGAAAAGCGCCGAATGGAATCGCGGAGCCTATCTGTCCGAAGCGCTCGCGCATTGCGGCGAATGTCACACGCCGCGCAATCTTGCCTTCGCGATGAACAATCGCAAGAAATTCGCCGGCTCCGAAACCGGCGGCTGGCGCGCGTACAACATCACCGCCGATCACGACAGCGGCGTCGGCCAATGGAGCGACGGCGAGCTGACCGCCTATCTTTCATCCGGCCACGCGAACGGACATGGCAGCGCGTCGGGTCCGATGGGCGAAGCCGTCGCCGAAAGTTTCAGCCGCATGACGCCGGAGGACGTGAAAGCGATCGTCGCCTATGTGCGCAGCGTGCCGGCGACGAATTCCGCCGATCTTCCGGCCACGCTCGCGCCGCCCGCGCCGGATTCGCACAAGGAAGGCATCGCCGCGGCGAACGCACACGGCAAGCAAGTCTTCGAAGGCGCCTGCCAGAGCTGTCATGCCTGGACGGGCGTCAGCGACATTTCGTCCTACGCGACGCTGACCGGTTCGCGCGCGATCAACGATCCGAGCGGAAACAACGTCGCGCAGATCGTGATTTCCGGATCGACATCGCCCGACCGCAAAGGATCGCCGGACATGCCGGCATTCGGCGATACTTATTCGAACGCGGAAATCGCCGCGGTCGCCAATTACGTGACGGCGCGTTTTGGTTCGAAAGCCTCGTCGCTCACCGAGAACGACGTCGAGACATTGCGACGGCAGTCGGCGCGATGATGATGCGCTGATCGATATTTCAGCATTGGGGAGAAAGTATGGATTCGCAACCGTTCACGCTGTTTCACGTCGCGATAAGCCTGATCGCGATCGTCACGGGATTCATCGTCGTCTACGGATTGTTCCGCGCCAATCGCATGAGCGGCGTGACCGTGCTGTTCCTGCTGACCACCGCGGCGACGAGTATCACCGGTTTCTTTTTTCATCGCGATCATCTGTTGCCATCGCACATCGTCGGCATCGTCGCGTTGATCGTCATGATTCCGACGTTGGCCGCGCTCTATGCGTTCGATCTGCGCGGACGATGGCGCGTCGTTTACGTGATCGGTGCGATCGTGAGTCTGTGGTTCAACGTGTTCGTGCTGATCGCGCAAGGTTTCCAGAAAGTGGCGCCGCTGCACGATCTGGCGCCGACCGGTTCGGAACCGCCGTTCGCCATCGCGCAGGGCATCGTGTTCGTGCTGTTCATCGTGATGACGGTTGGCGCGCTGTCGCGCTCGAAATCGATCTAGCACCGGATCCGGCGCGCGCGCCGCGCCGCGCGGGCGCCATCCCCCGCGAAACTGATAGGATGTTTCGCATGGCCAGGGGTGCGCCGTGTCCGTTGTGGAAGACATCACCGAACTGCTGAACGCGGCCAACTCCGGCGATGCCGCCGCGCAGGAAACCGCATACGGTTTGCTGTACGCCGAACTCAAGCGCTGTGCCGTTC
Organism: Rudaea sp.; assembly: GCA_040002515.1. Lineage (GTDB taxonomy): Bacteria > Pseudomonadota > Gammaproteobacteria > Xanthomonadales > Rhodanobacteraceae > Rudaea. Next base: position 15,058 of record JBDUEI010000075.1, on the reverse strand, counting down.
GGCAGCGGCATCTGTCGCCGGATGTGTCGCTGAGTTCGACGGCGCTCGTACACGAACTTTTTCTGCGGTTGCAACAGCGCCGCATGACCCGCATCGACAACCGCGCACATTTTTTCGGCATGGCCGCGCGTGCGATGCGCCAGATCATCGTCGACTATGCGCGACAGCGCGGCGCGATCAAGCGCGGCGGCAAGGCGATCATGACCGATGCCGACGGTTCGCTGGAAATGGACGCCACCGTCGCCATACAGGCGCTCGAACTCGATGAGGCGCTGAACAAACTCGCCGTGCGCGATGCCGATCTGGCACTCATCGTGGAGTGGCATTTCTTCGCCGGCTTGAGCTTCGGTGAAATCGGCGAACAGCTCGGACGTCATCAGCGCACCGTCGAACGCGACTGGGCGCTGGCGCGCGTGCTGCTGCGCGAATCGATGGGCGGTAGCGCGCTGCCGTGACCACGCAAGACGCCTGGCCGCGCGTTCGCGCGCTCTATCACGCGGCACTCGATCAGCCCGAACCGGTGCGTTCGGCATGGCTTGAAGAACACTGCGGCAACGACGCGGACCTGCTTGCGCGCGTGCGATCGCTGTTGATGGCTTCGGATGGAGAGCAACATATTCTGGATGGCCCGGTCGTCGATCTTCTGCAACGCCTGCGCACCACCGACGATCCGGACGAACTCGGGCTGGGCGCGACAGTCGGGCCGTATCGCCTGCAACGGCTGCTCGGTGTCGGCGGCATGGGCCGCGTGTATCTGGCCGAACGGATCGACGGACAGTTTCATCAGCTCGTCGCGCTCAAACTGATCCGCAGCGAATTCGCCAATCCGCAATTGCGCCAGCGCTTCCTGCGCGAGCGCGATACGCTGGCGCGGCTGACGCATCCGCACATCGCCCTGTTGCACGACGGCGGCATCGGCGCCAACGGCGCGCCGTACTTCACACTCGAATACATCGAAGGCGAACCGATCACCGCGTGGTGCGATGCGCACTCGCTCGGTTTGCGCGATCGCATCGCGCTGTTCCTCAAGGTCTGCGCGGCGGCCGAATATGCGCATCGCAATCTGATCGTGCATCGCGACATCAAGCCGTCGAACATTCTGGTCACCGCCGAAGGCGAGCCGAAACTGCTCGACTTCGGCATCGCCAAACCGCTCGCCTCGGATTCGTCCGCGATGGAAACCGCCACGCAGGCGCATCCGATGACGCGCGAATTCGCAGCGCCCGAACAAGTGCTCGGCGAACCGATCACCACGGCGACGGACGTTTACGCGCTCGGTATACTTTTGTACTTGTTGCTGTGCGGACGCATGCCGTATCGGCGCGCAGCACTCGGCGAAACGGGCTGGACCAAGAGCGTCGTGGAGGAAACGCCGGAGCCAATGGAACGCGCGCTGACCCGCCCCGTCGGCGTCGCAAGGGACGGGGTGGCGGCGCATGCCAGCGCCGAGGCGACGATAGACCAGATCGCTGCGCAACGTGCGACGTCCGCCTTGCAACTTCAGCGTGCGTTGCGTGGCGATCTCGAACGTATCGTGCAGGGCGCGCTCGCGAAATCGCCCGAAACGCGTTATCCGACCGTCACCGCATTGGTCGACGATCTGCGCACCTATCTGGAAGGTCGTCCGCTGCGCGGCGGACATTGGCGATACCGCTTCGGCAAATTCCTGCGCCGTCATCGCGTTGGCGTGGCCGCGGGAACCGTCGCCGCACTACTCACGATCGCCGGTGTTTCCGCGATCGTGTGGCAGTCGCGCGAAACGGCGCGGCAGGCGCGCACCGTCATCGCGGTCAAGGATTTTCTGTTGAGCCTGTTCAATGCGAGCGATCCCAACGCAGCTAAGGGTCGCGACATCAGCGCGCGCGAACTGATCGACCGCGGCAACGCGCAAATCGAGCGCGGGCTGGCGCGCGAACCCGCCTTGCGCGCGGAGTTGCAGGGTACGCTGGGGCGCATCTACTTCGAGCTGGGTCTGTACGACCAGGCGCGCGCGCTGCAACGAAGCGCGCTGTCGCTCACGCCGCCGGAAAATGCCGCGACACTCGACCGCGAACTGGCCGATACCTTGAGCGCGCATGGCGACCTGGCCGATGCCGACGCGCTCGCCGCGCAAGCGTTCGATCTGCTTCAGAGCGGCGCGCAGGCCGATGCGCACGAACGCATCCGCGTCTTGATCACGCGTTCCTCGATCGCACAGCGAAGAGGTTCCAGCGCCGAGGCGCAAAAACTTGCGCACGAAGCGGTCGCGCTGGCGCGAAAGGACACCGACGCCAAGGAATTGCTCGGCAACTCCTTGAGCGCCGAAGGCCTCGCGGAGTGGGATTTGCGCGACACGGCGAAATCCGAAACGTTGTATCGCGAAGCCTTGCAAATTCATCGCGATGTATTCGGCGATACGGATTTGCGCGTGGCAACCGATCGCCAGAATCTGACGCTCGCGCTGCGCAACCTCGGCCGTTACGACGAGGCGTTGGATCAGGCGCGCCGCAATGTCGCGATCCGCGAACAGATCCTCGGGCCCACGCATCCGGAAATCGCGCGCGCGCTGGATACGCTCGGCACCACGCTGTATCACATGGGCCGATATCCGGAAGCCGAACAAACGATGCGCCGCTCCGTCGAGATCGCGCGCGCAGGGTTCGGCACGGACAATCCTGTCACGATGAATCCGCAAAACAATCTCGCGCTACTTCTGATGGACTGGCACGGGCTCGACGAAGCCGAGCAACTGCTGAAGGAAACTTTGGCCGTAGAAACGGCCAAACTCGGCGAGCTTCACTACGCGACGTTGATCGCGTCCAGTAATCTGGCCGAAGTGCACGCTCGGCAGAACAAACTCGAGCTTGCCGAAACCGAATTGCGCGATGTCCTCGCGCGCGACGAACGCGCCAACATCCGCGATCGGGTGTGGGAACTGTTTCGTCTCGGTGATGTGCGCCGCCGGCGCGGCGACTGGCAGGAAGCCGTCGCGCTGGATCGACAGGCGCTCGCGCAGGCGGAAAAATTATTTGCGCCGAACTCGCGGCATTGTGCGCTGGCGCATTACTACCTCGGTCTCGCGCTCGCCGACGGTGGCGAGATCGACGAAGCCGAAAGGCAGTTGCGCGCAACCTTGAACGCACAACGTTCGCTACTCGCGCCCGATGGCGATCATCCGCTGACCGCGTCTGCATCGCTCGCGCTGGCGCAGCTCGTGCTCAAGCGCGCGGACGGAAAAACGGAAGGCCTGGCCCTGCTCCGTCGCGCGGTTACGCTGCGCGAACAATTCCTGGGCGACGATGACGATCGCACGCGTCAGGCACGCGCGGTTCTGGCGAGTGCGGAAAAATCGGTGGCGATGGAAGCGCGCTGAGACGCTGCGCGATAATTCGCATCGAGTCGCGCGCGGCGACTCGATGCGGCGAAACTTACTTACAGGAAACCTGAAGTTCGCGCTTCATCTCGCTGGTGCCGGAAGATGTCGACTGCGAATCGATGTTGCGTTTGACCACGTCGAATCCTTTCGCGCCGCATGCGGTCTGTGCTTTCTGCGTGCATTCGTCCCAGCCGTGTCCCGCGCCGGAACAATCGAAGGTCATCGCTTTTCCGACGGTGTTATTTCCCATCGTGGCGCAACCGGTTGCCAATGCTGCGAGTGTGACGGCGAGCAGTACGATAAGTGATCGCATACGTTCCTCCATGAGTGGAGATCGGATAGTGCACACTTTTCTCGGGTGGCGACACTGTTTCGTTCGATGCGGCAACGCAGCAGGGATTTATCGGATAATGCGCGAATGACGACGACGACAACCGCAAAACACGAACGCCGGCGCTGGTTTGCGCTGGCCGTACTCTGCCTCGGCGTGCTCATGATCGTGCTCGATGTGACGATCGTGAACGTGGCGCTGCCGACGATTCGGGAACACCTGAAATTCTCCGAATCCACATTGGCCTGGGTGGTTAACGCGTATCTGCTCACCTCCGGCGGATTCCTTTTGCTCGGCGGCCGGCTCGGCGATCTTTACGGCCATCGACGCCTGTTCGTGATCGGAATCGCGCTGTTCACGGCCGCGTCGCTGGTATGCGGTTTCGCAGGATCGCAGGTGACGCTCATCGCCGCGCGCGCCGTGCAAGGCCTTGGCGGTGCGGTGGTCGACGCGGTGGCGCTGTCGCTGATCATGGATCTGTTTACCGAGACCGGCGATCGAACCAAGGCGATGGGCGTGTACGGCTTCGTCTGTTCCGGCGGCGGAAGCATTGGCGCGCTGCTCGGTGGATTTCTGACCAACGCGCTCGACTGGCATTGGATATTCCTGGTCAACATTCCGATCGGCGCGGCGGTCATCGCACTGTCGCTGCCGCTGTTGCCGGCGGCCGATCATCGCGGCGCGCAACGACACCTCGATGTCGCAGGCGCGGTGACCGTCACGCTCGCGTTGATGTTGGCCATCTATGCCATCGTCAATGGCAACGAAACCGGTTGGCTGTCCGTGCACACGCTCGGATTGCTCGGCGTGTCGGCCGCGTTGCTTGCGATATTTCTCGTCATCGAATCGCGCGTGCGCGTGCCGCTCGTGCCGCTCGCGCTTTTCAAACTGCGCAATGTCGCGACGGCGAACGTGGTCGGCGTGTTGTGGGCCGCGGCGATGTTCGCGTGGTTTTTCCTGTCGGCGTTGTATCTACAGCTCGTCCTCGGCTACAACCCGTTGCAAGTCGGGCTGGCATTCATTCCCACCAATTTGATCATGGCCGCATTGTCGCTCGGCGTATCGGCCAAACTCGTGATGCGCTTCGGCATCAAAATCCCGCTGGCCGCAGGATTGCTGTGCGCCGCGGCGGGCTTGTTGCTATTCGCGCGCGCGCCGATCGGCGGCGATTTTGTGATCGACGTATTGCCGCCGATGTTGCTGCTCGGCATCGGCGCCGGCATCGCGTTCAATCCGGTGCTGATGGCGGCGATGAGCGATGTCGCGCCCGACCAATCGGGCCTTGCATCCGGCATCGTCAACACCGCATTCATGATGGGCGGTGCGCTGGGTCTTGCGGTTCTGGCGAGCATGGCCGCGACGCGTTCGGATCGCTTGCTCGCTCTCGGCACGGAAAATCTCGTCGCGCTGAACAGCGGCTACCACCTTGCCTTTCTCGGCGGCGCGCTGTTCGCGGCACTCGCCGCCGTGATCGGTGTGATGTTCATGCGGACCGGACAATCCGCAACGACTGCGCCGGAAACTACTTAGCGGTTGGACTCGGCGTGCCGCACGATTTGATGGTGAAGCGGCGACGTCAGTCTTGAACGACGCCAATGGTCCGCAACCACACCTCGACGAGTCGCGGCCACTTCGTGATCGGAAATGCAGTCGGTCGCAATCCGAACGCATGTCCACCTTGCGCGTAGACGTGCATCTCGACCGGCACTTTGGCATCGGACAACGCACGAAAGTAGACCAACGCGTGCGCGATACCATCGACGTGGTCGTCGTCGGCTTGAAGGATGAAGGTGGGCGGCGTTTCCTTGGTCACGGGCACATTGGGATTGAGACGACCGTCCTCCTCCGTGACCAGATGACCGGGATAGACGGCGACGGCGAAATCCGGGCGACTGCTCTGTCGATCGGCGGCGTCGATGGGTGCGTACAACCGCTTGTTGTAGTTCGTGCTGATCTGCGCAACGAGATAACCGCCGGCCGAAAAACCGAGTACGCCTATTTTATGCGGATCGATATGCCACTCTTCGGCACGCGCGCGCACGATGCGCATGGCGCGCTGCGTGTCTTCCAGTGACTCGACCGGCACCTGAAGATTGTGCGGACGCGTGTTGGTGCGCCATTCGTACGGCGCGCTCGGCACTCGATATTTCAGCAGCACGCAGGTGATGCCTTCCGACACCAGCCAATCGCAGACTTCCGTGCCTTCGAGATCCATCGCGAGAATCTCGAAACCTCCGCCGGGAATGACCAGCACCGCGGCACCGGTATTTTTTACGGTCGGGGAATAAACGGTCAGCGTGGGGTTGGCGACGTTGGTGATCGAAGTGACGTGCTTGCCGCCGATCAGCGAGTCGCCGACCTTCATCGTCTCGCTGCCGGGCATCGGTTTGGAATCCGGCGGAGTGCCAGGCCACAGCGCGATTTGCCGATGTCCTTCGGACGGCTCCCACACCGGTGCGGCGTTCAGCACCGGACATGCAATCAATTGGCAAAGCAGAACGATCCAACGTCTCATGACATTCCTTCAAGCCCGAACGATGGACGAGAAGTTTCGGCGCGACTTCGGGCGAGGCGAAGTCGCCTTCGTGAATTTTTCCGGGCAGTCCGAAAATCCGTTCTCGAACGAACGGCGCTTGGATTCTCGCCGGTCGACCGTTTTTATTTTGCCGCGACGTGCTCCAAAAACACCACATCGAACGACGGCGCCCATGTCTTGCCGCCATCTTTCGACAGTACCGCCGACTCGCGCACACCCTTGCCGTGCTTTTGCCACGTAATGCGCTGCATGAACGTTCGCCCATCTTTCATGTGCACTTCGCCTTCCAGCACCAGCGCGCCGTCTTTGAAGTTGCCCACGATCACCATGATCGCGCCGCGATTGGTGACCCACGTCTGCTGCCACTGTTTGCGGACCGGGTCGTAACTCAGGATGCTGTCGCCGATCAGCCCGTCGTTCTGCTCATACAGTTCATGGATGGCGCAGCCTTGAGCGATCGCATCGACATGAGCGCGCGCTTCGGAGGGCCCATTCGGCGTATCCGTTTCGAACGTATCCCAATCGCCGATCCAGAAATCCAGCTGATGATATTCCGCCGCACCATCGCAGCCTGCCGGAGCGGCCGTTGCGCCGGACGCGATGGACTGCACGAAAATACTCAACATCACCAGCAAGAAAAATCTCGACAACATGAATTACTCCTCTGTTTGTGGGTCGCACGAGTTCTGCGCCAACGCATGATGGGTAAGCGGCGCCGATGCGATTGGCGACAGTTTGCGCGTGGTCAATCGAAGCGATCCGCCATGTGCGCGCGTCGGCATGCGAACACGCGCGTGCCGTTCTCTCACACCGCGATCCGCGAGGAAAGCAGGTTCTTGTCGATGACGTCGTGGGAATGGTTGGCGTCATAACGACTCGGGATAATCACGGCGATGCATCGGGTTAGGCAATTGCTAACGCGGAGCGCACACAGCATCCGCAAGCAAGATCGGCGTGTGGTGGTGGCCGGATATTTCGGGCATCAACCTGCCGGTGCATTTGACATCGCGACCCAAACTTGAACGCAGCGCTTTGTAGGCATCGCCGTTTGCGGGAAAGACGATTTGCAGCGAATCGATGTCGGCGGCACGCTCGTCGGGTCCGCTGCCCGGTAGTACGCAAAGTGCGGGACTGGGGTCGAGGAAATAATAGGTCGCGGGAACGTCGCCCTTTTCTATGCTCTCGTAATTGGGCTGTTCGGGAAATGTCTGCTCGATCAATTTGCCGACCACGACAACGTCGATGTCGTATTTCAGGCACGTGGCCGCGGACGACTGCGTCATTAGAAGAACGATCGAGAGTAGCGTCATGAATTCCAGTTCCACGGCAGCGAACGGCGGCCACCGCGAGTGCCCGCGGATGACCCGTGCGTATGTTATTGGTCATTGCTGCGGGCAACAAGAATCGAATCCGTGACGGTTTATCGCACGTCGTATGGGCGCGCTACGGCTGGATACCGCTCGGCACGGAGGCATCGTTGACGATGCCGTAGAGTTTTTCGGTGAATCGCACGGCGTCGGATTCCGACAGGTGCGACCAGTCCGGCAGATTCAGATTCTGCAAATCGGGGTAGTCCGCGAAGTGGATGCCGCGCGCCCCGCTTCGCTGGATGAGCGCATCCCAGGTTTGCGCGCGTGGAAACCGTCGGTTTTCGAAAGCGAGATATTCGCCATCGCTGGGCATGCGCACGAAGATGACGTCCACGCCACGCGCGCGCAATGTGTGTGCCGCGGCGACGGCGCGATCGATTTGCTTTTGCGCATTCTCCTGAATTTTCGCCGGTGGTGGATCGTTCGGCGACTCGAATCGTTCGGCCCAGACGTGCTGCGCGAGCGAACGATAATCTGCATCGTTTTCGACCTTGTCCCACAAATGCGTATCGCGATCGTTTGCCATCACGGACAGCTTGCGCACATCGGTTAACCATGCGCGACCGGATCGCTCCGGCCAGGGTTGTCGCTTGAGCACGGTGACGAGAGCGAAGTCGGGATCGTAGAAAGCCAGATACGGCTCGACGAAGTGCGTCGACAACCACTGACCTACCCGCTGCGCCGGCGATTCCTTCGGATAGTAATTAAGCGCTCCCAAATGTCGCCCGAATCCTGAGAAGAAAGCATCCGGCGTGACGCCGACCAGCAATCTCCCCGTGAAGTTCGGATCCGCTGCGAGATTTTCCATGAACGCGATCGGCGACGTGCCTTCGAACGACAGCTGGATCGGACGGCGCCCCGCCAGTCGTTCCCAGGTAGGCAAGTTCAGATCGAATAGCATGCGTGATGCGCCGACCAGCACGGTGGCATCGCCTTGGTCATTGTCGATGCGCCGCCGCTGGATGGACCACAACGAATCGGTGTTCCGAAAACCGGGAATCGCTCCTTGCGCTCGCCAGTAAAATTCCCAACCTGCGAGCAACGCGACGAACAGCGTCGCGGCGATCAGCACGATGCGTTTCCAAGGGCGGATCGGAATATCGCGAACCGGCACCGGCTGGGCGACGCCGGGACGATCCGATGCGGTGAGCCGCAGTCCGGGTCCAACCGTCGACGCGCCGACGTGATCGGCACCGTTGTGGTGCGGATCAGAACTGGAAATAGATGAAGGCATTGCCCACCCCCTGCGCAGCGACGATCGCGAACGCCATCAGCGACCAGACGACGGACAGCACGAGCGCCGGCGTTCGCGACACGACGGACTCGAGCGTGTGTTTTCGCATCAACCAGTGCGCGAGCACGATCAATCCGACGATCAGGAACACGAATACCAGCGACGGCGTGGCCAGAATCGGTTTGGTCAGCGCGTTCTGGCCGAGCATACCGCTCAAGACGGCCCAGGCCTTGCCGAATGTTTTGGCGCGGAAGAAAACCCACGTGAGATTGACCAGTGCATACGTCAGAAGACCCAACGCTAAAAAAGCGATCGGACCGGGCCGGTAGCCGCCAAAGCGCGATCGCAGCATGCGCTCGATGCTCAGATACAGCCCGTGCAATCCACCCCATACAACGAAGGTCCAGCTCGCACCGTGCCAGAGTCCGCCGAGCAGCATCGTCGTCATCAAGGCGGTGTAGGTTCGCCAGACGCCGTGCCGATTTCCGCCTAGCGGGATGTAGGCGTAGTCGCGCAGCCACGACGACAACGTGATGTGCCAGCGGCGCCAGAAATCGGAAAATCCGACCGCCGCGTACGGGAAGCGAAAATTATCCGGCAGCGCAAATCCGAGACACAGCGCCGCACCGATGGCGGTGGTCGAGTAGCCGGCGAAGTCGCAAAAAATCTGCCCGCTGAAGGCGAGCGTTCCGGCCCATGCATCGAGCGCTCCCGGCAGCTTGTCGGTGTCGTAGACGCGCTCGGCCGCATCGGCGAGAAAGCTGTCGGCCACGACGACTTTGTTGAACAGGCCGAGCGTCATCAACGCCAGACCGAATCGCAACTGATCAGCACTCGCTTGACGCGGTTGTGCGAACTGCGGGACGAGTTCGGTCGGCCGCATGATCGGACCGGCGACCAGATGTGGGAAGAACGTCACGAACAGCGAGTAATCGAGCAGGTTGCGCGCCGGCGTGGCACGGCGCAGGTAGATGTCCAGCGTGTAGGACATCGTGGCGAACGTATAGAACGAGATGCCGACTGGAAGAACGATGTCGAAATGCGGCGGCTGGTAAGCGACGCCGGCGGCGTTGAGCGCCACGGTGAAGTTGTCGAGCAGGAACTGGCCGTATTTGAAATAACTCAGCATGCCGAGGTTGGCGATGACCGAGAGCAACATCCACGCGTGCCGCGCCGGCCCGCGTTTCGCCTTGACCAACCCTTGCGCCGCATACCAATCCACGACCGTGGAAATCCACAGCAGGATGACGAACGGCGGATTCCACGCGGCGTAAAAAATATAGCTCGCGATCAGCAGATTGATTTTCTTCGTGGTCCAGCTCAGCGGCAGCGAATGCAGCCCGAGCACGCACGCAAAAAACGCCACGAACGTCAGTGAATTGAAAACCATCGTTGAAAGCTCCCCAGCCCTCACGGCCGCGCGATGGCCCGAATTCCAAACGATCGTGGCGCGCGTATCGGTTACGAAATGATCGTACGCGAGTATAGATTAGTTTCGCGGGGCAACGCGTTTCGTTGGTAGAGAGTTGCGTAAATGCACTCATCCTCTCGGCTCAGGCAACGGCTCAGCTTTCCGCGTGGAAATCGTCGCGGAAACATTTGAACTGCACGTTTCGAATGTCGGACGATGTGGTCGTACGTTGTTGTTAGCAACCGAAACCTTCGCTATCGATCGTTATACAAATAGCATTTGCGCAAAAATCCACAATGCGACATACGCTCGCATCGTTATCTAAATAAGCGTGGAAGATGGCGTGCGAAAAAGGTTCGGCGCGGCGTTTACTCGAATCCGTTCTGAAAGATCCGATCGTTGGAAGTCCATATCACCAATCCCGCCACGGCGCCGCCGGCTCCGATCAATCCGATCGGCGCAACGGCGCCGGTCGACAAATTGATGCGATACAGCGACGTAGTGCCGGTACCCAGCGCCGCGAAGCCTTCGCCGGTTGCGGGGCCGCTGCTTACCGGCGCATCGACGCCAGGCGGTATGTCGAATCCGGCGACCGTATCGAAATCGAACGGCGAACCGTTCAGTGTCAGCGTGACGGGAGAGGTCTGCGTTCCGAAGTTCGCTGGGTTTTGGATAAACAAACGATTTCCAAGTGAATCGAGTGTATAGAGCGTCGTGACCGTCGCACCGAAAATATTGTTCGTATAAGCGGCACCCGAAATGCCGACGCCGACCGCGCCGTTGATGAATGCGTCGGGATTCACGCCGGACACTGAACCGGACGTTCCGCCGAGATCGCCATCGACCGGCGCACCGGTATTCGGATTCACGCGGAAATTCAGTCCATTGGCGCTGCTGACGACGCGTAAGCGATCCACCGTGGGATTGAAATCAATTCCCCACGAAGCATCCGGAAAATCGACGGGATTTCCACCTGCAGCGACAAACGCAATGAGCCCTGCACTGCCGATGATCGTAGCCGCTCCGGTTTGCGGATCTATCAGATATGTCGTTGCCTTATCGGACGTCGCATCGACGCCGATTCCGAACAACTGACCGGTAGCCGGACGACCGTCGATACCGACGAGCCGTTCGCCCGCCACGATGCCGCTAATAGCGACGGTGCTCGTCGTATCGGGTTTTGGCACTTGGAATCGCAGCAGCGACGTGCCGTCGCCGGCCAGTGCAATGGCCGGTTGTGTTTCGGGAGCGATCGCGATATCGCGCGCGGTCAGACCGAACGAACCGAGCGAGCGCGCCACACCGGTCGCCAGATTGAGGCGATACAGACCCGAGATCCCGCCGACGGACAATGCAGCCACGGCTTCGCCCGTTGCCGCAGTGCCGGACGCGACGACGTTCACGCCTGTCGGTATGTCGAAACCCGACTCGGATCCAAAATCCAGTGTCGATCCCGCCAAGGTGACGGTGATCGGCAATGTCTGCGTGCCGGTGTTGGGCGGATTCTGGATATACAAACTATTGGTGTTGCTGTCGAGAGTATACAATGTCGCTACGCTGACGTTGCTGATGTTGTTGGTGTATGCCGCGCCATCGAGCGTGTTGGTGGCGCCGTTTACCGATCCGTCCATGTTCACGCCCGTTACCGAACCGGCAGGTCCGCCCAGATCGCCATCGATGGCTGCGCCGGTGTTGGGATTGATCCGAAAATTCTGTCCGGTGTTGTCCACGACGCGAATGCGGTCGGTGGCAGGATTGAATTCCATGTCGAACGCGCTGCCGGTGACGGGCGCGGACACTCCCGCCCCGGAGACGAATCCAACGTTTGCGCCTAAGGCAAATGCGCGCGCGCCGGCGTCATCCACGGCGATGTGATAAAGCTGCACCGTGCCGGCCCCGCTGTTGAATCCGAGACCATAGAGCTGCGCATTCTGCGGACGCACGTCGATGGCGACCAGCAGATCGCCCGCGACCAGTCCGGTCACCGCGGCGACCGTTGTCGCCGCCAATGCGGGCTGCGATTCCGGAACGAGCGCAATATTGTTGGACGTGCCGAGCACGTAAATGTCGTGCGCCGACGCGAGGTTGCAGTGCAGGAACGCCAGCAACAGAAGTGGCGTTACGAGCAGCGTTCTTCTGGGGTCAGAGTTCACTTTTCCCGCGACACAGCATCGAGCGAGCGCTCGCATCACGTGAGCGCCTCGCTATTCGAAATCATTGGCAAAAATTCGGTCCGCCGGAACATTCATCAGTGTAAAGGTCGTGGTTCCCGCGCCTGGCACCGTGGCGTTCATCGAATGCGTTCCGGCCGAACCGTTCGCGGTCAACGCCGGTGCAGTTGCCTGACCCGACGCGTTCGTCGTGGAAACGGCGAAACGGGTGCCGGTGCTGGGGAAGATCGCTCCTGCGCCGGTGACGGACGGATTGACCGTCCACGTCACCGTGATGCCGCTTATCGCCGGAGATATCGTGACCTTGATCGGTGTCGCAAACGCTTGACTCAGGAACGCGCTCTGATTGTTGCCACCGGCTGCGGTGATTGCAGAGGGTAATGCCGTCGAAACCCAGCCGACATCGCGCATTTCCGAATAGGTGAGATCGGACGGTGCGGTGACGTTGTGGGTGAGATCGCCGTTGATCGCCGGTTCCATCAACAAGTTGGGCGTCGCGATGGTGTCCCAATGCGAAACGGAAGAGCCCGACTGAAACGGATTGGGACTGAACATCAAGGCCTTGCCGAACGCATCGGCGCCCGCGCGCACGGTGGTATCGAGTTGCATGGTGCCGGTCACGCCTGCGCCGAGCTGCGCCTTGATCAGATTGCCGTCTGCCTGAGTCACGGAAACGGTAGGAATGGTGATCGGCGTCGTCACGGTGGGATCATCGCCGAGGGGCGGAGCTGGGCTGCCCGCCGTGTTGTTGACGATGACGACCGCCAGCGCGTTCGCGTTCTGCGCATTCAAGGCCTTGGTCTTGAAGGTACAGGTGCCGCGATCGATGACCGCGATCGTACCGCTGAAAAATCCAGCCGAAAATGATTCGCAACCGTCGGTAGGCGATGCACCGCCGGAGTCGTTGGCTAGCAGAAGCGAACCGCTGATTCCTCCTGCCGTGAGCACCGGCCCGAAAGCCGCCGTGCCGACATCGAAGCTTCCGGCGATGGCCGCCGGCGCGGTGACTTTCAGAACCGGTATCCCGTTCGCAAGCACGCCCGGCACATCGGCACTGACCTGCGGGCCATTCCAAGCCAGCTTGTGCGTATTCAGCGCAGAGGCCGCACGCTCCGCGTTGGTCATCTGCAGCCAGCTTTTGCCCGACGAAAGGTCCATCAGAAAACGGTCGTAAATGGAGACTGCACCGTTATTCAGCGCGCCAGTCGAAGCATTGGTGAATGTCTGAAATCCCAGACCGTGGCCGAACTCGTGCGTGAGCACAGTCACCAAGTCGATGTCTGAGCCGTGATTGTTGTCTAGGCCGAGGTAGAAGTGCGTACCGGTCAGGCAATTGGTATTGCCGAGATTGACGTTGAAGTTTGCGTTGATCTCCGGCTGCGTCACGTTTGGATCAACGCCCGTAATCGCACCGTCAAGCGCTTCGTTATACCAAGTGCTTGCAAACGGGGCGCCGGCGAAATCGCGATAAATCGCGAGCGCTCCGGCCGATCCGAGCACGGCGGTCGTGGCAGTGCAGGTCAATGCAGTCCATTGTGATCGGATGGTGATCGTCACGGGACTGTTCAGCGTTGCGCCCCAGGTATTGGCTGCGGCCTGGAATGCAAACAGGCGTTGTTGCCCGACTGTGGTACCCGGATTGCCGCCGACGGGCGCCACGACGGTGGGGTCATTGAACCCCACGCCGGCCTGATCGTTATTGAGGATGACGATGGTCGCGGCGGCAAACGCCGACGACGTGCCAAAAATCGACGCAATGGCGAAAATCGCGCGCGCGCTGAGATGACGTACGTTGGAAGAACGGTGAGAATTAGTCATGGATAGGTTCCGTTGCATGGCTTAGCGGATGTCCAGCGGCGGTGTCGTCTGGCTGACGGCGCGTTGGGCGGCATCGAGCAGATCCGGGTCGATCTCAAAAAATGCCGCCGCGTCCATTTCGTTGTCGACGCAGGCCTGCGAGATCGTGCCGTCATCTTCTGTTTTGGCCAGCATCACACTCTGGAAGCGGCCTTGCAGATCCATCGATACCGATCCGTCGGTGTGATGTACCTGAACCAACCCATCGGTCGATTGACTCAACAATTCCTTGATTCCCTCGGCGAGGTGTTGGGCTTCTTCGGCGGTCAGCGCGCGCGTATCGCCGGTAATCCGATCCAACACCACGAGCCCTTTCGAGTTCGTCGTGACGTAATTGCGCGGCCTGCTGCTCGCAGGCCCGGTTCGCCCGGTAGCCGAATTCATTGATGGAGAAGTCGAAGCCGACGACGCGACGCCGGAAGGAGCGCTGGAATCCGAAGCCCGGGCCGGAGCGGCGCCTGCTGCGACCGACGCCAGCACAAGTAGCGTTGCCAATCGAACCTGACTCATCTGATTTCTCCAATTTGATTTGTAACTCGCGCGTAACGACGTTCCACGCGCGCTCGCACGCAAGAGCGTAAGCCCACCGCGACAATAATGCGAGCTAAAAGGAGGGAAAAGCGGCGGCTGGGGTTTAGAAAGGTACGACGCGACGAAGCGTACGAGGATGACCCAGGCGAGAGTCCTTCACGGATGCTGTGCGGTCAACGCAATTGCGTCCCGTCGCGAGTGGCGAGCTGAGCCACCGAGCTTCCCGGCGAGTCGGATCACTCGAGCGAGATTTCATTGGTGC
>JBDUEI010000074.1:0-15593 GCA_040002515.1 Rudaea sp. | reverse complement strand
TGTGTCTGGATTTTCGGTATTCGCAAATCGCCTGTGTGGTGGCGAGAATGTGCCACTCGTTGAAACTGCGCTCGAACGAACTGCCGCGATGTCCCGACGTGCCGAACGCGACACGCTGTTCGGCGACCGAGGGATCGGGTTTCAGATCGACGTAGGCATCGAGCAATTTGCGCACATCGACTAAAGCCGAATCCGGTATCGGTTTTCCTGCCAGCGCGCTGGTTTTCTGACTCACGCAAAGTTCCCTGTCGTTGGTCGGGCGGCGATCGAAGTGCGCGCACTCTACACGCCGCAAACCGAATCGATGATGAAGATGACGGCACGCGGGATTACGACGTGATGTGCGCTCGGCTCGCGGCCACCATCACGCGCACCTGACGGATTTTTCCGTCGTCGGTTAGCTCGATGGCGCCATCGTCCAAAGGAATATCGTCCATCACGATCGCAACCGAATCCGACGCGTTGCCGGTCAAGGTCACTTCGATGTCGTATCGCGAGCTGCCATGCGTGTAGACCACGCTGAAGCCCGTCCAGTCGGCCGGCACGCACGGCGCGAAGTGCAATTTTCCGTCGTCCAGGCGCAGTCCGAGTATCGATTCGATCATCAATCGATACAGCCATCCGGCCGAGCCGGTATACCAGCTCCACCCGCCGCGGCCGGTATGCGGCGCGACGGCGTACACATCGGCGGTGACCACGTACGGTTCGACTTTGTATACATTTGCATCTTGCGCCGACAGCGCATGGCCGACCGGGTTGATGTAGCCGAGCAATTCGTTGGCGCGTTCCGCGTCGCCCAAGGCCGCGAAGGCCATCGATGCCCAGATCGCGGCATGCGTGTACTGCCCACCGTTTTCGCGCACACCGGGCACATAGCCTTTGATGTAACCGGGATCGGCCGGCGATTTGTCGAACGGCGGATCGAGCAGCTTGACCAGTTTGAATTTTCGGTCGACCAGATGTTTGTCGAGCGACATCATCGCGATATGCCGGCGCTCGTCGGAACCTGCGCCGGACAACACCGACCAGCTCTGCGCGATCGAATCGATCTTGCATTCCATATCGGTCGATGAACCCAGCGGCGATCCATCGTCGAAATAGGCGCGGCGATACCAGGCGCCGTCCCACGCGTTGGCTTCGATATTGTTCGACAATGTCGCCGCTTCGTCGCGGCAGCGGGCCGCGAATGCGATATCGCCGCGCCGTTCGGCCACGCCGGAAAATGTCGTGAGCACGTGGTGCAGGAAGAACGCGAGCCACACACTCTCGCCCTTACCGTGCGCGCCGACGTTGTTCATGCCGTCGTTCCAGTCGCCGCTGCCCATCAACGGCAAACCGTGCACGCCGAAATCCAGACCGTGCTTGATGGCGCGGACGCAGTGTTCGTAGAGATCCGCGCTGTCGCCGGATTGCGTCGGCAGATCGTAATAGGATTCTTCACCTTCGCTGACCGGCCGGCCTTCGAGGAACGTGCATGCCGAATTCAGAATGCTGCGATCGCCCGTGCACATGACGTAGCGCCACGTCGCCAGCGGCAGCCACAGGTAATCGTCGGAACAGCGCGTCCGCACGCCGCGACCCGATGGCGGATGCCACCAATGTTGCACATCGCCTTCCTTGAACTGGCGGCAGGCGCTGCGCAGGATCTGTTCGCGCAACAGGTCCGGCGAGGCGAACACCAGCGCCATCGCATCCTGCAATTGATCGCGGAATCCGTACGCGCCGCCGGACTGGTAGTAGCCGCTGCGTCCCCACATGCGGCAGGCGATGGCCTGGTATAAAAGCCATCCGTTGGCCATCACGTCGAGTTCGGGTTTCGGCGTTTTTACGTGCACGACGCCCAGCGTGCGTTTCCAGAAATCGCGGATCGCGACGAACGCCGCGCGCGCGGTGTCGGGTTTGCGCAGGCGCAGGACCAAGTCGCTAGTCTCGTCGACGCCTTCGCCCGCTCCGAGCCGGAAAATGATTTCTCGCGATTGACCGTCGGCGAGATCGAACGTGGTTTGCAACGCCGCGCACGGATCGAGTGCCGCGCCGACTTTCCCCGATAAACGCGAACGCGAGAGCGCGGCCGGCTTTTGCAGCGAGCCGTTGCGTCCGATGAATTCGGTGCGGTCGCCGCTCAGCGTGCGCAATGGATCGTCGACATCGAAAAACGCCACGCGTTCGGAGAATTCCGAGTTGTACGAATTTCGCGCGAACAGTGCACCGCTGTCCGGATCGATCTCGGTGACGACGTGCATCGCCGATTTCGGACGCAAATCGCCGAGCGCCCATTCGACATAACCGGTCAGCGAAAGCTGGCGTGCGCGGCCGGACAGGTTGCGCACCCTGAACACCGAGAATTTCACCGGCGCATCGAGTGCGACATAAATCCACAATTCCGTTTGTATACTATCTTCGGTGTGCTCGAACACGGTGTAGCCGAAACCGTGCCGTGTCGTGTACGGCGTTTCGCCGCGGCACGGCAACGGCGTCGGCGACCAGAATCGTCCGGTTTCCTCGTCGCGCAGATAGAACGCTTCGCCCGACGCATCGCCGACCGGATCGTTCGCCCACGGCGACAGACGATACTCGTGCGCGTTTTCAGCCCACGTGTACGCGCCGCCGCTTTCGGAAACGACACTGCCGAAATTCGGATTCGCCAGCACGTTGGCCCACGGCAACGGCGTCATGCGATCGCGCGTCGTCGTGATCACATATTCGCGGCCGGTGGTGCTGAAACCGCCGGTGCCGTTGTCGAACAGGAGTTGGCGCGGCGATGCGGTCGAGGCCGGCAGCGCGATGATGTGTCCGCTGCGCGTCGGTACGAAACGCGGGATTGTGAGATCGACGGGATCGCGCTGCTTGATCTGCTCGCCCAGCGAACCGTTCAGATCGGAAATGATCGCGCGCGAAACGGCGAGCAACAGCGCACGGTCTTCCGCAGCGATCTGTTCGGCCGGACGCACGAAGATTCCGCCCGGCCGATCGATCAGATTGCCGCCGATGCCGGCCGAAATCATGCCGAGGATCTGTTCCTGCAAGACCTGGCGATAACCGCCGTGATCGTCGTTGAGGATGATCAGATCGACGGAGAGTCCTTTGGTGCGCCAGTACGCGTGCGCCTGGACGAGCTGGCGCGCCAGTTCGATGTTGGCGAAATCGGAAATCTGCAACAGCAGGATCGGCAAATCGCCGGAAATGGCGTAGCGCCAAAGTCCCGACTGGCCGCGCCGGTTGGCCGCGATGAGCTTGCCGCCGGCGCGCAGCGATCCGTTCGCGTAAATCACACGGCCGGCCAGACGTCCATACAATTGCGCATCGGTTTCGGTGACATTGATTTGCCGCAGCGCGACCTGGCTGTGCGTCCAGGCCAGATCGAACACGCGATCGCCCAGATGCAGATCGTGATATTTCTCTGCCAGCGCGATGCACGCGGTGCGTCCATCGGCGATGCCGGTGACGATATCGAGCGTTGCCGATTGCTTGGGTTCGAGCACGAAGCGATGACGCACCGCGACGATCGGATCGAGCACCGCGCCCTGCGTACCCGACAAGGTTTTCGTGTCGCGCAACGCGGTCGGATCTGCGCTGCTATTGCCGCGCCCGATGAAGCGCATGCGATCGGTTTCGTACGATGTTTCGACGCTCTCGGCGCCATGCAGCGACATAAGATGAAGCATGCTAGGCCACTGCTCGGCGTTGGAACGCGGGCGGCGCTTGCATAGGATGGTCGAGCGCGACGCGACGATCTCCGTCTCGACGAAAAGATTGCTGAAGGCCTGACCCATGTCGTCGGATATCGCCGGCGCGAGCACGACTTCGGCATAGCTGGTGACCTCGATCGTGCGCCGCGCGCGCGAGCGATTGGTGATTTTCACGCGGCGCAGTTCGATGTCGTCTTCCGGCGAAACGGCGATATCGGTATGCGTATCGATTTCGTCGTCGCGACGCTGGAATTGCACGCGCGGTTCGGTGAATGTCGCCTCGAAACTGGTGCAGGGTCCGAGCACGGGTTGCAACGTGTTCGACCAGAATTTTCCGCTGTCGACGTCGCGGATGTAGCAGAACGTTCCCCAGTTGTCGCGCGTGGTGTCTTCGCGCCAGCGCGTGACGGCCAGACCTTTCCAGCGGCTGAATCCGCCGCCCGCGTTGGTCAGCATGACGTGATAGCGTCCGTTGGACAGCATCTGCACTGCAGGCGTGGGCGTCGTCGCTGAGGTGAACACGCGCACCGGCATTTGCGACGTATCGCTTTGCATGCGGCTCTCGGCCAATTCGGTGCTTTGCGAATACGTCGCCGCGTTGCGCGGCACGCGTTCCTGCAGCAATTGCAACGTCGCGGCAAACAGGGGTTCGGAAACGAAACGCGCGCACATCGGCCGGTCGAGCAGCGTTTCGGCGAGCGCCAACATGCTCATACCTTGATGATGGGCCATGAACGAACGCACGATCGCGAACGGTTCGCCGCGCCGCAATCGTGACGGCGTGTAGTCGGCCGCTTCGTAAAATCCGAATTGGCCCATCAATCCGAGCGACTCCAGCGCGCGCAGATTGCGCGTGGCTTCTTGCGGCTCGACCATCGCGGCCAGCACGCTCGCGTGAGGTGTGACGACGAGATCGGCGGCGAGGCCGCGTTTCAAACCGAGGCTCGGCACACCGAACGCGCGGTACTGATAATTCTGCGCGGCATCCACGGCGTTGTAGCCCGATTCGGAAATGCCCCAAGGCACTTCGTTCTTGCGGCCGTAGTCGATCTGCCGTTTCACGGATGCCGTATAGGTCTGATCGAGCAAGGTGTTCGGATAATTCGGCATCACCAGCAGCGGCATCAGGTACTCGAACATCGAGCCGCCCCACGACAGCAACGCCGCATCGCCGCCGCTCTTGGTGAGCAAACGGCCGAGCGCGAACCAGCTTTCCTGCGGGACTTGCCCCAGCGCCACGGCCACGAAATTGGTCAGGCGCGCTTCGGACGCGAGCAGATCGTAGAAACTCGCATCGGTGCGACGATCGGCAACGTAATAACCGATCGTCAAAAGATGACGGTCCTTGTCGTACAACATGCCAAAATCCATCTGCGCGAAATGGCAGGCCTGCAATGCGCGTTGTCTGATCGCGACCAGGCGGGCCGTCACGCGCTGATCGATTTCGCTCAGTGAATTTTCGAATGCCGTCAGCCACTCGCGCTCAGCCGGTTGGACATCGGTGACGTCGTCGAACAGCCGCAACAGATTGCGCGAAAATGCCGGCGCGTCGGCCAACGTCGGAATGCCCGCGGTTTCGAGGAACGACGTCACACGCGCCGGCATCGGCGACGATTCGAGCCACGGCAGCAGGAACCGCAGATCGTCTCGGGCATCCAGGCATTGATCGAGCAGCGCGCCCGGCCATGCGTTGGCCAAACCGTCGTCGGCCGTTTTTTCCGCGATGGCCGTGGCGACGACGGCCAATTCGGTCAGCGCTTCGTGGATGCCAACGAGATGCACACCGGAAACCAGCGCGCGTTCCAGGCGCTGACTGAATGCCGATACGGCATCGGCGTCTTTGGCCGATCGCGTTTCGACGACGATGTTGGCGATGTCGATCAATCCGTACAACGCTTGTGCGCTGACCACCGGCGCATCCGGCAACGCTCGCAGCGCGGCGTGCAACGTAAACAAATGCGCGCACAGATTTCCGCTGTCGACGGTGGATACGTAAACCGGATTCAGCGGTTTGAGCGATTGCGTGTCGTACCAGTTGTAGAAATGACCGCGCTCGCGATCGAGCTTTTGCATCGTATCCAGCGTGTTGCCGCAACGCTCGATGAGCGTGCCCATCGACACAAAACCGAAATCGAATGCGGAAAAATTCGACAGCAATGCCAGACCGATATTGGTCGGCGAGGTGCGGTGCGCCACGACACTTAGCGGCGTCTCCTGAAAATTGTCCGGCGGCAGCCAATTGTCGTCGGCGACGACCAGGTTTTCGAAGAACGCCCACGTTCGCCGCGCGACGTTGCGCAAGTAGCCGCGCTCGTCGGGCGTCAACGCCACGGCGACGCGCACCAGCGGCCGGCTCAACCACCATTCGATGGCCGGCGCGATCAGCCACAACGTGAGCAGCGGCGCGGCGACGATCAAGGCGGACGGTCGCGCCATGGCCAGATACAACGCACAACCCATCGCCAGCGACGGCGCGATCCACATCGTGTCGAACGAATTGAGTATAGAAGTATACGATCGACGCTCGACATCGCTGAACGGCGTCCACTGCAGCAGATAGCGCCGCGACACGAGCATGCGGAAACCGGTGCGCACGATCGCGTCGAGACTGAACGCCATCTCGTACGGCAGGCACGCCAGTGCGAACAGCGCGTTGAATAGGTTGTGAGCGACGCTTTTCGCAGCGGCGACCAGATGCAGGTTCCACGGCAAATCCTTGGGCTTGATGCTCAGATCCAGCGCGCTCGCGCCGACCAGCGGCAACAGCCACACGCCGGCCACTACCGCCGTCCAGAACCACGGCGCGGACAATACCGTCCAGCCGAGAACGAGCAGCACGGTCGCCGCCGTCGGCAGCAGGCTGCGGCGCAAATTGTCGAGCACTTTCCATCGCGACAATGCGCTCAGCGGATTCTTCGTAATCCTGCCATCGGCGGCGCTGACGAACGGCGTAAGCCAGCGCGTGATCTGCCAGTCGCCGCGAATCCAGCGATGACGCCGGCGCACGTCGGCGAGATAGCTGCTCGGATAATCTTCGGCGAGTTCGACATCGCTCACCAGACCCGAGCGCGCGTAACACCCTTCGAGCAGATCGTGGCTCAGAATCCGGTTCGCCGGCAGTCGATCTTCGAGCGATTGCTCGAACGCATCGACATCGTAAATGCCCTTGCCGACGAACGAACCTTCGCCGAATGCATCCTGATACACATTCGATACGGCGCGCGTGTACGGATCGATGCCGGCATCGCCAGAATGCATTCGCGCGTATTCCGATCGTTGCGCGCCCTGCACGCCCACAGCCACACGCGGTTGCAGGATGCCGTAGCCGGCGACGACACGTCCGCGCGTTGCATCGAAATGCGCGCGGTTGAGCGGATGGGACAATGTCGCGATGAGCTGGCGCGCGGTGTCGCGCGGCAACTGCGTATCCGTATCGAGCGTGATGACGTATTTGATCGACGGCAATAACGACGTGTCGCCGACGATGCGCGAAAACGCCGCGCTGGATTTGCCGCGCAACACGGCATTCAGATCGCCGAGCTTGCCGCGTTTGCGCTCGCGCCCCATCCACGTGCGTTCCTGCGAATTCCACACGCGTGGACGATGCAGCAGGAAGAACGGCGTCTGCGTTCCTTCCTTTTCATACTGTTTGTTCAATGCCTCGATGCCGTGCGCGGTCAGTTGCAGCAGCGACTCATCGTTCGGCATCGTTTCGGAGGGCGCATCGCTGAAATCGGTGAGCAGCGCGAAGTGAACGAACGTATCGCGATTGGCGAGAAATCGGATTTCTATCGATTCGAGCAATGCTTCGACACCGTCGGCATCCGAGATCAGGGTCGGCACGACGACGAGCGTGCGCACCTCGGCCGGCACGCCTTCGGAAAAATCCAGGCGCGGCAAAAGACGCGGCGATACGAGCATGCTGGTGAGCCGGTTCACCACCGCCACGCCGAGCTGGCTGGCGCACAACGCGGCCATCGCGATAACCGGGACGAGCAGCCAGTTCGGCACATGATCGGCATGCGCTTCGAACGCGACGATCGTGGTACCGATCACCGTGATCAAAAAAATCGCGACGAGGTATAGAACGACGCGCGTTTGCGGATGACGCAGAAAACGATGCATCGGCACGCGCAAGTCGACGGTCTGTTCGAGATCAGACAATCCCGCATCGATCAGGTAATAACCGACGTGCGACAGTCGTTCGTCGCCGTTGCCATCGTCAGCGGCTTGCGTGGCCAGCGCCCATGCCGCGGCGGCGACATCGTGCTCGGACCATTCGCTGCGTTTGGCGACAGCTTCCACGACGTGCCGATAGCGGTCGCGCGTCGCGAAATCCATCGTCGTATAAACATCGGCCGGATCGCGGCGCAGCACTTCATCGACGGCGCTCAGCGATTCGACGAACTCACGCCAATCGATCACGCTCAGCGCGCGCAGACTGCCGATGCTGTTGCTCATCGACACCTGTTCAGCGGCCTGCTGTTGGTTTTCGGCCTGCACGGATTGCGCGATCGTCGAACCGGATTCGGCGAGCGATTGCTCGATCCACGTCAACGGCAGCGCGAGCGCGTGACTGTGGCTTTGCAGGCGGCGCACGAATTCGGCGACGAACGCACTGCGCATCGGCGGGTTCGAACGCGCCATGTCGGCGACGACGATGATCAGGTTCTTGGAGTCTTTCTCGACGATCGTGACGATGCGATCCGACCATGCGTCGGCGAGATTGCGGTCGGTGCGATCGACGATCATGTTCGCCGCGACACGGCGCAGGTTTTCGATCAGCGCCAGACGCAACATGATCGGAATGGCCCACAACTCGCCGAGCGTCAGTGTCGTCGTGCGTTGATAGGCCGACACGAAACGGATCAATCCATCGGCTGTGACGCGGCCGTCGCCGTGCGCGATGGCTTCGGAGGCGATGTCGTACACTCGCGGAAATCCCGCCGATGCACCGGTTTCCAGCCGCGGCAATTCCCAGCTGTAACTCTTCGGCAAATGGCGGCGTGCGGTGCGGATCTGTTCCTGGATGATGTAGAAATTATCGAGCAGCCATTCGCCGGCCGGCGTGATGCGGCGATCGGCGGCGATCGCGTCGGTCAGAAGCTTGGCCGCTTCGGTGAGCACCGCTTCGTTGTCGGCCAGTCGCGGCAGCAGACGATCCGGCCCGCGACCGTGCGACTGCACGTGCGATTCGGCCAGGAATTCGCCGTGCTGTTCCATCTGATCGGAGCTGTACAACTCCGACCGCAACGGTGCTTCGGAACTGGGCGGACGCTTGGCGCGCCGCCGGCGCTGGGCGCGCAGTCTGCTAAGCCTGAGCTTTTCTAACAGGTATCCGAGCATCGCGCCGTTTTTACCTCTGGGTTGAACGGGGATTTCGTCGATCGAAATTCCGGACGAGGAGTATGATCCTTGTCACGGGAAAATTCCCAGAACCGGCAAAGTACGATGCTCACGAAAATCCGCGACACGCACATCGATCTTTCCGAAGTCGTCGCCATCGTCAAGCATAGCAACGACGGCGTGAGCGTATTGATGCGCGGGGGCGGCGAAGTGCGCATCATCGCGCATGGAAAAGACGCGGTGGAAATCGCGCACAACGAAGTGCTGGCGCATCTGGCGGCGTTCGTCGAACCAACGCCGGCCTGACTGGCACGACGCGCGGCTGGATATCCACCGCCGCGCGAACCGATCCGACCAAAGTTAGCCGACCTCCTGCCGTAGCTGACCCGGCTGGGCGACGTTATCATTTCAATTCCCTCGTTGGTCCAAGGATGCACGCAGGTGATGCGTAGAGTTGTCGTATTCACGGTGTTGTTTTTTCTCGCGGTAAGTTCGTCGCACCGCGCGGCCGCGTGCTCGGCGTGCGGGTGCACGCTCAATTCGGACTGGGCCAGCCAAGGTCTCGCGGCCAGCGGCGGCTGGCGCTTCGATGTGCGCGACGATTACTTCGATCAGAACCAACTGCGTTCCGGTACGGACAAAGTGTCCAAGAGCCGACTCGGAATTCCGAACGACGAGGAAATTCAGCAATACACGTACAACCGAAACGTCACGGCATCGGTCGATTACAGTCCGAACCGGAACTGGGGCATCAACGTGTCAGTGCCGTGGTTCGATCGATCGCACGCCACGATTGCCGAAGGCGATAGCGACATCTCCACGGCGCACGACAAAGGCATCGGCGACGTGCGCGTGACGGCGCGCTATTCCGGATTCGATCCGCAGCGCACCACGGGCGTCATGTTCGGCCTTAAGCTTCCCACCGGCGATAGCAGCGATCGTTTCGAAACTGGGCCTGCCGCCGGCATGATCGACGATCGCGGCCTGCAGCTCGGCACGGGCACGACGGACCTCCTGGTCGGCGTGTATCACTTCGGCGCGTTTTCGGAAACCTGGAGTTATTTCGGACAGGCCATCGCGCAACAGCCGCTGACCAGTGACAATGGATTCCGGCCCGGCACCGGACTCAACTTGAATGCCGGCGTGCGTTATTCGGCGACGTCGAACTTCGTTCCGCAATTGCAGATCAACGCGCGCGTGGAGAAACGCGAAAGCGGTGTCAACGGCGATGTGGAAAACAGCGGAGCGACACTGCTCTACCTGAGCCCGGGCGTGACCTGGACGCCGAATTCGCACGTTTCGCTCTTCGCGTTCTTCCAGGCGCCGATCTATCAGCGCGTGAACGGATTGCAGCTCGAAGCGACGCAGTTTTTTTCCGTCGGCGCGCACTATCATTTCTAACGGCGGCGAATAAAAGCGGCGGTTTCGTAAAACGCGAAGCGCGGCACGGCGAATTGAACTTAAAATCGCGGTCGATCCCGACTTCAAGGATGACCGACCATGCCTTTTTCGACCGTCGCCGGCACCGCGCTCCTGCTCGCCGTCTCCAATCTGTTCATGACCGCGGCGTGGTACGGTCATCTGAAATATCTGCACGATCGGCCGTGGTGGATCGCGGTGCTCGTGAGCTGGGGTATCGCCTTCTTCGAATACCTGGTGCAGGTGCCGGCCAATCGTCTCGGCGCGACGGCGCTCAATCTGGCTCAGTTGAAGATCATGCAGGAAGTCATCACGTTATGCGTGTTCGCACCGTTCGCGGTGGTGGTGATGGGAAGCAAACTCACCATGAATTTCGCCTACGCCGGCATCTGCATGCTGGGCGCGGTATATTTTATTTTTCGCGGTTGAACATTCCGCGAGCCGGTCAGTTCGACGACGGGCGAATCAGCACGATCGTCGCCTTCGGACGCAACGTGTTGAGCGCCGAACGGATGCGCTGTTCGATCTCCGCGCCGTCCGGCATGCGCGCGGGACCCTGCAACGAATAAGTGTGCCCCATCTCGCCGAAGCCGGATGCCGATTCGACCCGGCTCACCGAAACATCATCGGAGCGACATGCCGCGGCCCACAGCTTTTTCAGTTCCACGCGACCGATACTGTGGCCGACGCTGAGACGAAATCGAAATATCGCAAGATGCATGCAGAAAACCCTGAAGCCGTCCGTCAGTATGCGCTTCGCCGGACGGCCGCGTCTTTTTTTCGATCCGTCGCACGCGCGGCATCGCGGCGTGGTACGTTGACGGCGAACCGCGAAACCTGAAATTCTCGTCGCGCCGGCACACCGTGACGCGAAACTAACGCCAAATGGCCTATGCTGCACATCAGTGCGACACGGATGCGTGCGAGTGAAAGCCGTTCGCCGTTCAATTCGCAATAGCCATCTATAGGGGTAATGAATGACGAACGTCGCAAGCGATGCAACGTCCCGCACCGCCATGCACTGGGTGAAGACCCTCGCCAGCTATCAGACGCCGTCGCTGCTTCGTGCCGTTACCGAATTGCTGATTACCGCCGTGCCGTTCGTGTTGTGCTGGTGGGCGACGTACTGGGCGATCTCCAACGGTTACGTTTTCCTCTACTTATTTTTGCTGTTTCCGACCGTCGGTTTCCTGGTGCGGCTGTTCCTGATTCAGCACGACTGCGGACATCAATCATTCTTCAAGAATCGCCACGCCAACGATTGGGTGGGCCGCGCGATCAGCATCATCACGATCACACCGTACGATCATTGGCGCCGTGCGCATGCGATTCATCACGCGACATCCGGAAACCTTTCGCGCCGTGGCGTCGGCGACATCGATACGCTCACCGTCGCGGAATACCGCGCACGCTCGACGTGGACGCGCTGGCGTTATCGCCTGTATCGCAATCCGATGATCATGTTCGCGATCGGCCCGGCGTTCGTGTTCATGATCCAGAATCGTATACCGGCCGGATTTCTACGCGGCGGCTGGCGTCCGTGGCTCAGCACGATGGGCACCAATCTGGGCATCCTTCTCGTCGTCTCGCTGGCGATTTATGCCGTCGGCGTGCGCTATTTTCTCATCGTCCACGTTCCGTTGATGATGATGAGCGCGACGATCGGCGGCTGGCTTTTCTACGTGCAACATCAGTTCGAAAGCACGTCGTGGGACGAAGGCAAAAGCTGGAGCGTACGTGAGGCGGCATTGCATGGCAGTTCGCATTACGATCTTCCACTGGTCCTGAAATGGTTCACGGCGAATATCGGCGTGCATCATGTCCATCATCTGTGCAGCCGCATTCCTTTCTATCGGTTGCAACGTGTGCTTCGTGATTTCCCGGAATTGCGTGACACCGGCCGCGTGACACTCATCCAGAGCATGAAGTGCATCCGGCTGGCGCTTTGGGATCAGGAACGCAGACAATTGGTCTCGTTTCGCGAAGTCGACAGAGGCGCTCGCGCGGCATAACCACCGCGTGAGGGAATTACCGGCCCTTTAACGCCTTACTCCGAGTGGCTTGCTTCATGCACCCTCATTCGCATGAAGTGCGTGCATGACATCCTGCTCGTCGAAGACGATCCCGTAT
Organism: Rudaea sp.; assembly: GCA_040002515.1. Lineage (GTDB taxonomy): Bacteria > Pseudomonadota > Gammaproteobacteria > Xanthomonadales > Rhodanobacteraceae > Rudaea. Next base: position 3,009 of record JBDUEI010000074.1, on the reverse strand, counting down.
TGGGGCCGCTGACCGCCGAGTCGCTCGCCGGCCGCGGTCACCGCCTGACACTGGCGCCGACCGCTGATGAAGCCTTCGAGCACCTGCGCACTCCGAACCATTTCACCGTGATGATCCTCGATTTGCAGCTAGGCGCCGTCAGCGGCGTAGATCTGGTCGCACGACTGCACGAAGCGAACATCTTCGTTCCGGCCGTCGTGGTGTTCTCCGCGCAACCTGCGTTCGAACTGATGCGCGCGGCGAAGGTCATCAACGCATCCGGAACCTTGCAGAAGCCGTGTACCGTGGATCAGATCAATCACGCACTGCAACGGCTTGTTGCATGATGCGCGGGCTCTCATCGATGCAAATCAAGCGATTTCGGGCGGCTATCAATTGAGGGTTCTCCCGCTCGAATCAAAAAAAAGCCGCGATCTCTCGCGGCTTTTTTTCTCTCAACATTTATTCCGAACGTCTATATCCGACCGAGTAACGCCAGAATAATGATGACGAGCAATACCAGGCCGAGGCCACCTACCGGGTAATAACCCCAACCGCTGCTATAAGGCCATGTCGGCAACGCACCGAGCAATAGAAGGACTAGGATGATGATGATCACGAGACGCATGTTTGACTCTCCTTTTTATGTTTATACCGCTCCGCACTTCGCGTGCTCGGTAGAGCAACGGTCATGCCGACGTGAAAAATAGCTTCACATTGCGGTATCGCACGCCCAAGTTCCCTGCAAACCGCATCGATTACATATCCACATCATGCAGAACGCACTAAGCCGCTCGCCTGCTCGATCGCAATGCATTCTCGACGTCAAGCGCATCCGAGCCGACACGGTCGACGACCGAGCACAGTTGCAGCGGTGTCACGCCCAACCGGCGACACCACATGGTCAACTCGTCTCGATTTCGAACATCCACTTGCCTAAGCGCGGGCTTTCGAACGCCGATCGGTGCGTTTTTCGATAGTACTTCGATGACTTTCATCGTCTTCCTTGATGATCGATTTCAGATACGGCAAAGCTCGCCGTCATCGGGCGCCACGCGCGGCCGATGCACTCGTTCGCTTCTGGCTGGCACGGCCGGCTCCGGACGCGCGACTGCGTTTGCTCGTTGCGGGCTTGCGCGACGATGCGCTCGCGCGTTTCGCACTTCCTTTGCGAGCGAGTTTCTTCGCAGCGGTCGGCGGCGACTTCGCACCACGTAAAATCGCCGCTTTCTCGCGCAGGAAATCCGCGCCCATCGCTTCGAGTTGAGCACTCTCGAACGTGTCACCCAACTTGGCGAAGATATCGGTCTGCTCTTCGTCGATGTGATGCCCCAAAACTTCGTGCAGCACCTTGGCGTGCGCCTTCCAGCGGTCCGTGCCGGGGCTCGTCGATGTCAGCCTTTCGAGCAGTTCGTCGACCAAGGAATGTTCCACATAACCTTCGTCGGCCAGTTCGTGCGAATCTTCATCCGCGCGCACGCGCAAAAGCGCGTCGTACACTACCGCTTCTTCCGCGCGCGAATGCGCCGTGAGTGCCGGTTTCAGTTTCTGCAACAAGGCCGTTCGGCGCGCCGCGGACGACGTTTCCTGCATTTCCTTCGCGATGGCTTTTGCCTCGTCGTGATCCTTGACCAGTAACGCACGCACGTCCTGTTCGCTCATCGTCGCCCGAGCCGACAGCGCTTTCACTTTCGTAACGATACCCATGGCACTCTCCATTGCGGAAACTGCTTCGTCATAGCAAGGGGTATGCCGCTATTGAAACGGTGTGCGGTCGGTCGCGTCGGCGTATGTGCGCGCTCGGCCGCCGCAATTTGCCTTCATCAAGACAAATGACTTTGCATTTCGCATCGCGCGATCTACAAAACAGCTAGCGATCAGGCGCGCCGAACTTCAATCGCGTTTTCCTCGACAGCGGAGCTCGTCGGAACCGGTGCGGACTCCAGCGACGTGCGATGAACGGCCAGCGATGCGTCGGTCTCACGCGGATGAATTTGGCCCAGATAATCGTTGAAACGCGTCAGACGATCCATGACCTCGAAACCGAACGTCGGAAATTTGTTCTCTCTGTCGATGCGGATGCGACGATGCAAATCGTTCAAGTCTTCGAGCGTCACATCGATTTCGTTTTCGAGTTCGGAATACGCATTTAGCGCAGCGGGCGGAAACGCCGTCAGTTTGTTTTCGAACCGTTTCAGGCGCGCGCTGGCTGCGATGAGCTGCTTCTGGGACGATTCGATCGCACGGCCGATCGAGTTGCGATCGATACTCGTGGTGAATTCTTTCGCCAGATCGAGCATCGCCATGATCGAGTGATCGAAATTCAGCCGCATCGCACGGCGGCTACGATTCACTTCCCGCCGATCGGCCACCCACATCAGAAGCAGGGCGATGCCCAGCGTCGTGCCCGTGGCGATGAACCATCCCAGCGCGATGCCGACCAGATTCGGCAGCCGGATCTGATCGATCCGGTCCCAATACTGAGTCAACAGGACCACCGCCACAGCGATCAAAGCCACGATGGCGAGCGTCGCCACGGCCACAGGGTTCGAGCGCGCAAAACGCTCGCTGCTCAGCGCAGCATTTCGAATCAGATTGCTCATGAAATTCGCCGATCCCCAAGGCGGCCGCTTGTCGATGGCCGCCAACAAATATACCCGAACTATCCAAACGCCCTGCGCGCTAGGTTGCGAGAAAATGCGCCGATCCGTCGCTGCGGTCAATTGGCAATTCTTACAGTTCGATGAAGGAAAAGCCTCGCGCTTGAATTCGCGCACGAGCAAAGCGTTACCCAAAGCCGGGACGCGAGCGGTTGGCGACTGCAAAACATTGACGAATTTCGGCTATTGCTCTAACCTTCCGCCTCTTTCCCGGGGCCATAGCTCAGTTGGGAGAGCGCGACAATGGCATTGTCGAGGTCATCGGTTCGATCCCGATTGGCTCCACCACTTTAGTCCTGGCATTACCGGCTCCGGCGTCCCCATCGTCTAGAGGCCTAGGACATCGCCCTTTCACGGCGGTAACGGGGGT
>JBDUEI010000073.1:0-11160 GCA_040002515.1 Rudaea sp. | reverse complement strand
CCAAGACGCCGGACGAATTGCTGATGCGCGCCGCGTGGATCGCCAAGCGCGTCGATGGCGAACTGTCACGCTTCTTCGGACTGCTGCCGCGCGGCCGCTTCGCCATCAAGCCCGTACCCGCAGCGATCGCGCCGTTCTGGACGGCGGGCCGTGGCGGTGCGCATACATATTGGGTGAACACGTACGATCTGCCATCGCGCTCGCTCTACAACTTGCCAGCGCTGACGCTGCACGAATCCGCACCCGGTCATGCGTTGCAAGGCGAACTGGCCGCCGAGCAAAAAGCGCAACCGGAATTCCGCAGCAAAAGTTATATCTCCGCCTATGGCGAAGGCTGGGCTCTGTATTGCGAAAAGCTCGGCAAGGAAATGGGCATCTATCAGACGCCATATGAAGAATTCGGCCGCGAGAGTTACGAAATGTGGCGCGCGGCGCGATTGGTGATCGACACCGGCGTTCATCACAAAGGCTGGACGCGTCAGCAGGCGATCGATTATCTCGCCGGTCACACCGCACTATCGCAGCACGAAGTGGAAACCGAAGTCGATCGCTACATCTCCTGGCCGGGACAGGCGTTGAGCTACAAACTCGGCGAACTGAAAATCGTGGAACTACGCGCGATGGCGGAAAAAGAACTCGCCGCGAAATTCGATATCCGAAAATTCCACGATGCCGTGCTCGATGTCGGTTCCGTTCCACTGCCTGTGCTCGAAGAACACATTCGTCAATTCGTCGCCGAGCAGAAGACGAAGGTCGCGCGTTAAAGTCCGCTCGCGGCATTGTTATTCGTCGCGCGCACAGCCGGCTTGCCGTCGGTCTGCTCGAAAACGAACGCGTAGTCTTGATGGAACGCTAGCGCCTTCGCCGCGCCAGCGTACTGCACGCTTGAGCCGCCGGTTGCTATCAGGGTGTCGCCGGGGCCATCGACAATTTGCACTAGCGGGGTGAACTGCCAGTGTGTGACTGCCGATTGCACCGCTGCGACGAATGGTGCGTCGTCCTGTCGCGATCCGAGCGGCCGGATTTCCGTGACGGCGCCATGCTCGTCGACGATCAGACGGATTTTGATTTCGATCGGCTCCAATCGTCGCGACAACATCTCATCTGGATAGTGCGGCAACGCATTGTCCGGACTGGGCGCCGGCGCATCGTAGCGGACGCCAGCAGTGGGTTTGTAATGATCGGCATCCGAGGCGTCGATGACATTGCCGGAAACCCGACCGCTCGGCTGCGTGCCTGGCGCGTCGGCGCGGGTCGCATGTTGCGTCGAGCAACCAATTATTGCGGCGAGTAACGTGACGATCGCTCCGGTCTGCGATGTCCTGAATTTGTCCGCTCGGCGGGTCGAAATCATCCTTGTTCCTTTGCTCGTCGCTGACGATCCTGCGTACGGCGCAAATTCTGCGTCGCACTTCAGGACAAATCAACGTGAATATCAGGACATTATTCGCCCTCGCCGTCATCGCACTATGCGCACCGATCGGATTCAGCAACACCGCATTCGCCGAAAGCGTCATCCGGGTAAAATGTTACAAAGCCTGCATCACCACGGGCACGGCGACGACGTGCGAGATTATTTGCGTAACGGGAAACTGAGCACACCGCATCGACTTCGCGCCGTGATGAATTGGCGGACGCAGACGCCTGATAAAGTTCGCAGGAACATTTGCGGCTGAGACCGGTCAAGCTAAGCACAACATCCGGGGAGTTGCGATGGTCGAGCTCGACGGCATCACACGGCGTTATCGCGTCGGAGGGCAAACCGTCGATGCGTTGGCCGGTGTCAGTGCGAAAGTGCCCACCGGACAATTCGTCGCCATCGTCGGCCCGTCCGGTTCCGGCAAGTCGACGTTGCTCAATATTCTCGGATGTCTGGATCATCCGACATCCGGCCGCTATTGTCTCGACGGCGTCGACGTGTCGACATTCGATGATGAGCACGCGAGCGATTTCCGCAATCGCCGCATCGGTTTTGTGTTTCAGTCGTTTCATCTATTGCCGCGTTTGTCCGTTCTGGAAAACGTATTGCTCCCGCAACGTTTTTTGCGCGCACCCTCGTCGGAACTGGCGCCGCGTGCCAATGACATTTTGCAGCGCATCGGCCTCGGCGAACGATTGCATCATCGGCCCGAACAATTGTCGGGTGGACAGATGCAGCGCGTCGCCATCGCGCGTGCCTTGCTCATGCAGCCAGCCTTGCTGCTGGCCGACGAGCCGACTGGGAACCTGGATTCGCGCAGTGCGAATGACGTCCTCAACATGATCGATGAAGTGCATTCGGGCGGACAAACCGTTGTTTTGGTCACGCACGATGCGGACGTCGCCGCGCGCGCGCAACGTCAAATCCATGTGCGCGATGGAAAAATCGAAGATGACCGGCTTCGCTAGATTCATCGCTTTGGCAATCATCATGCTCGTCCCGGCGTGGGCGACGGCGGCCGTCTTCAGCGGCGAAGTCGAGTCGAGCGATGCTCAGCCGATTTTCACGCCACCCTCGAACTCGTCGCCCGTCGTGTTGCGCTATTTCATCGCCGACGGTTCGCGTGTGAACAAAGGTGACGTTGTCCTGCGCATCGACGCGGGCGAAGCCGCCGCAGAAATACGTTCGCTCGAAGCGCAGATTGAACAGGCGCGCGCGAAAACAGACAAAGAAGTCGCCGAGCTTCGTCTCAAGGCTGTCGACGCGGACGTCGCGCTGATCGACGCGCAAGCTGCGCTCGCCACGGCAAAGATCGATGCGGCATTGCCAAAGCGACTGCTCTCGGCGCTGGATTTCGATCGATACCAAGCGGAGTTCGAACGCGCCACACACGATGCGCTTCTGAAACAGCAGGAGCTCGACGCCGCGCGCGCCGCCGCGTCGCGTCGCGCGGACGACGGCAGACTGGAACTGGAAAAGCTCACTACACAGCGAAGTTACGATCAGGCGCAAGTTGATGCGGCCGAAGTGCGCGCGGAACGCGACGGCACCGTTATCCACGCCTTCGGGTCGTTTTTCGGAAACGGCGGCCGTTTCGAAGAAGGATCGTCGTCGTATCCGGGACAGAAAGTCGGCGAGATCGCAGGCGGCGGCGCGATGCGCGTAAAAGGATGGGCATTGGCGCCGGATCGACGCGACCTAAAAACCGGCGCGAAAGTAGCCTTGACGTTCGATGCACTGTCCGGAAAAGTCGCCAACGGCACTATCCGGACGATTTCGGGCGCGCCGGAGGCCAGGAGCGAGTGGGGCGCCGGGCACTATTACGATGTCGGCATCGATATAGAAAACGATGCCGTCCTGCAATTGAAGCCGGGTATGAGCGTACGCATCCAGACCACGAGCGGCACCGCCGACAAACCGCTCGACGCGGCGTGGAAGCCGGGCGACATCGTGCGCGCGAACGGAGAAATTTACGCGCGCTCCAGCGCTGCGCTGCTACCGCCACAAGTGGAAGATCTGTGGCAAATGACGATCACACAAATGGCGACGGATGGCCAAGCCGTGAAAAAAGACGAGGTCGTCGTGACGTTCGACGGGGGCGAATTGTCCAAGAAACTGATGGCCAAGCAGAGCGAACTGCAGGAGAAACTGCGCACGCAGGAAAAACTGCATCTCGAATTGGCCGAAAGAGCGCGAAACGAAGTGCTCGCGACGGCCGAATCGCACGCCGATGCCATCAAGGCGCAGCGAAAAGCCAGCGCGCCCGAAGCGGCGGTACCTGGCGTCGACTACAAGAAACTCGTCGTGGCCAAACAGAAAGCCGAACGCCACGAAGCGGCGAGTCAGGAACGTGAGCGCGCCGCGACCGACGAGCGAAGCGCCGAGCAGCGCATGGCGGACGCGGATGCAACGCGACTCGCCGCCGATGTCGACCGAATGCAAAAGGCCTTGGTCGCGCTGCAAGTGAAAGCGCCGCGCGATGGAGTGATCGTACATGCAACCGGCTGGGACAACGAAAAGATAGATGTCGGCAAACAGATCTGGCGCGGCCAGAGTGTCGCTGAGATTCCGGACATCCAGACGCTCGCTGTGCGCGCGAGTCTTGCCGAGCGCGATCTGACGCGCGTGCATGTGGGCGACACCGTTCGCATCGTGCTGGAAGGCGGCACCGGACTAACCCTGAGCGGAAAGATCGACGACGTCGGCGCAAGTGTGCATAGCAAATCGCGCGTTGAGCCGGTGCCGGTCGTTGATCTACGCATCACGCTCGATCCGACGGCGATCACCTTCAAGACCGGCCAGCCAGTGCGGGTCGAAATTGTGCAAAATGCGCAAAAAGGTACTTGAGCGATGAAGTTCTCGGTTGTCGCATGTTCGGCGCTCTTGCTGGGTGCCTGCGCGAGTGGCGGCGACGAAGCCGTTGTCGTCGAGCGCGTCGGCCTCGCGCCGACCATGCTGAGCGTGCAAGGACACGGGACACTCAAATCGTCGAAGTCGACGCCGTTGACGGTGCCGGGTAGCCAGTGGGCGCAACGTCAGTTGATCTGGATGGTCGAGGACGGCAGCCCGGTCAAGGAGGGCGACGTCATCGCGCGTTTTTCGGCGAAGACGAGCGAGCTCGAACTCGCCAAAGCTTTGATCGATCTGCAACGCACGACGTTATCACGCGCCGCCAAACAGGACGAACTGAGCGACACCTTGGGCAAGCTCCAGGTCGATCTGTCGCAAGTGGCCGAATTGCTCAGCATCGCGCATCGCTATGCGAACGTCGCGGAAATCGGCGTCGCACGCAATACCATTCTGGATGCGGTTCAGGACGAAAACTTTCTCGGCATCAAGCAGAACACGCTGACCTGGCGCAAAGGCAATTCCGATACGCGCGGTCATGCGGAAATGGCGTTGCTCGATGCGCAGCGGGCGACGAATGATGTGCTAGCCAAGAACAAACGCGGTGATCTCGCGGCGCTGGAGTTGCATGCGCCGTACGACGGGATCGTCGTGCTCGAGGCGGACTGGAGCGGTCAGAAACCGCGCGTCGGCGCCAATATCTGGGCCGGCAACACGTTCGCGAATCTTCCGGATACCTCGCACATGGAAGTGGAGATCGCGATTCCGCATAGCGAAGCGGTCGGCATCAAAACCGATCTCGTTGTTCAGCTCGCGCCGCTCGGCGCGCCGGAGCAGAAAATCGAATCGCGGTTATCGTGGGTCGCCGCCGCACCCGCGCCGCGCAGCCGCGAGTCGCCGGTCAAATATTTATCGATGAAGGCGCCGGTGCCGGTCGACGCCGTATCGAAATATCATTGGGTTCCGGGCCAGGATTTCAGCGCCACGATTGTCCTGCTGAAAGCCGACAACGCCCTGACGATACCGAACATCGCCATCGAGAACAGCGGCGACGTCAGCACGGTTTCGATTCGCACGCGCACAGGAGTCGAAAAGCGCAGCGTCAAGATCGGCGCGCGTGGGCCGAGCCGGACGGAAGTTCTCGATGGAATTCGGCCGGGCGAGGACATCGTCGTTGGCGACGAACACAGCAAGCAAGGCAACACGAGCGACGCAAAAACAAGCGATCCGGCGCCATGAACACGGCTGTATGGCGGGAAGCGGTCATCGAACTGTGGCGCCATCGCCTGCGCACACTGCTCACGCTGCTCGGTATGATTTTCGGTGTGGGCGCGATCGTGGCGATGCTCGGCGTAGGCGAAGGCAGCCGGCGCGAAGCGTTGCGGCTCGTCGAGAGCCTGGGTTTGCACAACATCATCGTCGAACGCGCACATCTCGATCAGGACACGCTAAAGGAAACGCGGGCACGCAGTCTCGGACTTACGCTCGGCGATGCGCAAGCAGCACACGACGTGGTTTCCGGCGCAGGAAAATACGCCGCCGAAAAACGCATTCACAGCTATTCGACGTTCAGCGACGTCGCCGGCAGCGACGCACAGGCCAGTGGCGTCAGTCCCGATTACTTCGAGCTGGCCGCATTGCGTGTCGATGAAGGCCGCGCGCTCACGCAGCGCGACGACGAAGAACTGGCTGCCGTCGCGGTGCTCGGTTATCAGGCCGCGCACGATTTGTTTCCACAAGGTCACGCCGTAGGTCAGCTCGTCAAAGTGAATCACGTCTGGCTGCGCGTTATCGGAGTGCTTGCCGATCGCGATCTGGGACAGGAAAAGTTCGAAGGCATAGCACTTGGCGGCGAAAGCAATCGCATCTTCATGCCCTTGTCGGCGGCTCTGGCGCGTTTCAGGTTTCCACCGATGGAAGACGAGATCGATCGTCTCGTCCTCAGCGTGGCGGATGCCGATCGGTTGTCCGCATCCGCGCGGGTGATGCACGCCGTGCTTGATCAACGCCATGCGGGCGCGTCCGATTTCGATCTCGTCGTGCCGCAGCAGCTGTATCAGCAGAATCAGAAAACGCAGCGCATCTTCAGTATCGTGATGGGCTCGATCGCCGGCGTGAGTCTGCTCGTCGGCGGCATCGGCATCATGAACATCATGCTCGCCAACGTTCTTGAGCGGCGTCGTGAGATCGGTCTGCTGCGTGCGCTCGGCGCTCGGCGCCGCGACATCGTCGTCCGCTTCTTACGCGAGGCGATGGTTATCTGCACGGCCGGGGCGGTCATAGGTCTGGTGTTCGGAGGATCGCTCGCGTATCTCATCGCATCGTTCGCGAACTGGAAGGTAGGCTGGTCTCCGTTGATGGTCCTGATCGCAACGGCGGCGTGCACGGCAATCGGAATGGTTTTCGCTATCTATCCCGCGCAACAGGCCGCAGCGCTCGATCCGATTGCTGCTATTCGGGCGGAATAGGAAATCCCGCTATGACACGACGGCATCACGCCGGCCGATAGCAGCGCGCCCACGATCTCTATCGTCTGCCTTTGAATGTAAATGGCGCGCCCGGAGGGATTCGAACCCCCGACCAATGGCTTCGGAAGCCACTACTCTATCCGGCTGAGCTACGGGCGCGTGTCGGTGCGGCGATGGCGTGACATCGGTGCTGAACGCCGCTTCATTATAGCGTAGATGCCGAGCGGCTCTTGGCCGGTGGTTCTGATTTGTTACTCGGATGCTGTTCGCGGGACTCGACCAATGCTCAACTCGCGCTGCCGTCGAATCCCATCTGCCGCCATGCCTCGTACACCACGACGGCAACCGCGTTGGAGAGATTCAGGCTGCGATTGTTCGGCCGCATTGGCAGGCGCAATCGCTGGTCGGCGGGAAGTGAGTCGAGGAAGTCTTGCGGCAAGCCGCGCGTTTCAGGACCGAACACGACGGCATCGTCGGCCGTGAATCGCACGTCCGAATAGGAATGCCGTCCGCGCGTCGACAAGCCGAACAGCCGATGCGGGCGGACCGTCTCGGCGAACGCATCGATATCGTCATGCACGGCGACGTGGGCGAACTCGTGGTAATCCAAACCGGCACGACGGAGTTTGGCGTGATCCAGATCGAATCCGAGCGGTCGGATCAGATGCAGCCGCGCGCCGCTGTTGGCGCATAAGCGGATCACGTTGCCGGTGTTGGGCGGAATTTCGGGTTGATAAAGGACGACGTGCAGCATGCGGCGATTATGCCGCAGTCATCAGGCGCGCTTGAGATTCTCGCAGCGGACTGAAATCAGTCGCGCTTTCTGGACCTTGCTCACGCGCACCGGAACGGCAGTGTGAGCGACGGTCACGAGATCCTTCGCGACAGAGACCGATATCGCCGACGCCGAATCGCGCGCGAGCATTTCCGCTCGCACGTCCGTGGCCGCGGTCTTGGCCGTCACGCAGACGACGGCCACGGCGGTCAAACCCAGCGTGATGAGTGCGCGTCGCAATTGCATGGCGAGATTCATGGTGAAATTCCTTTTGTATACTTTTAGTAGCTAGAGCAAGCGCTGTGCCAGCTGTCGCGACGTCGTTCGAATGACGTGTTGGATGCCGCAAAGCGCGATTGCGTTGCACGAAAACGTCGTTGCGTGACGTATGGCACGTCGCTGCGAGCGTCCGTCTGTCCGGCCGGACAGTGTTCGGTCGCGTGTCCGTATACTCGCGGCATGCCGATCGCGCGCATTCACGACATTGATATATTTTACGAAAGCATCGGCGAGGGTCCGCCCTTGTTGCTCGTCCACGGGCTCGGTTCGAGCGGCGACGATTGGGCGTTTCAGCGCGACGATTTCGCGCGCGTGCGTAACGCGATCCTGCCCGACCTGCGCGGTTCGGGACGCAGCTCGAAACCGCGCGGACCCTATTCCATCGCCCAGTTCGCCGACGATTTGTGGAGCTTGCTCGACACGTTGCATATCGAACGTACCGATATTCTCGGCTTCTCGATGGGCGGTGCCGTCGCCCTGGAAATGGCGTTGCGCGAGCCGTCGCGCGTCAAGAAACTCGTCCTTTGCAACGCGCTGGCGAATTACCGGACGGACACGCCGCCTAAATGGATCGAAGCCAAAATCCAACTCGCACTCGTTCATCTGCTGGGGTTGAAACGAACCGCCGGCTTCATCGCGAAACGTCTGTTTCCGCATGACGGTCAGGCCCCGAAACGGCAACGTGTCATCGACGTGCTCGGCGCGAATCCGAGGCACGCGTATCTGGCGACGATCCATGCGCTGATCGGCTGGAGTGCGATCGATCGGATATCGCGATTGCGTTGCAAAACATTGATCATCGCCGCCGAACACGATTACACGCCGCTGGCCGAGAAGCGTATCGAAGCCGTATCGATCCCGAATGCCGAATTCGTGGTCGTTGAAAATTCGCGGCATGGCACGCCGTTCGATGCCATCGAAACGTTCAATGCGCTGGTCGTGAAATTTCTTTCCACGCCGAGCGGAAATTGATCTTCTGCATCGCCCGCATCACGCATGGCGTCCGGCACATTGTCATGCCTGCAGCCATTCGGTAGGCTCATCGGTCTTTCTGGAATCGCTGCGGAGAATCGCATGTCTTTTACGTCGACTGTCATGAAACCGCTGGCTCTCGGGCTGACCTTGTTATGCGCGACGGCGGGTGCCGACACCACGCCCGCGCCGGCGAAGTTCGATGCGGTCGATATCGCGTACGAAAAATTCCAGCTCGAAAACGGATTGACCGTCGTCGTCCACGAAGATCACAAAGCGCCGGTCGTGCACGTCGCGGTCTGGTATCACATCGGTTCGGCCGACGAGCCGGCGGGCAAAACGGGTTTCGCGCATCTGTTCGAGCATCTGATGTTCTCCGGATCGGAGAATCACAAGACCGGATATTTCAAACCGTTCGAGCAAGTCGGCGCAACCGATCAGAACGGCACGACATGGAACGACCGCACCAACTATTTCGAAAGCGTGCCGACCACCGCGCTGGATCTGGCGCTATGGATGGAATCGGACCGCATGGGCCATTTGCTCGGCGCGGTCGGCCAGAAGGAACTCGATACGCAGCGCGGCGTTGTGCAGAACGAAAAACGCCAGGGCGAAAACCAGCCGTACGGTCGCGTCGAGGAAAATATTCAGGTCAACGCGTTTCCGCATAACCATCCGTACCATCACGACACGATCGGTTCGATGAAGGATCTGAACGACGCCTCGCTCGCCGACGTGAAGAAGTGGTTCACCGATCACTACGGCGCGGCTAACACCACGCTCGTGCTGACCGGCGACATCACGCCCGCCGTCGCACGCCAAAAGGCAGAAAAATTCTTCGGCGACATTCCGGCCGGCGCGCCGGTCGCGCGGCAACAGCCCTGGGTTTTTCAGCGTTCGGATTCCACGCGCGGTGAGATGGTCGATCAGGTCGCACAGATTCGCATCTATCGCGAATGGAACGTGCCGCAACTCGGCGATCCGGATTTGCAGCAGCTCTCGCTCGCCTCGGCCGTGCTCGGCGGCAGCAAGACTTCGCGTCTTTATCAGCGACTTGTATACAAAGATAAAATTGCCGACGGTGTCGAAGTCGGCGTCGAGCGCTTCGCGCTGGCCAGCCTGTTGCAGTTGCAGGTCGACGTGAAGAAAGGCGTCGATCCGGCGAAGGTGGAGGCCGCCATCGCCGACGAGTGGGCCAAGTTTCTGAAGGAAGGTCCGACGCAGGACGAAATCGATCGCGCCCGCACCCGCGCTCACGCCGGATTTGTGCGCGGCGTTGAAAAAGCCGCGAGCCAGGCCCGCATCCTCGCCGAAGGTCAGGTCTATCGCGACGATCCGGTCGCATACAAAAAAGATTTCGCCGTGCTCGACGCGGCCACGCCCGCGAGCGTGACGGCCGCTGCGCAAAAATGGATATCGAAAGGCGATTACACGCTGGTCGTAAAACCCGGCACGCCCGATCCGACGAAAGACGAAGCGGAAGCCGAAGGCTTGGCCGCCGCACCGGGCGCGCCGCCCGCCGTCATGCCCGAAAAGCGCGTGTTCAAGACCGTGAAAAGCGATGTCGATCGCAGCAAAGGCGTGCCGGAAGTCAGCGCATTTCCGGATCTCAATTTCCCGACCATCCAGCGCGGCAAGTTGAAGAACGGCATCGAAGTGATTCTGGCCGAACGTCACGCAGTGCCGGTAGTGCAGATGAAGATCGCTTTCGCCGGCGGCTACGCATCGGACCACGGTCGAAAACTCGGGACTGCGAGTTTCACGACGGGCATGCTCGACGAAGGAACGAAGGATCTGGATTCGCTCGAAATCGCGCGCCGCCGCGACCGGCTCGGAGCGATCCTCGGCAGCGAATGCGATCTGGATACCTGCGGCGTGGGCTTGAACGCGCTCAAGTCGCAGATCGCACCGTCGCTCGCCTTGTTCGCCGATGTGGTGCGCAATCCGGCATTCCGCGAAGAAGATATCGCGCGCATCCGCGGCCAATGGCTGGCCGGCATCGCGCAGGAAAAAACCGAACCGACCGGGCTGGCGCTGCGCACGTTGCCGCCGCTGCTCTACGGCAAAAACAATCCGTACGCGATTCCGTTCACCGGCACCGGCACCGAGGCGTCGATCAAGTCGCTAACCGCCGACGACATGCATAAATTCGTCACCGATTTCCTGCGTCCGGACAACGCCAAGATCATCGTCGCCGGCGATACCACGCTCGCCGAGATCATTCCGCAACTCGATGCCGCATTCGGCGACTGGAAAGCGCCGGCGTCGAAACTACCGAAGGTTGAATTGGCGAAAGTACAGGCGCCGTCGAAATCGACGGTGTACCTGATGGATCGTCCCGGATCGCAGCAGTCGGTGATCATCGCCGGCATCGTCGCGCCGTCCACGATGGCGCCGAA
>JBDUEI010000072.1:0-42998 GCA_040002515.1 Rudaea sp. | reverse complement strand
CGTATGTTGATCAACGCGACTCAGCGTGAAGAGTTGCGTGTGGCTATCGTCGACGGCCAATCGCTCTACGATCTCGATATCGAGATTCCTTCCAAAGAGCAGAAAAAAGCCAACATCTATAAAGGTCGCATCACGCGCGTCGAGCCCTCGCTCGAAGCGTGTTTCGTCGACTACGGCGCCGAGCGTCACGGCTTCCTGCCGATGAAGGAAATTTCCAAACAGTACTTCCTGCCCGGTGTCGACCAAAATCGCGCCGGCATCCGCGACTTGCTGAAAGAAGGACAAGAACTCCTCGTCCAGGTCGACAAGGAAGAACGCGGCAATAAAGGCGCGGCGCTGACGACATTCATCTCGCTGGCCGGGCGCTATCTGGTCCTGATGCCGAACAACCCGCGCGCCGGTGGCGTATCGCGCCGCATCGAAGGCGACGATCGCGCCAATCTCAAAGAAGTTCTCGATCAGCTCAATCTTCCCGAAGAAATGGGATTGATCATCCGCACCGCCGGCATGGGCCGCGAAGGCGAAGAACTGCAGTGGGATCTGGATTACCTGATGCAGGTCTGGAAGGCCATCGACGATGCCGCGCAAGCTCGTCCGGCGCCATTCCTTATTTATCAGGAATCGAAACTGATCATCCGCGCGTTGCGCGATTACCTGCGTAACGACATCGGCGAAATCCTCGTCGACAGCGAAGAACTTTTCAACGACGCGCGCGATTTCGTGCAGCAAGTGATGCCGCAGAATCTGCGCAAGTTGAAACTCTATAACGACACGGTTCCGCTGTTCTCGCGCTTCCAAATCGAAACGCAAATCGAAAACGCGTTCGAGCGTAGCGTTCGACTTCCGTCGGGCGGTTCGATCGTCATCGATCAAACCGAAGCGCTCACCGCGATCGACATCAACTCCGCCAAGTCGACCAAGGGCGGCGATATCGAAGAGACGGCGCTCAATACGAATCTCGAAGCTGCAGTAGAAGTCGCGCGTCAATGCCGTATCCGCGATGCGGGTGGATTGATCGTGATCGATTTCATCGACATGGACAGCCCGAAACATCAGCGCGAAGTCGAAGACAAATTGAAAGACGCGCTGCGCCACGATCGCGCGCGCGTGCAGATCGGACGCATTTCGCGTTTCGGATTGCTCGAAATGTCTCGTCAGCGCCTGCGCCCGAGCTTGGGCGATTCGACGCAATTAGTGTGTCCGCGCTGTGAAGGCCATGGCCGCGTGCGCAGCGTCGAATCGTTGTCGTTGTCGGTGCTTCGTCTGGTCGAAGAACAGGCGATGAAAGAAAATTCCGGACAAGTGCTCGTGCAGGTTCCGGGCAGCGTCGCCAACTTCCTGCTCAACGAAAAGCGCAAGAGCGTCGCCGAAATCGAACTGCGTCACAGCGTGCCGATTATCATCGTCGCCGACGACAAACTCGAAACACCGCACTTCGAGATCGAACGCATCCGCCGCGCCGAAATCGGCGAAGAGGTCAAGCCGAGTTACGAACGCGTGACGCCGGTCGTCAGCGCACAACCACCGCAAGTGGCCAAACCGGGCGCCGAGCCCGAGAAGCCGGCCGTCAGCAGCGTCAAACCCGCCAGCCCTGCGCCGCTCAAGTCCGAAGTCGAAGTCGAAGAAGCGACACCGGCTGCACCGTCGGGCGGATTTTTCGCGTGGCTTAAAAAGGTATTCGTCAGCGAACCGTCGCAGGCCATCGAAAAACCGGCTGCGGCGTCGCGCTCATCATCTTCGCGCAGCGCATCCGGCGCGCAAGAGCGCGGCCGCCGTTCCAACTCGGAACGCAACGGTCGCGGCGAACGCAGCGCGCACAGCAACCGCGATCGTGGCGACCAAAAACAATCGCCCAAAGACGGCCGCGGGAGAAATGAACCGCGTACGAGCGAGCCGCGCGGCAATCAGCCGTCGCGCAGACCGCAGACCCCAACGGCCGCGAAACCCGTCACTGTGCAAACCGAAGCGACGACGCCGACGCCACGTCCACCACGTCCGGCGACACCCGCCGCCGCACCCGCTGCTGCGCCCGTGATCGCGAAAGCATCACCCATGACCGATGGCGAACCGGTAGTTCCATCCGATACGACGACCGACGAATTGCCGCGTTCACGACGTCGCGGTCGCCGTGGCGGACGTCGTCGCCGCAAACATGACGATCAAGGTGTAGCGACGGAAACGCAAGACATCTTGTCGACGTCGACTCCGAACGAATCCATCGTTTTCGACTTCGATGACGAAGATGCCGATCGCGATAACGAGCGATCCACTCCGGCGCCATCGGATGCATCGGAACCGAAACGTTCCACGCGTGAAATGGCCGATCGTCCGGTGACGTCGCAGGAACGGCCAGCGCCCGATACGAGGCCCACGGCTTCGTCGGAAACGCCGACTCCGGTGGCGACACCGCGCGTGATCGTTCCGACACCGCTCACGCAAACGGCGCCGACACCGGCGGTCACCACATCGAACGAAAATTCTCAGGCGAACCAATCGACCTCTCCTTCCACTGCGATGGCTGCATCGGCGCCTCGCGTCGAACCGTCTTCAATCACCACACATCCGGTTGCGACTGAAAAGCCGGCAGCGCCAACACCATCTGTTGCGGCAGAAAAATCCGCGACGATCACGCCGGCCGAACCTGTCGAAAAACCTGTGGTTGCGGCGCCAGCTGAATCACAACCCGCTTCCGCATCGGGCGTCGAATCGAATCACGCGCATCAGGCTCCGACGACACCGCCGCAGCCTGTGGTTCATGCCGAGACTCCTCGTGCGACGGCGCAAGGTACGCAGCCCGTATTCATGCCGAATCGGCCGCTGCCGATTCCGTCACGCTTCAATCCGCCGTCGGTCGTGGTGACGCCCAAAGCTGCGCAGCCGGAATCGAAACCCGATGCGGCGAAGCTCAGTGCGCAAATGCCGCTCCCGATGTCTAACGAGGCGAAACCGACGACGCCGTACGCAGCTCCGGTTCGAAACGTCGAGCCGTCCACTGCTTCGGTGAACGCCACGAAAGACGCGGGCACTGTGCCGACGTCACCGCAGCCTGTCGTGCCGAAATCGATCGCACCCGAATCGAATGCGGATACGAAACCACCGGTCCCGCCCGCTCAACATTCTGCGCCCGCCGTACCGCGTCCGACCGTCGTCCACACGCATCCGCCCGCGAACGACGCAGCGCACGCGGCAGCGGTAACGCCTCTGCCCGAGCCGGTGCAACATCCAGCCGCTCCGGCACATGAGCACGGATCGGAAGATTCATCGAAGTGATGTCTGTCTCGGCGACGTAAGTCGCCGAGGCTATATCGCTCGAACGGTTGCGGTCGTTTTATCCGCGAGTCCATGCACGTTGGCCAGATGCGCGAGCGCGACGATATTGTCGATCTCGAGTTTTTCGAACAACCGGCTTTTATAAGTCGCCACGGTTTTCGCGCTCAGGCATAGTCGTTTCGCAATCGCCTTCGCGTTGATTCCTTGCGCGAACATCATCGCGACTTCCAGTTCGCGTGCCGACAGACTCGAAAACGGCGATTCGGTATCGGCATCGTTTTTCAGCGCAAGCTGTTGCGCGATATCCGCACCGAGATAACGTTGACCGTCGGCCACGCGACGAACCGCTTTCACGAGTTCCTCGGCCGGACATCCTTTGGTCAGATACGCGCTTGCGCCGGCATCGAGTAATCGACGGGGAAACGGCGCTTCGTCAGCGACGGTCAAGATTACGATTCGCGTCGACAGTTTTGCGCGACGCACGCGCTCGGTAAGTTCCACACCGCTAAATCCCGGCATGTGTACATCCACCAGTGCGATATCCGGCTGCAACCGTTTGATCAGCGCCAAACCTTGTTCGCCGTCGTCGGCTTCGCCCACGATGTCCATGTCGGTGTGCTGTTGCAGAATCATGCGCAGCCCGGTGCGCACGAGTGCGTGATCGTCGATCAGCACGACACGAATCATTGATCTTCCCCTCGCGTCCTGCGACCAACGGGGCGCCGGCGGCGACCATCGCGTCAAATCTTACCGCACGTACGCCGCGCGGACGCGTCGTGTCCGAATCTCGTCCGCTGCACTACCGTTGCGTGACGCGCGTCTCGAAAACTGGGTGTTTTTCCCCCTTCGCCGCGCATGGCTGCGACCTATAATTCCGGTGCCTGTTCAAGGATGGTGACGGCGTGTCATGAGCCCGTGCGAAAACATCCCCTTCGCACGGGCTCGATGACATCCGACGCGCTCAATCCGGTTGCGATTCGCCGTGGCGTCATGCGTAGGCCCGAACGAACAGTCCTACGGTCAGCACGAGCCCGATCACGACGACGAAGATGCGCAACAACATCACGTTGATGCGCACCAGAAGATACGCGCCGATTTGTCCGCCAATGATCGAGCCGATCGCTAGGACCAGCACATCGAACCAATTCACATCGCGTGAGAACGCAAACACGCCGACGGCGGCGAAATTCATTACCGCCGCTAGCAAGTTCTTGGTGGCACCGGCGGATCGAAATTCCCAACCCGCCGCCGTCAGTGCGGCCAACATCAGAATGCCGATACCGCCGCCGAAATAACCGCCATAGATCGCGATGGTGAATTGCGACGCCATCAACGCGGGTCGGCCGAGATGGATCGGCGCGTCTGCGTTGCGGGGCCGGAAACTGCCCCACGCAAAAATCGCGGTGGCGACCAATACCAGAAACGGAACGAGCCGCTCGAAGAAGTGGCTCGGAGTCAGCAGAAGCAACACCGCACCGACGACGCCGCCGATCAGGCTGAGCACGATCAACTCTCGCACCGAAAGATGCGCGTTGCCGGTGACCTGCGAGCGACCGGCCAGCGCTGTGGTTATTTGACCGGGGAACAGCGCCACGGTCGACGTGATGTTGGCGGCCCGCGCATCCAGTCCACTCAGCAACAAAACCGGGAACGTGATGAAAGTACCGCCGCCGGCCAGTGCGTTTTGTATTCCGGCCCATAGCGCGACGACGAACAGCAATGTGTAGACGAGCATGGCGATTCCGAACGGCAGGTCGAGTCGATTATCGCCGAGGCGAATCCTTCCGGCGATTCACCGATGGTCGAGCCTTACGATGCAATTGTCCCGATATTCGATCGAGCACCTTGCGCCTTGCACCGCTCGACCCTTCGCGCATTGCACGGAGCCCAGCATGACGAACCTCTGCGAATGGCATAGAGGTTGCGTAGTTTCGATGTCTACCGTTTAACCACCGAGGAACTCGTTATGAGCCTGACCAAGATGAAAGATATTCTCGCGCCGTTGTCGTCCGCCAGCGACGCGATGTCTGAAGCCCTGCAACAAGCGCGCGAAGAGCTTTCGTCGGGGATCGGCGAAGCCGGTTCCGCGCTCAATAAAGGCATGAAGCAATCGCTGAAAAACGCGCAGAAGAGCAGCGATCGCGCTACTCGCGCGTGGTATGAACGCAGCGATATGGTCCGCAATCGCTCCAGCGATGCGGCCGATCAAGCCGCGCTGACGTATCGACATGCACTCGACGCATTGTCCGGCACTTGGAATCGCGCATTGCAGGCCGTTCGCGCGGCCGGTGAACAAGCCCAGGATCTCGACGTCAACGTGCGTCGCGAAACGCAACGCTATTCGCGCCAGACGACGACGTGGGCCAAGGAAAATCCGTACATCGTCGCTGCCGCAGTAGCAGCGGCGGGTTATCTTGTGATTCGCACCTATCGCAAGCGCCGGCAGCGTCGTCTCGAAGCCGAAGATGTGACCGGCCCGGTCGGCAACGCCGCCAACGATGAAGCCGTACACACGAAGCGCTCGGCCTGATATGGCAACGCGCACCGGCATCAAGCGCAGCGCGGCGGTTAATTCGTCCTTGATGGACGATTTGATCGACGCGCGCGCGATCTGGAGCGAGCACATGGCGGTCATCGGGCCGAACGCGATGGAACTCATCGCCGACGTAGGCAAGATGGCCGTCGAACTGGCCAACTCACGGCTCGGCCAACGCGCGCGTCGCTACCCAGAAATCAGTTTTGCTGTGGGTGTGATGGCGCTGGGTATGGTTTCCAAAATCTTGCGATTTAGATAGCGGTTGGGCTAACTCTTACGCGTGGGATCGATACCAGTCCGCTACGTCCGGCGGAACGGCGTCATCCACATCGATAGAAAAATGGCGATACGCGTCGAGTGCATTTTTCAATGTGCGCTCGATGTGCTCGCGGTCTTGCTGCGACGTGCACATGTGCAACGCGCGGAATTGATGCGAAGTCCATTCGTATAACAGTTGACTGTTTTGACGCAGGCGATTTTTCACCCATCCCGTCGCGCCGAGATAGATGACGTACCCTTCGGATTCGTAACTCTCACCCGCAGCCAAAAGCGGTTCGTACGCGCGGCGATACCATTCGGTTTCGCCGCCCGCTTCACGTCGTATGTCGAGCGGCATCGGCGCGCGATGATCGCGCAGCATGCGCTTCAGTCGTGTTTCGATCGTCCGTGCTTCGCGAACTCTCGGTGTTTCGATCAACAGCGCCCGTTCGATATCGAAAAATTCGTAATAGCGCGCATGCAGGTTTTGCATTCGTTGCAGAGGATCGCGCGAAAAACCGAGCTTCAGAAATTCTTCGGCGCGATGCGGCAGTACGTACACCATCGCCGGGCCGTCGCCTTGGGTGCCACGAAATTCGATCCGAGTGTCGATACGTGCGGTCACTGCGCGATTATGGCATCGACGTTGGCTTTGTTCTTTTGCGGCGAGTCGACATCCATCAAATCATGTCGATGTCGCCGAGCGCCTTGATGAGCCGTCGGGCGCGCTTGTCGGGTTTCGTCGGCGGTTTTTGATATCCGTCGCGCTGCATCTTGCGCTGTTCGGCGGCAGCCAGCCGCGCCGCGAGACTGGCTTCGGTTTCACGATAATTCGCCCGCGCGACGGCAGGCGCACCGCGACGCGACATCAATCCCGTGACGTCGATTTCAAAGCGTTCGTCGCCCCGCCGTATAGACATGCGGTCGGCGACGCGCACGGCCGACGACGGACGTGCCGCTTTACCATCGATATCGATGTGACCGCCCTCGATCGCTTTTTTGGCCAGCGCGCGCGTCTTGAAGAATCGCGTGGCCCACAACCACACGTCGAGCCGAATGTCGGCGCTGGTTTTCGCGGCGGGTTCGGATGAAGATCTTTTCGTCATCGCACCGAGTTTATCGCGCGTATCGGATTGCGCGTTCGGATTGAAAGAATATATCCGCTATCGCATTCGATTGTGGTGCAAAACGCATGGACCATTTCTACGAAAATTTGCAACTTTCACGATGCAGTTTCATTGGCTCGCGCAGGCTGCGCCTGCAGGCAAGCACAACGTCGGCACGAACGATGCTAAACGTATGCACTCGCTTTCGAGTAGGAGACTTCGATGAAAACCAAATTGCTTATTGCACTCATGTTGTCGTTCGGCGCGACGGCGGCCTTCGCTCAATCCGGCAGTGCGAACAATCCAAGCGATCCGGCCAAACAGGATCCGCTGACTATGCAGGGATCGGCGCCAGAAGACTGGACCATGGCCAAGGGCCACGACAAGGGATTTTTGACCAAGGAAGATGCGCAGCCGAACAGCTGGCTCGCGCAAAACTTCAAGGCGTGCGACAAGGACGGCGACGGCAAGGTTACGCAAAACGAATACACCGCGTGCCAGAAACAGAAGATGCATTGAGCTTCAAAATCGATGGACGCTACGACGGAGAATTCAATCGCGACGATGCTAACATCGCGCTCGAGTTTTTCCGCGTAGCGTCCGTCTATGCCGCCGAAGCAAAAGAATCATCATCATAGGCACGCCCGGCTTTCGCAGCGCATCGGCGCGCGGCTAAGCAACCCATCCGTCTGGCAATGTCTAGGTCCGGGCTTGATAACCGGCGCGGCGGATGACGATCCGAGCGGCATCGCCACCTATTCGCAGACCGGCGCGCGCTTCGGTTTTTCGACGCTGTGGACGTTGTGGCTGACCTACCCGCTGATGGTGGCGATGCAATACGTCAGTGCGCTGATCGGCCGCGTCACCGGCGAGGGTCTCGCCGCGAATATTCGCAATCGCTATCCCGCCGCGATCCTGTACGGCATCGTGGCGCTGTTGTTTATCGCCAATACCATCAACCTCGGTGCCGACATCGGCGCGATGGGCGAAGCGATGACGTTGCTGGTCGGCGGCAAAGCGTTCGTGTGGATGATTGTCATCGCCCTGCTCGCGTTGGTATTGCTTGTCGCACTTTCGTTCCACGCCTACGCACGCCTGTTGAAATACCTGACGCTCTCGCTGTTCGCTTACGTCGGCGTTTTGTTCTTCGTCGATATCCCGTGGTCCGATGTCGTCAAATCGCTGGTCATTCCCCACATCGTGTGGTCTCGCGATTACCTGACTGCCATCGTGGCGATTTTCGGCACGACCATCAGTCCATATTTATTTTTCTGGCAGGCTTCGCACGAGGTCGAGGCGCAGATTGCGGCCCAGGGCGAAAAACCGCTCAAGCGCGCCCCGTCGCAGGCGCACGTGCAACTGCGCCGCGTGAAGCTGGACACGCTGATCGGCATGGCCTTGTCGAATGTCGTTGCGTTTTTCATCATGCTCACTGCCGGCGCCGTTTTGCATAGCAAAGGATTGACCGATATCAATTCCGCGGCCGAAGCCGCCAAAGCACTCGAACCGATTGCCGGCAAATTTTCATCGTTGCTGTTCGCGTTCGGCATCATCGGCACCGGCATGCTCGCGATTCCGACGTTGTCTGGATCGGCCGCC
Source organism: Rudaea sp. (assembly GCA_040002515.1). Classification (GTDB taxonomy): domain Bacteria; phylum Pseudomonadota; class Gammaproteobacteria; order Xanthomonadales; family Rhodanobacteraceae; genus Rudaea. Next base: position 34,229 of record JBDUEI010000072.1, on the reverse strand, counting down.
TACGCCGTGGCCGAAACATTCAATTGGCCGAAAGGTTTGGACAAGCAATTCTTTCAGGCCAGCGGTTTTTACGGGATCGTCGCGCTGGGAACGGTGCTCGGTATACTTTTCAACGCGGTATCGATCAATCCAATGAAGGCGCTTTACTGGAGCGCCGTTCTGAACGGCGTGATCGCCATTCCGCTGATGGTGATCATCATGCTGATCGCCTCGAACAAATCGGCGATGGGGCGTTTTCGCGCGTCACCACTACTGCGCACGGTAGGCTGGCTCGCCACGCTAGTGATGACGCTCGCATTCGCGGGAATGGTGTTGACGATGTGATGGTCGACACGAATTTCTTCATGGATCGAAGTGAAATGAAACCCGATGTTTTGACGCGCGCAACAAACGGCGCGGACCGATGAGATTTCTCGGCGTCGGCGATTACAACAGCCTCGGCGATATGTACTGGCGTTTGCAGCGCGCCGGTCACGAAGTGAAAGTATGTATTCGTGAGCAGGAAGCGCATTCGATTTTCGGTGGCATGGTGCAACGCTGCGACGACTGGCGCGCGGAACTGGACTGGCTTCGCGCCGGCGATGGAATCGTCGTCGTCGAAACCGCAACGCTCGGTGCGGAAGCTGATGCATTGCGCACCGATGGCTTCAACGTCGTCGGCGGCAGTGCCTTGTCGGATCGGCTCGAACTCGATCGCGCGTTCGGTCAACAGGTCATGCGCGAGGTCGGCATGCAGACGGCGCCGACGCATGAATTTCGTAATTTTACGCACGCGATCGAATTCATCGCGCGCCATCCAGGCCGATACGTCTATAAGCTGAGCGATGCTTCCGCCGCCTCCACGCGCAATTACGTCGGCGTGATGACGGACGGCGCCGATCTCGTCGCCGTGCTGAAAATGGAATCGACACGCTACGCGAATCGCGACGAGCCGCCCTTCGTGCTGATGGATCACATTACCGGCGTCGAAGTCGGCATCGGCGCTTATTTCGATGGCGAAAAATTTCTCCAGCCCGCGTGCATCGACTGGGAACACAAACGATTCTTCCCGGGCGATCTCGGTGAACTCACCGGCGAGATGGGCACCGTGGTCAGCTATCGGCATTCCGAAAAACTGTTCGGAAAAACGCTGGGCCTTCTGGCCGAAAAATTGCGCGCGGCCCGTCATCGCGGATATCTCAATATCAACACGATCGTCAACGCCGAAGGCGTCTGGCCGCTGGAATTCACGTGCCGATTCGGCTATCCCGGTTTTGCGATTTGCGATGCCTTGCACGCGGAACGGTGGGACACGATCCTGCGCAAGATGGCCGTCGGCGGAAGTCGGACCATCGCCACGCGCGACGGATTTGCGGTCGGCGTCGTGCTCACCGTGCCGCCATTTCCTTATGAGTACGGTTATGCCGAACTGTCGCGCGGCGCGCCTATTTTCTTCGGCGGCGGAATGACAGCCGAAGACGACGCGCTGCATCTGGGTGAAGTCGAATGCATCGACCATCAACTCGTCACCAGCGGCTCGCTAGGCTACGTGACAGTGGTTACCGGCAGCGGTGCATCGATACGCGCTGCTCAGCGCGAGGCCTACGCGAAAATCGAAAACGTCGTCGTCGCCAATGGCCGCTATCGCAACGATATCGGCGAGAAACTCATTCGCCAGGATCTAGCTTCATTGCACGAGCGGGGATGGCTCGACGAAGATGCGGATCTGAAAACTCTGATCGGCGACTAAAAACCGAATTCGGCACGATAGCGCTGGAAGCATCGTTCGCCGCAACGCAACCGCATCAGCGCGCCTTCGGCGATCGCGGATGCGCAGCTCATATCGGCGCTGACCAGCGGAAAAATCACTTCGCGATTCCACGCTTCGGAATGACGAACGTCCAAACCCGCATGCAACTGAAAGTACTGGCGACCCCTGGCCGAAACGCCGAGACGTTTCAGACCCTCGTTGACCAGCGACACGCGGCCCGGCGCCGTCATTTCGATCGCGCCCAGCGCGCCGACGGAGTGATAGGCGTAGCGGCGGTTCGCCGCCAATCCCGCCATGACGTTGGCGAGCGCGAGCGCCTCCCAAACCGTCTCCTCGACGGTCGTTGCCAGATCGAACTCGCGCGCCGTGTTGGTGAGCATTCCGCCGTGCATGCCGTGTTCATGGCCGCGTCCCATTTCGTCCCAGTAGTTGCGCGCCATTTCCATTTTCGGCGTCGTCGGAAAACGCACTTGGGTCAGCGCGACGAGATCGTCGAAGCCCGCTTCGCCCGCGACTTCCTGACCGAGAAACCAGCGCATAGATGTCATGTCGGCCGTATTCGCGAGCCAGGGAAATAATGGGTCGCTCTGGCCCGGTCCCGAGCCGCGTAGATTCTCGAACCAGCGCATGAAGCTGTCGGCGTCGGACGGCAAATCGCCCAGCCACGGTTGAACTGCCAAGCGTTCGGATTCGAGATAGTCACCCTCTTCCACCTGCATCTGCAGATCGCGCCCGAGTTGCCGTTCCCAACCCGGTGCGGGCAATGCAGGCCTGAAGCGACGCGCATTGAATGCGGTGAGTCGGGCATGAAAAGCATGTTGTTGTTGCGTCGAATAATCGACGGCGTGGATCAATTGCGCGTTCATCTTGGAAATCCTTTCCTTATTCGATTCGTGTAACAACCAAGCCCACCGCGGCGATGCGCTCGACGTGGGCGTATTGACGTCGGTCCAGTTCTTCGCCGAAAACATCCGGATCGATCTCGACATAATCGTGGCGCAACTGTTTCGATTTCAGATGCGGGATCGCGCCGCGAAAAAATGTATCGACGCCATCGACGATGGCCGTGCCGGTGTAGAGCACGAGTTGCCCGTTCGGCCGCAAGCGCGGCAACGATTCGCGCAAGATGCGCAACGAAAGTTCTGCGCCATGCGCATTGCCGCCATGGCGATAAAGCCGCTCCTTTGGATCGCACAGATACGGCGGATTGCTCACGACCAGATCGAACGCGCCGGCGATCGACGAGAAGACATCGCTTTCCACGCACTCGAACCAATCGATACCACTGGACTCTGCATTCGCCGCTGCGAAGTCGAGCGCCACGGGATTGATGTCGGCGAGAACGATGTGCGTGTCGCCTTTCGCGGCCTTCGCCGCGACGATCGCACCGGCTCCGCTGCCGCATCCGATGTCGACGATTCTATCAACAGGTTTACTTCGCGCGGCGATGGCACGCTGGATCAGCGCGGCGAACCGATACGTATCCGGCCCGAAGAACACGCTATCGGATGCATCGGTCGGGAACGCGGAATGCGCGAAAATTTCCTTGCCCAGCGTCGCAAACCGGATTCGGCTGCGCCATAGCGAATGCGAATGATCCACGCGCTGCAATGCGGCGGCTGATTCGAGCGCGTCGAATACCGGTGGTGCGATGTCGTCGCGAGCAAACGAACGATTCCATCCGAACACGTCGCGCAGTACGTCCTTGCATTCGGCGTTATTGGCGATCACGCGCCGATGTGTCTCCGGCGTGACGGCGGCGAACGAGTAATCATGGAGTCGCAGATGGCGTGCAACGGGTGCAATCGCGGACGCGATCGAATCGCGCGGCAACGCAGGCTCCGCGCGAAAAGGGTGTCGAATGGCATTCATCAAATCGAACTTCCTGTTCAGTGTTTTCCGTAGACGCAACGAGATAGCAAGTGTCGTGCCTCGCGGCTCGCGCCCATCGGTGCGCGTGCGTTCGATCTGGCCGTGTATTCCGCACGTCTTCGGTTTCCGGGATGTGCAAAGCGCCACACTGCCGTGCCGATGTCAGTACCTGTAGCCGAATGTCGTAACACGGATCAAGCCGTCGAGAGAATTCACATGCAAAACCGATTGAAGCTGGTTCGTCGTTGCGTAGCGACGCTGTGTTTGGTCATCGCGACCTGCACAATAACCGCGTGTTCGCAGTCGTCGTCAGCGGACGATGCCGCGAAAGCCACCGCCGCCGCCAATCCACTCGGCGACCGATACGCCGGCCCGCCCACGCCGTGCGACAACGAGTTATCGGTAAAGGATGCCGCCGATCTGATCAACGTACCGGTTTCGATCAATCACTTTTCCATGACCGCCTCGCGCGCCGGCGAAGGCTGCGAGCTGGGGTCGGGTTCGGGTTTCAGCGCGTTCATCGACATATCGATCAAGAAGGCGGACCGACCGAGATATGCGTCGCTGGTGCAATTCGCAACTAAAGCGGCGCCGCTACCCGGCGTGGGTGACGAGGCGATTAGTGAACCGACAACCGACTCCAACGTGCCGAACGCCAAGGAACTCGCCATCGTTGCACGCAAAGGCGACTGGGTTTGCGAAGCGAGTCTGATTCACAAGAATGGAGTCGCCGGAGACAAAGTTTTGATCTCGACGAACGACGCCGACAACGCGAAGAAGCTCGGTGCGCTGTGCAACAAACTGTTCGCGGCCAAAAACTGATTCAGCGCATCGCCTGCATCGCGAGTTCGAACGATCGCACGCGTTTGGCGTGATCGAACACGTTGGCGGTAATGATCAGTTCGTCCGGACGATGCAGCGCGATGAATGCATCGATGCCGCTCCGGACCGTCTGCGGCGCACCGATCACAGCGCAGCCGAGCGCGCGATCCACGTTCGCTTTCTCGTCCGGTGAGCAGTACGACGTGATCGCCTCGCCCGACGCGAGCGGCGGCGGAACCAGGCCGGGTTTGCCGCGACGCAAATTGATGAAGGCCTGTTGCTGCGTGGTGAACAGGCGGCGCGCTTCGTCGTCGGAATCGGCGGCGACGACATTCAGCGCGAGCATCACGTGCGGATTCGCCAGGCGTGCGGATGGACGAAACGTGCGCCGATACAGTGCAATAGCCTGCTCCAGTGCATCCGGCGCGAAATGCGATGCGAACGCGTACGGCAAGCCGAGCATCGCTGCGAGCTGAGCGCCGAACAGGCTCGATCCCAAAATCCACATTTCCACATGGATACCGGCGCCGGGCACGGCGCGTACGGTCTGGCCCGGTTGAACCGGGTCGAAATATTTCATCAACTCCACGACATCGGCGGGAAATTCGTCGGCGTTTTCGTAGTAGCGGCGCAACGCACGCGCGGCGGCTTGATCGGTTCCCGGCGCGCGGCCCAGACCCAAATCGATACGATCCGGATACAGGCTGGCCAGCGTTCCGAATTGTTCGGCGACTTGCAGCGGCGCGTGATTAGGCAACATCACGCCGCCGGAACCGACGCGAATCGTGGAGGTTCCTCCGGCGACGTGACCGAGCAACACAGCCGTCGCGGCGCTAGCGATACCCGGCATGTTGTGATGCTCGGCCAGCCAGTAACGCCGATAGCCGAGACGTTCGGCGGCACGCGCAAGGTCCAGCGTGTTGGCGAACGTCTGCCGCGCGTCGCTGCCTTCGGTGACAGGCGCCAGATCGAGAACGGATAACGGAATCATCGGCAATCCAGAATGTGTGCCGACGATATGGGGACGCGCGCGCTGGCCGGCAACCCGGATTAAGGTGTCTTCACGATCGGATCGATGTGCAGATAGAGCGCCGCGCGTGGAGCCGCCGTCGCGCTCTTGGTCGAAACGCGCTTGCTGGCCACGCCCGAGGCGACGAAACAATGGGCCAGCGCCGTGGCACCGCTTTTTGCACTCAAGCCGCCGGATTCGCCGACGGCCGAGACGTCGACGGTGATGCGCGTCATCCGGTATTCGACGAGTGCTTTGCTGATCGGCGCCAATGCCACGCAATCGACGGAGCCGTCGCTCGCGAATCGCACGCGATCGGTGATATCGACAGTGATGTGGCTTTCGTTTCGGCTCACCACGATGTTCGGATCGCCGGTTTGGCGCAAGCGACCTTGCAACGTATCGAAGTAGTAGCCGACTTGCGCCTTGTCGATACCTTCGGCGCGCACGACCTCGGCTTCGTTGACGTCGGGTTCTTTCGGCGCATCGGGTTTTGTCGTGGGCGTGGGCGAGACGGGTTTGGTTTTCGGTTTCGGCTTCGGCACCGATGCGGTCGGCGGTTCAGGCGTCGGGGTAGTCGCGGGCGGCGTATTTTTCGCGGGCGTCGTTCGCGTGGGCTGTTGCGCGCACGCGCCGAGAACGAGCACGATGCTCGCGATGCCGAGTCGATAAAGCAGGCTAATTCGCATCGGATGGCGCTTTGTCGCGTCGAGCCAGGAGGAATACAAGAAAATCTCCGACAGGTAATGGTTTGGCAAAAAGATAACCTTGCGCAAATTGCACGCCGTGTTCGGTCAGCCACTGTGCCTGCTGCTCAGTCTCCACGCCTTCGGCAACGATAGCCAGCCCGAGCGATCGGGCCATCTCGATCACATGCACGATCACCTGGCTGGTGGCCGCTTCAGTGCCGATCGCATCGACGAACGATTTGTCGATCTTCAGCACATCCAGTTCGAACGATTGCAGATACGACAAGCTCGAATAACCCGTGCCGAAATCGTCCACGGCAACCTGATGTCCGCGCTGGCGCAATTCGCCGATCATCTTGCGTGCCGAATCGGCGTTGACCAGCGCGCGTTCGGTGATTTCCAGTTTCACCGAATGCGGCGGGAGCCCTGCTTCGCCGAGCGCCTTCTGCAGTTCGCGACCGATACGATCGTTCTGCAAATCGTCCGGCGACAGATTCAGATTGATGCTCGTCGGCGCGTTCTTGTAAATGCGCTTCAGATCATTCACCAGAACCTGCATGACACACAAGGTGAGGTCCTGGATCAGTCCGGCTTTTTCGGCGAGCGGAATAAACACGTTCGGACTGATCCAGTTTCCCGCCGTATTTTTCCAGCGCGCCAGCGCTTCAGCACCGACGCATTTCATGGTGCGTAAATCCATCACGGGCTGATAGAACACCGCGATCTCGCACGCGGCGATGGCGCGCTTGAGGTCTACGGCCGGATCGAGTTGCCGACGCGACAGCCGCGCAACCACATCCACCCAGCCGATCACCGTCATGACGCCCAGCACGATACCGATGGCGAGCAGAGCACCGTGACGTTTCCAGAAATTGCCGATCGGCTCGCTGGCCACGACATCGATCGGCAGAACCTGGTTGCGCGCGAAATGCGAGAGCACCACGCCGTCGGCGCGATCGACGCTGACACCGATCGGAATCGCATCGAGGTCGGGAAATTTCGCATCGCGCGGGACCGACGCCATGCGCAGTTTTTCGACCCACAACGCGGCCTGACGTTGCGGCGATGCATCCAGTTCGAGGAGTTGGCGCGGATCGATGGCGACATCGTGACCGCCGTAGCGCATCAGGAACAGCTGCACGCCACCGACTTCGGTTTCCGCACTCGGCCACCACGCGATCACGCCGTTGTCGTAAATGCGATCGGCGTGCGACGGCTTGAGTCCTTCCTTCGGCAGAAATCCGACGCCGCAGACGCGTTCATTGGCCTGCCAATAACCGACGCCTCGCACATATGGACGCGATACAGCCGCTTCGCGCAGCACATTCAGATGTGCTTCCGAGCAGCGTTCGCTGTCGAGTTTGTCGAAGCCTGCGAGCATGTCGCGGATATCGCCGAAAATATGATCGGTACGCTGCCCGAGCATGGCGGCGAGGCCGCCTTCGTAGGCTTCTTCCGACGCCATCGATTCGCGCCAGAACAGCCACACGATGACGCTGAAAAGCACGGTCACGCCGAGCAATGCCGCGATCACGGCACCGGTCAGGACTTTCTCGCGACGACGCATCATGTGCAAAAGCGGACCCCAGGATCGGCGGAAACGCCCGCCTCCTGCGACCCGACTCGAACCCCCGTTCCTGTCATGTCGACCTCATCATAAGCGCAATTCGCGCGAAGCCGCCATACGCGACGAATGCAATGCTTTCGCCGGCCCACGCCGTGCTCTACTCTCGGTGGTACGACACTCGACTCACTGCGGAGAATGCAATGCGCCTCAACCCCTGGATCATCGCCCTTAGTTTCGTCGCCATCGCGTCGACATCGACGGCAGCGGAAACGCAATCGTTCACCGCGACGATCGACGGCGCGAAATTCATCAGCGACGACGACAGCATTCTTCTGGTGCCGCTCAAGAGTTCCTTCTCGCTGTCCGCCGCCACGCAAGGCGCGTCGGCGTATCCGCCGCCGAAGACGCCGATCGATCGCATCTCGATCATGTGCAAAGTGGAGATGCAGCCGGTCAAATTATCGCGAGCCGACATGTCCGACGGAACCTGCGAAGCGACCTTGACGAAAGGCAGCGACAAATCGGCCGGCGAATATTCTCTCGACAAACAGAATGCCGACAATGCGCTGGAAATAACGGCGGTCAAAGGAAAAACCATGGACGGCACTTTTCGCTTTCATATGAAAAACAAGGCCGGCGCGAGTGCCGTGATCGCGGACGGAAAATTCAGAGCAGAAGATCGCCAGCTCTGATCCGACGTCCGAATGCAATGGCGAAAATCAGCGCCGGCATTTTGCTGTACCGACGACGCGGCAGCACGATCGACGTGCTGCTCGTGCATCCCGGCGGTCCATTCTGGAAAAACCGCGATGCCGGTTCGTGGACGATCCCGAAAGGCGAACTCGAAGATGGCGAAGATGCCGCAACGTGCGCGCGGCGAGAGTTCGTCGAAGAGGTGGGCATCGATCCGGCAGGTTCGCTCGAACCACTGGGCGATATCGTGCAGAGAGGCGGCAAACGCGTGATCGCCTTCGCGATGGAAGGTGATCAATTGATCGCCGACTTTCGCAGCAATTCGTTCGACATGGAATGGCCGCCGCGAAGCGGACGCATGCAATCGTTTCCGGAAATCGACCGAGTCGAATGGATGAGCCCGGCCGAGGCGCGCGCGAAAATCAATCCGGCGCAGCGCGATCTGATCGATCGGCTGGAGGCGCTGATCGGCTGATTGAGATTCGTTTGGCGCAGTTTCCGGAGTTTCGGCGTTTCTCGACGTGCCGGATACGCGGCCTTGTTGGAATACTCATGACACACCGAACGTTGCCCTGTGCTCCGCGACCGCTCGCGGCAGCTCTCGCCCTGCTCCTGCCCGCAACGAGTCTGATCGGCGCCGAACCGCCCGTGACGAGCGCCGGACCCACTGTGCAGGTCACGACGTGCGCCGATGCCGGTACCGGCAGCTTGCGCGCCGCGTTCACCGCGGCGGTCGACGGCGAAACGATCGATTTGTCGCAGCTCCAATGCAGCGCGATCACGCTCACCACCGGCGAACTCCTGTCGCCGAGCGCCGCGAACACGATCACGGTATCGGCATCGCAGCTCGCGCCGGTCACGATCGACGCGGCGGGCAACAGTCGCATCTTTCATCATCGCGGCACTGGCGTACTTTTCGCCAACAATCTCGTGATCAAAAACGGCGCGGCTTCCAGCTCGAGCGGCACCGGCGGCGGCTGCGTGTATACATTGGGTTCGTTCTTCACGCAGTTCGTGACGATTTCGAACTGTTCGTTTCAGGCGTCATCGCACACGCCGGCACGCGGCGGAGCGGTGTCCGCGCTCGGGACAGTCAGTCTGTTTTTCAGCAACGTGAGCGGCAACTCGGTGAAAGGTTCCAGCGCGCTGAGTGGAGCCGGTGGCATCTTCGCGCAGTCCAACACCACGCTGATCTACTCGACCGTCGACAACAACCACAACATCTGTTCGTACGGCCAACTCTGCAAGGGTGGCGGCATCTACTCATCCACCATCAACAGCTCCAATTCCACAATATCGAACAACACCGCCGAAAGCGGCGCGGGCATTTTCGTCATGAACGGCGGCGCGATCACGCAAAGTACGATTTCGACCAACGTCGCGACGGGTGCCGCCGGCGGTGTGTTTACTTCCGGCGCGCTGAACATCACGTCGTCGACCGTCACCGGAAACAGAGCCGGATTCCAGATCGGCGCGGGCGTTTATCTGTTCACGAGTCAGGCTTCGAACATCACGGGCACGATCGTGAACGGCAACACCTCGCAGGACGGCCTCTATCCATCGGATGTCGGTGGCACGTCCATGTCCACGATCACCGGATCGGACAACCTCATCGGCGCGTCGACGCGCCCTGTCCCGATCAGAACCAGCGCCGCAGATCCCAAGCTCGGCCCGCTGCAAGACAACGGCGGCGTGACGAAGACGCATCTGGTCGGCGATTGCAGTCCGGCGATCGGAAGGGGATCGCAGGGTAATTTCACCTTCACTTGGGATCAGCGCGGACCGCCGCACAATCGCGTCAGCGGTACGGCCATCGACATCGGTTCAACGGAATATTTCACCGACGTCATTTTCAAGGACGGATTCGAGGACGTATCGGCAGAGAAACGCATCGATCAGATTTGCACGATTTAAGTGACGGACAACGACGCGCGATGAAGCCACTTTCCGTATCAGCCAAGCGCAACATCCTGCGACCGTTGGCGGCGAGCATCGCGCTCGCCGTTCCGCTCATCGTTTGCGCCGATCCGCTGGACGTCGCGCGCCGGACCGACGTCACCGAGACCATCACCACCTGCGCCGATGCCGGAGCGGGCAGTTTACGTGACGCGATCACGAACGCGGTCGACAACGAAACGATCGATCTGTCGCATCTTCAATGCAGCCCGATCACACTGACGACCGGCGAACTCGCCTCGCCGGTGGCCGCGAGCTATCTGCACATCGTCGGCCCCGCGGCAGGAATCACGATCGATGCGGCGAACCACAGTCGTGTTCTCGAGCATACTGGTGTAGGCACGCTTTATCTCGACAACGTGACATTGACGCGCGGTTTAGCCGGCGGCGCGCAAGGCGGTGGCTGTCTGCTCACGCAGGGCGAATTGATCGCGCACTCGAGTACGTTTTCTTCTTGCACATTCAACGCATCGGCGAACACACCTGTCCGCGGCGGTGGTATTTATGCGCACGGCAATGCCTTACTGTATTTCAGCAGCGTCAGCGGAAATCGTCTGCAGGCGTCACACGCATCCAGCGACGGCGGCGGTATCGCGGGCTCGCTAGTATCGCTGCACTATTCGTCCGTCGCCGACAACATGAACAACTGCGCGTACGGACAAACCTGTCGCGGCGGCGGCGTCTACGCGAACGGCGGAAGCGCGCAGGAATCGACGATATCCGGCAACCGCGCTTACAGCGGTGCGGGCATTTACTCGGTCGGATTTTTCACCGTCGATCAAAGTACGATTTCCGGCAACAAGGCCGGTGATGTCGCCGGCGGACTATTCCTCAAAAGTAACGGACAGATCGTCGCATCCACCATCGCCTTCAACACGGCCACGTTTCCGGGCGGCGCCGGCATCTACATGATTTCCGGCACGACCGCACTGATCGGAAGCATCGTGGCGCGCAATACGGTCGACGACGGATTGACCAATGCCGACATCGCCGGTGCGCCGGGTTCGGCGCTGAGCGGATCGAACGACCTGATCATGGCGTCGTCGCTGGCCGTGCCCGCGTTCACGACGACGCTCGATCCCCTGCTCGGCCCGCTTCAGAACAACGGCGGACCGACGAAAACCCACGCGATCGATGAATGCAGTCCGGCCGCGAGTGCCGGATCGCAAGGTTCCGAAACACACTTGTGGGATCAACGCGGGCCGCCGTACCAGCGCGTCGTCAGTGTATCGATGGACATCGGCGCATTCGAGGCTCGACCGGATTTCATTTTCGGAAATGGTTTCGAAGGACGTGAAGCCAGACCGAACGCTATCGAAATCTGTCTGTAGCGACTTTCGCCGAGCGCGACCGCACCCCAACTTTCTACACTCGCCATTCACCGCTCGTACTGGCTATATTCCCGGTTCTTTCACTGGAGGAATGAGCATGCCCACTCGCGTCGTCGGAACGTTCGCCCTGCTTTCTCTCGCGATTTCGGCCGCCGTATCGGCAGCCGATTCCGCGCCGCCTGCCGCTGCGCCCGCCTGGGTTGAAAAGAGCAATGCGTACGCGCAACCGCTTTTGAAATCGATGGCGGAGTTCAATCCTGAGTTTGCGTCGAGCATCGGAATTCCGGGCTACGACGACAAAGTCGTCGACATGAAGTCCGGCGTCAGTGAGCGCCAGCGCGCCGCCATCGAAGCGGGACGCGCGACACTCCAGAAACAATTGGCGGCGGAGAAGGATCCCGACGTGCGTCAGGATTTGCAGATCCTCATCAAAGCTGCGGATCGACGCATCGAATCGAGCACGCTCGACGAAAAATATCTGTTGCCGTACGACGATATCGGCCAGACAATTTTTCAGGGCGAATTCGCGCTGCTGCAGGATCAGGTTGTGCCGGAACGCCGAGCGATGGCGCTGAAGCGCCTGCAGTGTTACGTCGGCGCGGCATCCGGATGCACGCCTCTGACCAAACAGGCCGAAGCGTTGTTCGATGCGAAAGCCAAAGATACGAAACTGCTCGGGCCATTCAAGGCCGAGGTCGAACAGCACCTCTCCAATTCCGCGCGCTATGTCGACGGCGTGCGTAAATTGTATACAAAGTACAAAATTGACGGCGCCGATGCGTCCCTCGACGAACTCAAGAAACAGCTCGACGCGCACGATGCGTGGGTGAAGTCGACCGTGTTGCCGCGCGCGCGAACGGACTTCCGTTTGCCGGCCGAGTTGTACGCGAACAACCTGAAGAACGTCGGTCTGGACATCAGCCCGCAAGACTTGGTGAAGAAAGCCAATCTGGAATTCATGGAAACCCGCGCGCAGATGCAGATCCTCGCGCCGACCGTGGCCAAAAACGCCGGCATCACCGCGACCGATTATCGCGACGTGCTGAAGGCCCTGAAGAAACAGCAGCTCGATAAGGATTCGATCGAGCCTTACTACCACGACGTCATCGGCAAGATCGAAACGATCATCCGTGAGCGAAACATCGTCACCCTACCGCAGCGCGCGATGATCATGCGTCTGGCATCCGAAGCCGAAAGTGCGTCGCAGCCGGCGCCGCACATGCAGCCACCGCCGCTCATCGGCAATCACGGCGAACGCGGCAGTTTCATTCTTCCGCTCGGCAATCCGCCGACCGGCGATGGCAACAGTGACGCGTACGACGATTTCACCTGCAAAGCCTGCGCGTGGACGCTCACCGCGCACGAAGGTCGCCCCGGTCACGAATTGCAGTTTTCCGCGATGGTCGAACACGGTGTGTCGCTGGCGCGTTCACTGTTCGCGTTCAATAGCGTGAACGTCGAAGGCTGGGCGTTGTACGCCGAATTCATGATGGTCCCGTACGAACCGTCCGACGGCCAAATGATCGCGCTGCAGTTGCGCCTACTCCGCGCCGCGCGCGCGATGCTCGATCCCATGTTGAATCTCGGCCTGATCACGCGCGAACGCGCGCACGACATTCTCGTCGACGACGTCGGTTTGTCCGAAGCGTTCGCGCGCGAGGAACTGGATCGTTTCACGTTCCGCGCGCCCGGCCAGGCGACGGCGTATTTCTACGGCTACACGCGGCTGCTCGAATTGCGCACGGATGTCGAAATCGCCGCCGGCAAGAAATTCGATCTGAAAGCGCTGAACGATTTCATGCTCGCGCAAGGATTGCTGCCGCCGGATCAACTGGCCACCGCCGTGCAAGCGCAGTTTGCGCCGAAGGCACATTGATCGGAGCCGATTCCGATCCAGGAGAAAAATGCGGGCGACGAAAGCGAAAGGACTTTCCGCCCCAGCCGTTCTGATGAGGGCTTGCACAGCCGATCCCGTTTCACGGTTTGTGCAGCCCTCATCCGTTTTAATGGCTGTGGGCTTTCCGATTACATCCGTCCTTTCGCGCTTATTTTCCCGCTTATTCAGGAGTCACCATGAAACTCAAATCCGCCGTCGTCGCCGCCATCGGCACGTTGTCGTTCGCATCGGTATCGTTTGCCGCGTTGAAAGTCGGCGACAAAGCGCCCTTCTTCAGCGCGCCGGCCTATCTCGCCGGCCAGCCGTTCACCTTCAAACTCGCCGACGCGCTGAAGAAGGGTCCGGTCGTCGTGTACTTCTTCCCCGCACCGCACACCTCGGGCTGCAATGTGGAAGCGCATCTGTTTTCCGAAGCGATCGATCAGTTCAAGGCACAGGGCACGACCGTCATCGGCGTCACCGCCGGCAACACTGATCAGCTCGCGGACTTCTCGAAAGAAACCGAACATTGCGGCGGTAAATTCCCCGTCGCTGCGGATACCGACGCGAAAATCGCCGGCGAATACGATTCGAAACTGGTGATGAGACCCGGCTGGTCGGATCGCACGTCGTACCTGATCTCCCCATCGGGCTCGATCGCTGCCGTCTATTCGGAGCTGAGTCCCGACAAGCATGTGAAAGAGATGCTCGATGCGGCGAAGGCACTGAAGAAGTAGGCCGCTTTCGCATTATCTAACACCTTGTTCAGGATGGTGAAAACGCGTTAAAAATCGTTGACTCCTTTCGATGAAGCGCAGAGGATTGCGGCTACTTGGGCGCGGCACTTTTGTTTCGCCTTTTTCGGGGAGTTATCGAATGGCTAAAAAATTCAACGGAGTCGTTGCGGCTGCTGTGAGCATTCTGCTCGCGGCATCTGCAATTGCAGCATCTCCATCAAATCTGCGCGGCACAGGAACTCAGGCCGTAATTTCCAACGACGTCGACGGTTTGGTGGCGGCGGACGGAAAAGCCAACGTCATCGTCATTTTCAAACAGCAGCCGGCAACGGTCGCCTACGCGAGCGCCTTGAAAAAAGGCGGTGGCGGAACGATCGCCGAATCGGCGGCGAATTCCGCCGCGAAAACGGCCGTCAGCGCCGCGATTCAACAACAGAATTCAGCATTCACTGCACTTCAACGCAGTGGGATCGACTATCAGGAACTTTACCGAGTGCAGCGCGTGCTCAACGGCATCGCGTTGCGCGTAGCACCAGCCGACATGGCGGCTTTGCGTCGTTTGCCCGGCGTCGAACGGGTGGAATTTTTGCCGTTGGAGCATCCATCCACTGGCTTCAACATTTCGTTGATCAACGCGCCTGAGCTGTGGGAAGGTACGCCGCTCGGCACATTTGCAGCGAAGGGCGAACATATTCGCGTCGGCATCATCGATACCGGCATCGATTTCGTGCATCCCAACTTCGGCGGCTCTGGTTCGCTCGCGGCCTACCAGAACATTGACACGACATCGAACACCGGCATCGACAGTTCCGTGGTATTCCCGACGGCGAAAGTCGCCGGCGGTGTCGACCTCGCGGGCGATGCCTACACGGGCGGCAACACGCCTGTTCCCGATGCCAATCCGATGGACTGCAACGGCCATGGTTCGCACGTCGCCGGTATTGCCGCGGGTTACGGGGTCAACACGGACGGCACTGCATACGCCGGTCCATGGGATACGACACCTAACTACACCGGTTTTCGCATCGCCCCCGGTGTGGCGCCCAAGGCCGACCTTTACGCCATCCGCGTGTTTGGATGCGGTGGCAGCACGGGCCTGACGGTCGACGGCATCGAATGGGCCATGGATCCAAACGGCGACGCCGACTTCAGCGATCGGTTGGACGTCATCAATATGTCGCTCGGATCGGATTACGGTTTGCCCTTCGACGCCTCGGCGATTGCCGCGGACAATGCCACCTCAACCGGCATGATCGTTGTGGCCTCGGCCGGCAATGCCGGCGATACGTTTTACATTCATGGCAGCCCTGCCGGCGGCAACAGCGCGATCGCCGTTGCCAGCACGCAGGATTCCGGCCAGATGGGTCCGCTGCTGGTCAATGCGCCGGCGAGCATTGCTGGCTACTACAATGTGGGCACCGCGCAATTCGGAACGTCCGTTCCCCTCAGTGGACTGACCGGGAATGTCGTGCGGATCAACGACGGTGTCTCTTCGGCCACAGTCAACGATGGCTGCGAAACGCCTTTCGTGAATGCCGCGGCACTGAACGGCAACATCGCCCTGATCGATCGCGGCACCTGCGGCTTCAAGTTGAAGGCGCACAATGCGCAAATCAACGGCGCTGTCGCCGTCATCATCGCGAACGTCTCCACCAGCGGCAATCCGACCGTCGCACCGGGCATGGCGGATGATCCCACCGTTGTTGCGGTGACGATTCCGGTCGTATCGGTCAATCTCGCCGATGGCGACACCCTGCGCAATAATCTGGCGGGACTGAATGTGTCGTTGACCAATGGCGCCGACACGGTCAGCAGCTTTACCTCGCGCGGTCCATTCGGCGGAAATGGCACCGTCTCTCTCAAGCCTGATCTGGCTGCGCCCGGTTCGAACATCGTATCCACCCAGACCGGAATTACGTGCACGACCACTGGCGCCGGGTGTTTGACGCCCAATGCCTCCGGTTACATTGCCAACGGAGCACCGTTGGTATTGAGCGGCACCTCAATGGCGGCCCCGCACGTCGCCGGACTGATGGCGCTCATCCGCCAGCTCAATCCGTCGGCATCGGTCGAAGAACTCAAGGCGTTGGCGATGAACACCGCCGGGCATGACATTTCCGTCGGACCAGCCGGTACGCTGGCTACCTTCGGCGCAAGCCGCGTCGGTTCGGGACGTATCGATGCCGCGCTCGCGGCGACAGACGATGTCATCGCGTTCAATGCCGATGTTGCCGGCGCCGTCTCGGTGACGTTCGACAACGAAGTCGTCGGCACGACAAGCGCGACACATAACGTGCGTATCGAAAATCACACGGCTGCACCGCAGACGCTGACGTTGGCGCTCGATCCGGTACTCGCATCGCCTGGCGTCGAGTTCTCCATCGTCGGCGCGTCGTCGATTGCACTGCCGCCGTCGGGTTCGATCACGGTGCAGATCAGGATGGATGCGACTGCCGATCTCATGAAGCGCTCGCTCGATCCGACCATGCCCGCCGTATCCGGCATGTTTGCGCCGTTCAACACGATCTTCTCGGCGTTGCCGCGCGACTACATCGCCGAGAGCTCGTCGCTCTTGAAGGTTTTCAAGAACACGACGGAACTTGCGCGCCTGCCGGTGTACATGATCCATCGCCCGCATTCCGACATGCACGGCACCGTCGCCGGTTCGGCGACGACATCCAGCGGATCGCTGAACGTAGCGCTGTCCGGTACGGACGTGTGTACTGGAACGCGCGGCCCCGGCACCTGTACGGGCAACTTCGACACGACCGACGAAATGTCGCTGGTGTCGCCGTTCGAGTTGCAATACACCGGCGCCGTGGACGATACGCTGCCGGGCTTCGCCAACCTTCAGTACGTCGGTGTCAACTACGACAGCACCAACGACGAGTACGTGTTCGGTTTGTCCACATTCGGCAAGTGGGGTAGCCCGACCGATGTTGCATTCGACGTGTGCATCGATACGGACAAGGACGGTAAGTACGACAAAGTCCTGTTCAACTCGAATACCGGCACCGAGGCACAGCGGGTGTTCAATACGGTCGGAGCGTCGGGTCAGGATGTATTCGTCACGTCCGTATTCACACAACCGTCCTCCGTCACGCTGGTTTCGGATTTCGCGAACACGGAAGTCGCCAGCGATGTCGACACCGCTCTTCACGACAACAATGTGATCGTCGTCGGCGGCCTTGCGAGCGATTTGGGAATTGCCGCGAACGGCGCTTCATTCAACTATGCCGTCGCCGTATGTCCCGGATTCAATCCGCTGTGCGTCAGGCTCAACGACGCAAATCGCACGTGCACGAGTCCCGGCGCCTACGCTGCGATACCGAACACGTTCACCTATAACGGAGCGAATCCGGGACTGGTGACGGGCGGCGGAGCGTTCTTCAGCCCGGTCACGCTCGTACCCGATCTGGCAGGTACAAATCTGTCGATCGATTACGATTTCACCAAAACGTCCGCGAACGGGTCAACTGGTACGTTGTTGTTGCTTCACCATCACAATGATGGCGGCAACAGCGCCGAAGTCGTCGTTCTCGACACCATCTTCAAGGACGGTTTCGACAACAACAACTAAGCATTGAACATCGAAAATGATAGGTGCAGGCGCAAGCCTGCACCTTTTTTTTGCCCGGAAATCCGAACCAATATTCGAACCCAAAACATCGACATCGACTAGATCAAGTCATCGCGATTGAGACGGATCGACAGATCCATCTGACGCGCTGTTCGTCGTTGAACGCCCCGCTCGTCGATCAATATCCTTATCCGCTCGACACCTGCGATCATTGGCTCGCACACGCGCTCGAAAAGCGGACCTTTTCCGATCCGACGAATTCGCGCAGTCTGAATCCCAGCAAGCCATTTCTTGCGCTCAGCGGGAGACATCCATGAACATGCGCAGTACCAAAATCAAATTCGTTGCTTCGATCGCTATCGGCTCGGCCGTGGTCACCGGCACGTGGGCGGATGAGCACAAACTGCAACCGCAGACGAGCGCGGTTACCGGCGCGCACGACTTCGATTTCGAATTCGGCAACTGGCGCGTACATCATCGCGTCAAACGTCCGACAGGCGAATGGATCGAGTTCGAGGGCACCAGCAGCGATCGCGCGTTGAACGACGGGTCGGCGAACGTGGAAGAAAACACGTTCCATCGGCCGACCGGCGATACGCAAGGCATCGCGTTGCGCGCCTTCGACAAAAAGACCGGGCTGTGGGCGATCTGGTGGGTCGACAGCCGCAATCCCCACGCTGCACTCGATCCGCCGGTAAAAGGAAAGTTTGTCGACGGCGTTGGAACGTTCGTTGCCGACGGTGTCGTCAACGGAAAAATGCAGCGGACACGTTTTGTCTGGTCGCATATCACGCCGACGTCCGCGCAGTGGGAGCAGTCCTTCTCGCAAGATCACGGCAAGATCTGGGACAGTAACTGGGTTATGGAATTCACGCGCCAACCCTGACGGCGTGCCCGCGGCGATGTGGCGAGTGGATTGAAATCCGGCGTTTCCGCCGCATCGTTGTCGGGATGCCGATACGATCGCCGCTCGATTTTCCTTCGCGAAGTCTAGTCACTTCGCTCGTTCGACTCGCGATGTGCGTCGGCGTCGTTTTGCTCGCCGGTTGCGCGACGCCGCCGAAAAAACCGTCGCGACCACCTGAGCAGGTTCGCGCTCAAGTCCTGCAGCTCTTGCCCGCGCGCGCCGAGGCCCGCGAAGCGTGGGCGTCGGCCATCACTGATGCGTTTTTCGCGCTCGAACTCGACGCGAGTGCCGCGCACCTTTGCACGACGCTCGCCGTAGCGGAACAAGAATCCGGATTCGCGATCGATCCGCCCGTCGCGGGTTTGGGCAAGATCGCGCGTGCGGAAATCGAGCGCCGTGCTGAATCGCATCACATTCCGTCGTTCATGGTGACGGCGGCGATGGCGCTGTCGTCCAGCAACGGCAAAACGTATGGCGATCGCATCGCTGCGGTGCATACCGAACGCGAACTGAGTCTGGTTTACGAAGACCTTATCGATCGCGTGCCGCTAGGGCAGCGCCTGTTCGCCGATGCAAATCCGATCAAGACGGCCGGGCCGCTTCAGGTCAGCATCGAATTCGCCGAAGCCTATGCGAAATCCCACCGCTATCCGTATCCGCTGTTGCACGACGAATCGATCCGGCACGAAGTTTTTACGCTGCGCGGCGGCGTGTATTTCGGTATCGCGCACTTGCTCGGCAATCCGGTGTCGTACGACCGCATGATCTTTCGATTCGCCGATTTCAACGCGGGGTTGTACGCGAGTCGCAACGCGGCATTTCAGAACGCCGTTTCCATCGCGACCGGCACGGCGCTGGCGCTCGACGGCGATCTCATCAACTACGACGGCGATGCCGGCAAGACTGAACGCGCCGTGCGCTCGATCGAGCACGATCTGGATTTAAGCGATTCGCAAATTCGTCGCGCGCTCGAGCGCGGCGACAGTATCGACTTCGAAAGCACCGAGCTGTATCGACGCGTCTACGCCATCGCCGAAAAGAAACAGCACGCGGCACTACCCCGGGCGATGATTCCACGCATCGATCTCGCCAGTCCGAAGATCACGCGCAAGCTGACCACGAAGTGGTATGCCGATCGCGTCGAGCAACGCTATCGCGCTTGTCTCGCGCGGGCCGGCGGCGGGCAAAGTCAGGGCGGAAATAGGTAGGGGTTCGATTCATCGAACCCGAATATCGAAACCAGGCGCGATGAATCGCCGCTTCATTCATTTGGTAAGTAGAACTGTCGCGCTCGTGACGCGAAAACGCAATATAAGACGATTGGTAGCGCAGCGTGCTACCTTAAGTCGGGGGGCGTGGGTTATGATGTTTCCTTAACGAATACCGCAAGTTCAGAACATTTGCGGAGCTCATACCAGACCGTAGCTCGGGGAGGAGACGCGATGGGGATTCGGTTTCGCTGGCTGAGCATGACTGCCGTGTTGACGCTGGCCGCATGCGGTGGCGGCAGCAACTCGGGCAGTTCCGTCGGCACCTCGCCTCCGCCTCCGCAGAATACGTCCGACTCCGGTTGCAGCGGTTTTTGCGCCAACGCCAATTCGTTCCTGACCGAAGCCGATGTGCAGACCATCATCGCGCAGGCCGTGAACGAAGCGCTGGCCCAGAACAAGCCGGCGGTAATCTCGGTGGTCGACCGCGTCGGCAACGTGCTCGGCGTGTATCGGATGACTGGCGCTCCGGCCACCATCCAGATCAAGGATCCGCGCCCGGTCTCGGGTGGACTGGAAGGGTTGAACGTACCGCCGGAACTCGGCGCGATTTCCAAAGCGGACACCGCCGTCTATTTTTCGTCGGAAGGCAACGCATTCACGTCGCGCACCGCAGGCCAGGTCGCGCAGGAACATTTCAATCCGGGCGATGCCACGGCGCCGGCCGGCCCGCTGTTCGGCGTGCAGATTTCGAACCTGCGCTGCTCGGACATCAATCAGCGTTTCACTGGCGGCACCGGTCCGGGTACGCATAGCGCACCGTTGGCGCTGTCGCCCGATCCCGGCGGTATCTCGCTGTACAAGGCCGGCGTGCCGGTCGGCGCGATCGGCGTGGCCGGTGCAAAACCGATTTACACGCTCGACGACAACGCCGAAATTCGCGACGTCGACATGGACGAGATGATCGCCGTGGCCGGGAGTTTCGGCTTCGTCGCACCGGCAGATCGGCGCGCCGACCAGATCACGGCCGGCGGACTCGTCCTGCAATATACCAACGAGAGTTTCAGCGATCTGGCCACGAATCCGGCCACCGCTCCGCCCTATTCCGCGCTCGCAGCCGGTTCGTTGGTCGCGGTGCCAGCCTACGCCGACGCGGTGATTCTGCGCGGCACCGCGTTCGGCCAACCCGAGTCCGGCATTCGCGCCGATACGACGGAATGGCCAGGTCTCGACGCGTTCGTGGTCGTCGACAAGAACAATCAGAATCGATTTCCTCCGCGCGACGGTACGGATGGCGCCAGCGCGCTGACCGCGAACGAAGTGCGCACCATCATCGCCGAATCGATTAAGGTCTCGCATCGCACGCGCGCGCAGGTGCGGCGTCCGCTCGGCTCGCCGGCGGGCGAAACCATCGTGATCAGCGATACCAATGGCGTGGTGCTCGGCATCGGCCGCACACGCGACGCGCTCGTCGACGCCATCGATGTCACCACGCAGAAAGCGCGCACCGCCGCGTTTTTCTCCGGCGCGTATGCCGCCGCGGACATCCAGTCCGTGCCGCCCGCGAACTATTTTGCCGATACGGTGGCTGGCGGCGCGGTCAACATCACGACGCTCGCGCAAAGTTCGCCGGCAAAATACGTGACGGCCTTGCGCGCATTCCTGAATCAACCGACCGCGCTCGCCGACGGTGCCATCGCCTATTCCGATCGCGCAATCGGCCTGCTTGCGCAGCCGTTATATCCGAGCGGCGTACCCGGCGCCCCGAACGGACCGCTGTCGCTGCCGTTCGATCGGTGGAGTCCGTTCCAGACCGGCCTGGAACTCGATTTGTCGTACAACCAACTTCTTTTGTCGATCGCCTACATCCTGAATCAGGATGGCCTGGCCATCAATATCGATGGCGCGACCGCCGCACCCGCGCCGAGCGCCGGGACGCCGACACCGCTGCCGGACGTCCTGCCGGGCTCGTGCACGGGCATCTCACGGCTGCCGAACGGCATCAGCCTGTTCCCCGGCAGCGTTCCGATCTACCGAAACGGCGTGCTGGTCGGTGGCATCGGCGCGTCGGGCGACGGTTCGGACCAAAGCGATCTGGTCGCTTTCGTCGGCTTGTCCAACGGCGCTGCCGCTCTGAACACCGGCCTGCAGCAGGCGCCGCCGAATATCCGCGCCGACAACCTCGCGCCGCTCAACGCGCGCCTGCTTTACGTGCAGTGTCCGCAGGCGCCGTTCATCGATACGAATGACGCCAACGTCTGCGGAGGCCTGTGATGGAAAACGCCGAAATCGCGCGACGCTTTCCTCGACTGACCGCACTTGGCGCGGCTGTCGCATTGTGTATTTGTGGAAATGTCCACGCGCAGCAGATGCAGATGACATCGGACTTGCTCGAACTGTTCGGTGTCGTACCCGGACCGACTTACGATCCGAACGAATCGCAGATTCCGCGTCGCCGGCCCGGTCATCCGTATGAGCCGCCGCCGGAATTCACGATCCAGAATCCGAACGGCATTCCGCCGGCGCCGATCGATCAAGCCGGCTCGTTCATTCCGGTGCCGAACCGCTGGCGCATCATGGAAACGCTCGGCTACAAATTTCCGTGGTACGACCCTTACAACCAGAACATCTGGAAAGGCGACAAGCCGATCGACGGCAAGGATCGCTTCTTAAGCCTCAACTTCATTTCCGACACGGTACTGCAGCCGCGCAGCGTACCGACACCGGTCGGGCCGCAATCGCCCTCGCAACCGGGCCAGAACGATGTGCTCGGCCGTATCAATCAGAACGTGTTCGCGCAGACCATCATCGCTAGCGCCGATTTTTACAAAGGCGACACCACCTTCAAACCGCCCGAATACGAATTCAAGGCGACGCTCGCGCTCAACTACAACCGCGTCGACGTGCAGCAAGTCCGCGCCACGCAAATCGATCCGCGCCTGGGCCAAACGCGCGACGATGGATTCTTAGGCGTACAGGAATTGTTCTTCCTGAAAGATTTGCGCACCGTCGACGAACGTTTCGATTTCGACGAAGTACGCATCGGCATCCAGCCGTTCTCGAGCGATTTCCGCGGCTTTCTGTTTCAGGACAGCGAACCGGGCGTGCGCTTCTTCGGCAATCGCGACAACAATCGCTGGCAATACAACATCGCCTACTTTCGCCCACTGGAGAAAGACCTCAACTCCGGCTTGAACGATGTCACCAAAGCGCCGCGTCACGAAGACATTCTTTTGTTCAACGTGTATCGACAGGATTTGCCGATCCAGGGATTCACGTCGCAAGCCATCATCCTGCTCGATCACAATCGCGATACGAAGTTCTACGACTCCGACGGATTCATCGAACGCCCCGCCGCCGTCGGACTCGAACAACTACGCCGTTTCGATGTGGCCTATCTCGGCTACAACGGTGACGGACACATCGGACGCGTCAACCTCACGGCATCGCTGTATGGCGTGTTCGGCCATCAGGACAAGAGTATTTTCGTCGACAAATCCGATCAGATCCGCGCCGGGTTCGCGGCGGCGGAAGCATCGATGGATTTCGATTGGATTCGTCCACGCGTCTCGGTTGCGTATTCGAGCGGCGACAAGAATCCATACGACAACAAATCGACCGGTTTCGATTCCGTGTTCGAGAATCCGATTTTTGCCGGTGCCGACACGAGCTATTGGATCAGCCAGGGCATTCCACTGATCGGTGGCGGCGGTGTCGTCTTGCACGGCGGCAACAGCCTGATTCCCGATCTGCGCTCGACGAAGGAACAAGGTCAGTCGAATTTCGATAATCCCGGCTTGCGTCTGATCGGCGTCGGCGCGGATTTCGATCTGACGCCAAAGCATCGCGTCTCGGCGAACGTCAACGAATTGTGGTTCGACAACACATCGGTGCTCGAAGCATTGCGCGCCGCATCGCCGATCGACCGCAGCATCGGCACCGACGCCTCGATCGCATGGATTTATCGTCCGTTCTTTTCGCAGAACATCGTGTTCCGTTTATCCGGCGCGATGTTGTTGCCGGGAACGGGATTCAAGAATTTGTATGGCACCGATCATTCGCAGTACTACTCGGTGCTTGCGAACGTCGTGCTGACTTACTGAGGAGGCCATACCATGACTTCGACCTCCCCCAAATCGTCGTTCTCGCCAAAGCGAAAATTCAACACCTCGAAAGCGTTCGAGAAACGTCATTGGATTTCCGCGTTCGCGGGTTTGACGGTGCTGTTTTTCGCCTGCGCATTCGTGTGGGCCAGCGAAGAAGAAGAACCCGTCGAGCGCGAATACGTCGCCGCACCCGCCGCGCCCGCGTTCCAGAGCTGGGAAGAAGCCGACAAAAAATCCGAAGGCTGCGTGTCCTGCCACACCAAGTCCGATCGCAAGACGATGCACGCCAACGAAGCCGTCGTTCTCGGCTGCACCGATTGCCACGGCGGCAACGCCACCGTGTTCTCGCCGGCCGGAGAAACGTACTCGGCCGACGACAAGAGCACGCTGCGCCAATGGTCCGCGTCCTACACCGGCAGCATGGAAAAAGCGCATGTCCTGCCGCGTTTTCCGGATCACTGGAAAACCAGCGCCAATCCCGAACGCGGCTATACGTGGCTGCTCAAGGAATCGCTCGAATTCGTCCGCTTCGTCAATCCCGGCGATCTGCGCGTCGCCGACGAAGCCTGCAGCGCTTGCCATCTGCCGATCGTGGAGGCAAACAAGAAAAGCCTGATGGCGAACGCGGCGATGTTCTGGGGCGGCGCGGCCTATAACAACGGCATCCTTCCTTACAAACATTCGATCCTCGGCGAGGCGTATACGAAAGACGGTCTGCCGGCGACGACGGACTCGGCGATCACGCCCGACGCGAACATGACCGCGCACGGCATCCTGCCGAAAATCTATCCGATGCCGACTTGGGAAACCACGCCGGTCGCTGACATCTTTCGCGTGTTCGAACCCGGCGGTCGAAATATCGGTACGCTGTTTCCAGAAATCGGCTTGCCGGACGAATCCGGAAAAATACAGCGCCTGGAAGAACCGGGCCGGCCGGATATCAAACAATCCAATCGCGGATCGGGCACGGGAAATCGCGTTTCGATTCCGGTATTGAACATCCATAAAACGCGTTTGAACGATCCGTTCATCTGGATGATGGGCACCAACGACAACCCAGGCGACTATCGCTCGTCGGGTTGCTCCGGATGCCACGTCGTCTACGCGAACGATCGCGATGCGTTCCATTCCGCCGGCTACGCACAATTCGGAAATACGGGTACGTCGCAGCAGATCGATCCGACGATTCCGAAAAACGAATCCGGCCATCCGCTCAAGCACGAATTCACGCGGCAGATTCCGACCAGCCAATGCATGATCTGCCACATGCATCAGCCGAACATGTTCATCAACACGATGGTCGGCTACACGATGTGGGATTACGAGTCCGACGCGCCGTTCATGTGGCCGAAGGAACAGAAATATCCGACCGATTCCGAACAGCGCAAGATTCTGGATCGCAATCCGGAAGAAGCGGCGATCCGCGGCAAATGGGGCGACTTCGATTTCATGAAGGACGTCTCGCTGCTCAATCCGCAATTGAAGGATACGCAGTTCGCCGATTACCACGGCCACGGCTGGAACTTCCGCGGCGTGTATGCGCGCGATCGCAAAGGCGATCTGCTCGACAAGAACAAACAGATCGTCGAAGACAACGATCCGGACAAATGGAAGAAAGCGGTGCATCTGCAGTCGATCCACGTCGACGTGGGCATGCAGTGTGTGGATTGCCATTACGCGCAGGACAATCATGGCGACGGATACGTCAAAGCCGAAGTCATGGGCGCGGTCGAAATCCAGTGTCAGGATTGTCATGGCACGGTCGACAAATATCCGTCGCTGAAAACCTCCGGCCCCGCCGCGTCGCCGACCGGCAAAGATTTGTTGCTGATCCGCAATCCGGATGGCAAAAAACGTTTCGAATGGATCGGCGGCAAACTCGTCCAGCGTTCGGCGGTCACGCCCGGACTCGAATGGACGATGGCGTTGCTGAAAGACGATTCCCTGCCCGGCTCACCCGGCTACGACGCGAAAGCCGTTCGCGCTCACACCATGTCGATGAATCCCGACACGCAAGCGTGGGGCGCGGCAGTACCGAAAGAACAGCGCGCGCACAACGAAGACAAGATGCTCTGTTACACCTGCCATACCTCGTGGACGACGAGTTGCGGCGGTTGTCATTTGCCGATCCAGGCCAACTGGAAAACCGAGCGCCACAAATACGAAGGCGGCTTCACGCGCAACTTCGCGACATACAATCCGCAAGTCGCGCGCGACGATATGTTCTTCTTAGGCGTACACGGCGAGATCAAAGATCACAAGATCGCGCCGGTACGCTCGTCGTCCGCGCTCGTGCTCTCGTCGACCAATATCAATCGCGAAAAAATCTACACGCAACAGCCACCGATTTCTTCGTCCGGCTATTCGTCGCAGGCATTCGCACCCCACTACCCGCACACCGAACGCCGCACCGAGACCAAGGAATGCGACGATTGCCATGTCTCGAAGAACAACGACAACAACGCGATCATCGCGCAGACCTTGTTGCTCGGCACCAAGTTCATCGACTTCATCGGCTATCACGCCTGGGTCGGCGAAGACGGCGGCATTGGTGCCGTGCAAGTCACCGAATGGGACGAACCGCAAGCGGTGATCGGCAGCTATCTGCACAAATACGCGTATCCGGACTGGTTCAAGCAACATCAGGATCGCGGCGAGAAACTGCAAACCGCCAGCGAACACGGCGCCGGCACGTCCAACTGCATCCAGCTCCGTGGCGAGTATCTGTTCGTCGCCGAAGGTGCAAAGGGCATGCGCGTATACGACGTGGCCAGTGTGTCGAACAAGGGTTTCTCGGAGAAGATCATCACCGCGCCGTTCTCGCCGATCGGTCAGAACACGCATATCTCTTCCAAGAACGCGACATGCGTGGCGCTCGCCACCACGCAACCGGTCGATCCCTCGCGAAATCAAAGCGAACTGATGCAGGGCGCGAATCAAGAACAAGTGATGAACGGCATCTATAAATATGCCTACATCACCGATGCCGAAGAAGGCTTGATCGCGACCGACATCGATACATTGCAGGATCGCGATTCGCGCAATAATTTCCTCAAGCGCGCGATGACGTGGAACGAAAACGGCGTGTTGAACGGCGCGCATCACACCGCCATCGCCGGCAACACGTTCTACGTATCGACTGATCGCGGCGTCGTCGTGCTCGACATGACCGATCCGATCAAACCTGTTTACGTGACCACGATCGCGATCGCCAACGCACAGGCATCGCAGACGCAATTCCGCTATCTGTTCGTCAGCGCGAAAGACGGATTGCACGTCGTCGACATCACCGTGCCCGCGAAAGCGCATGAAGTGCAGACTGCCTTCGTTCCGCTGCGCGATGGCCATAAACTGCATGTCGCACGCACCTATGCCTACGTCGCCGATGGCGGCGACGGCATCGCGATCATCGATGTCACCAACCCGGAAAAACCGTTCGTCTATCAGATGTTCAACGGCGACGGAAAAATCAACGATACGCACGATATCGTCGTCGCCACGACGAACGCATCGCTATTCGCCTACATCGCCGATGGCAAGAACGGTTTGAAAGTCGCGCAGATCACCAGCCCCGAATCGCAGCCGAAGTTTTATGGTTTCAGCCCGGATCCGAAACCGCAGCTGATCGCGTGGTATCCGACCAAATCCGCCGCCCTTTCGTTATCGCGCGGTCTGGAGCGCGATCGCGCCGTCGACGAATCCGGCAATCAGATCGCCGTGTTCGGCCGCATCGGTTCGCGCCCATTCCATCTCGATGAAATGCAGCGCCTGTTCCTGCACAAGGACGGCACGCCGTGGTTCGTCGACGACAACGCGTGGCGCGACCGCCCGATCAGCGAAAGCCCGACGTCCGAGAAAGCCGATGCCCACGGTGCCGGTACCGTGCAGTAATCGTGGCGGCATCTTGCCGCCACTCGCTGCGCACGCCGGCTTATGGATGCGCATTTCCGCGCATCCTTTCGCTTCGCCCGACGATAGCGCGGACTTCACCTCGAAACTCGCGCGCCAGCAAGGCTGGACGCGAGGCCAAGTGGACGCGGCGATCGACGAATACCGAAAGTTCTGTTTCCTCGCCGTCGTCGCAGGGACGCAAATGGTACCGAGCGAGGTCGTCGATCACGTCTGGCATTTGCATCTGACCTACACGCGAGACTACTGGAACGTGTTTTGTCCGAGTGTGCTCGAATGCGAGCTGCATCACGAACCTTCGCGCGGGCGGCCTGCCGATGCGAATCGCCTTCGCGAAAACTATGCTCAAACGCTCGCGACGTACGCCGACTATTTCGGATCGCCGCCGGACGATCTCTGGCCCGGCACCGCGGAGCGATTCCGCCGTCCTTCCCGCTTTCGCTGGATCGATACCGAACGCAATTTACTCGTGCCACGTCCGCGCATCCCTTCGCTGCGCGCGTGGATCGGTTTCGCGGCGAGCGCGATTCTCATGGTCGTCGCCCCACTCGTGCACGCGGGCGCCGCCAATCCGCTGGACTGGAGCGGCGGCGAATTCCTGATCCTGTTCATCGGTCTCGCCATCGCCGGCGCCGCCGCCATGTTTTTTTGGCGACTCGCGCTTCGCAACAACGGCAGCGACGATATCGGCAGCGGACTCAACACCTGGGAAATCGCCCATCTCGCCGGTGGGCGCGAACGAGTCATGGACGCGGCCGTCGCGCAATTGATGCGCGATGGCGAAGTGGAATGGAACGCGAAAGACAAGAAGCTGAAAGCCACGTCCGCATCCACGACGCTCAACGATCCGTTGCTCGATCGCATCGTGCGTCATCTGCGTATCGAAGGCCGTCCGCGCGAGCTGGCCAAACGCCTCGATGTCGAGCTCTCACAGATGCGCGACAAACTGCAGTCACGCGGATTGCTGCTCGATACGGAAACCCATTGGCGCGCCGCATGGCTGCCACTGCTGATTCCCGCCGCGTTGGTCGCTTTCGGCGCCACGAAAATCGGGATCGGCTTGTCGCGCGGCAAACCCGTCGAGTTCCTGTTCTTGCTGATCCTGATCGTGGGCATCGGCGCGATCCTCAGCGCCACGCGCATGACGCACCGCTCCGTCGCCGGCGATCGGGCGATGAAAGAATTATCGCGTCGGCACGCCCACACGACCCGCGCGCCGCGGCATGACGATCTTTCGCTGGCCGTCGCGCTGGCCGGAACGGCCGTGCTGTCGTCCACCGCCTACGCGTCGTATCACCAAGCGCGTCAGCCGGCGTCCGGCGGCGACGGTTCCGACAGCGGCTCCAGCAGCGGCGGTGACGGCGGCGGCGGTGGATGCGGCGGTTGCGGCGGTGGCGATTGAAAGCCTCCGCTGCTGATCTTCTCGCCCGCCTGCCCGGTCCGCGCACCGAAAAGTGGCCGGATGGCGAACGATTCGTCGAAGCGTTTTCGCACGGCTCGTTGATCGTCGAAATCTATGCGCCGCTCGGGCGCGATATGCAGACGCCGCACGATCGCGACGAAGTGTATTTCGTGATTTCGGGCTCCGGCGATTTCGTCGTCGAGGGAAAACGCGCGCCATTCCGGTCGGGCGATGCGTTGTTCGTCGCGGCTGGCATCGAGCATCGCTTCGAGAACTTTACGGCGGACTTCACAACCTGGGTCGTATTCTATGGACCGTCCGGCGGAGAACGTTGAATCCGCGATTGTCAGGAGTTGGCCATGCGTTTTCAATTTTTGTTCGCGCTCATCGCACTGCTCGGAAGTGCTGCGGTCGATGCGAAGCAATCGAAAAATATCGGCAAGATCAAACCCGGTGTTGAGGCGCCGATCGATCCGGTCGCCGCGCGCAAGTCCATCGAGGCGGCGAATCAGAATTTCGTGGTCGCCTTGAAAAAACACGACGCGAAAACGATCGCCGATGCATTCGAACCCGACGTGATATTCCTGCCCCCGGGAATGGACGCGCTGCACGGCCGCGACGAGGTCTCAAAATTCTTCGCCGCTTTCATGGCCGCATCGACGATCGACGAAACCGGTTCGATAACGCTGGACGTATCCGTCGCGGCCAATACGGCGTACGAAACCGGGCTGTACACGATGACCACGCGCAGCGGAAATGCAGCGCCGGTCGCCGATCACGGCAAGTATCTCTGCGTCTGGAAGCACGATGCCGACGGACACTGGCGCATCGCGCGCGAAATTTTCAACACGAGCATTGCACCGGCGAAATCCCCGCCACACTGATCCGTTAAACTGTGCCGATGGCAGCGACCGCACCGGCACCCTCCACGCAGCAGAGCGCGACCACGCTATTGATCGAGCGCGCCCTGAGCCGCGCCGGCGGTACACCGCTGATCGAAGGCAACTCGATCGATGTACTCATCGACGCGCAGCAGAATTTCGACGCGTGGCTGGCATCGATCCGCGCGGCGAAAACCTGCATCCTGTTTGAAAACTATATTTTCAGCGACGACGACATTGGCCGTCAGTTTCGTGAAGCGCTGCGCGCGCGGGCGAAAGACGGCATCAAGGTCCACGTCATCTACGACTGGCTCGGTTGTCTCGGCAGTTCCAAACCGTCGTTCTGGAAACCGCTCATCGATGCCGGTGGACAGGTGCGCGTCTACAATCCGCCACGGCTGGACAGTCCGCTCGGCTGGCTCGCGCGCAACCATCGCAAGCTTATCGTCGTCGACGGATCCATCGGCTATATTTCCGGCGTCTGCGTCGATGCAAAATGGCTCGGCAATCGGAAGAAAAACATCGCGCCGTGGCGCGACACGGGCGTTGCTCTGCGCGGCCCGGCCTGTGCTGACATGACGCAGGCGTTCGCGTCGAACTGGGCGTCGCTGGGCACGCCGCTCGATGTCGATTGCCTGACGACATGCCCGCCAATCGGCGATGTCGCGCTGCGCGTGATCGCGACGCAACCGCGCAGCGCGGGAATTTTCCGCACCGATCAGCTCATCGCTGCGATGGCGCGCAAGTCGTTGTGGATAACGGATGCCTATTTCATCGGACTTGCGCCCTATGTGCAGGCGCTCGGCGCGGCCGCAATCGATGGCGTCGATGTGCGACTGCTCGTGCCCGGCACCAGCGATCTAAAATTCGTGGCCCGCCTCTCGCAGGCCGGCTACCGGCCGCTGCTCGAATCCGGCGTGCGCGTGTTCGAGTGGAACGGACCGATGTTGCACGCCAAGAGCGCGGTCGCCGATGGTTTGTGGGCGCGCGTGGGTTCAAGCAACATGAATATCTCGAGCTGGTTTGCGAATTCCGAAATCGATGTCGCCGTCGAAAACGATGCGTTCGCGCAATGTCTGGCCGCGCAGTACGAAACCGATCTGGCCAACGCGACGGAAATCGTGCTGTCGAACAAACGCATTTCGCGCGCGTCGAGCGCGCCGAAAACACGCCGTCCGCGCAGCGGCGTCGGCAGTTCCAGCCGCGCGGCTGCGGGCACCTTGCGGCTGGTCAATACGGTCGGCGCCGCGCTCGGCAACAAGCGCGTGCTGGGCCGTTCCGAAGCAGGCGTCTTGCTGGTGTCGGGCAGCCTCCTCATCGCGCTGGCGTTCGTCGGCGTAATCTGGCCGCGCACGCTGGCCTGGCCGTTGGCGTTGATCATCGTCTGGATCGGCTTCAATCTCGTGGCGGCGTATGTCCGCACGCGCCGATCGCAACCGCCTGCCACTCAGGACTAGCCGAAGCCGGGCTGTTCACCTTCCACGGCGCAGAGTACTCTGTCGATTCGCTTCTTCCGACCGATCCCATGCCTGACTTCATCGCCGATAACGTTGCGGAGCGGCACGTTTTCTCTCCGAGCCTGCTCGTTCGCCAGGCACGCGATCTGCTGGAAGGTCATTTTCCGCTGCTGTGGATCGAAGGCGAAATCTCGAACTTTTCGCGACCGTCATCAGGCCATTTCTACTTCAGCCTGAAAGACGCGGGCGCGCAAATTCGTTGCGCGATGTTCAAGCCCAAGAGTACGTTCCTGCGCTTCAAGCCGGCCGATGGCACGCGCGTTCTGGCCCGGGCGCGTGTCGGACTTTACGAAGCGCGCGGCGAGTTCCAGCTCATCGTCGAACACATGGAAGAATCCGGTGAAGGCGCACTGCTGCGCCTGTTGCAGGATTTGAAAACGCGACTGGCGGCCGAAGGTCTATTCGACACTGCGTTGAAACGCGCCCTGCCACGCGCACCGCGCTTGATCGGCGTGATCACATCGCCCACAGGTGCCGCGATCCGCGACGTGCTCAGCGTGATCGCACGCCGCTACCCGTTGGTCGATGTCGAGATTCTTCCGGTTCCGGTACAAGGCCGCGAGGCCGCACCCGCCATCATCGCGATGCTCGCGGCGGCATCCGCGGCCGGACGTCACGATGTTCTGCTGCTCACGCGCGGCGGCGGCTCGCTCGAAGACTTGTGGTCGTTCAACGACGAGGCACTCGCGCGCGCCATCCGCGCCAGTGCAATCCCGGTCGTGTCCGCCGTCGGCCACGAAATCGATTTCACGATCGCCGATTTCGTCGCCGATTTGCGCGCCGCCACGCCGTCGGCCGCCGCCGAATTGCTGGTGCCGGACATTCTCGCGATCCACAATGGACTTCGCCATCAGCGCCATCGTCTCGAGCAATCGATGCGCCGGGCGCTCGTCACTGCGATACAGCGTGCCGACAACGCTTACGCACGACTCCTCACACGACATCCGCAGATTCGTTTGCGCGACGGCCGGCAGCGGCTTACGCAATTGCACGCGCGGCTATGGCGACAGCGACCGCTCGCCACGCTATCGCGACGTCGCGATCAACTTTCCCGCCTGCGGCAGAATCTGCGCCAGTCCGCCGCGGTGACGTTTCGACGTCGCGGCGCCAAGCTCGACGAATTGCGCCGTGCGCTGAATGCAGTCAGTCCGCTGGCGACACTACAGCGTGGCTACGCGATTCTTTTCGATGTCGATAGCGGACGTATCGTTCGCAGCGTCGTCGACGCAAATACCACTTCGCGTTTCGTCGCACGGCTTGCCGACGGCGAAGTGAAACTATTGCGAGATACGGAGCACTGATCATGTCGCGCCCACGTCATCGCGAATATCACATGACCCACCGCGTCGGCTGGCTGCGGGCGGCGGTTCTCGGCGCGAACGACGGGGTCGTCTCCACGGCGAGTCTCATCGTGGGTGTGGCCTCCGCGCACGGTTCGCCCGGCGCGATCGCCACGGCCGGGTTCGCTAGCCTGGTCGCCGGCGCGATGTCGATGGCGGCTGGAGAATATGTGTCGGTCAGTTCGCAGGCCGATCTCGAAGCCGCCGCGATCGAAGTGGAACGACGCGAACTGGAAGAAGACCAGCCCGGCGAAAAAAAGGAACTGGCCAACATCTACGTCAAGCGCGGCCTGACCAGCCAACTCGCCAGCGAAGTGGCCGATCAGCTCATGCAACACAACGCGTTGGACGCGCATCTGCGCGACGAACTCGGCATTTCCGACTTGACCAAACCGCTACCGCTCCAGGCGGCGGCGACCTCGGCGATCAGTTACGCGCTCGGCGCCGCATTGCCGTTACTCACGGTATTCGTTTCGCCTGCGGCGTATCTCATTCCTATCGTAGCCATCGTGTCGCTGGTCCTTCTGGGCATCCTGGGCGCGGCCGCAGCACGCACCGGCGGCGCGGGCATGTGGGCCGGCGCGGGTCGTGTCCTGATCTGGGGCGCGCTCGCGATGGCCGTCACGGCCGGGCTCGGGCGTCTGTTCGGTGCGATAGTCTGACTTTGCGTTGACGCGCCAACGCGGCGCATCGACAATCCATCGATTCGCTTGCGTGGGGAACGTACGATGAAAGCATCCGATCTGTTTGTGAGGGCGCTCGAGGCCGAGAACGTGGAATACGTGTTCGGCATTCCGGGCGAAGAAAACCTCGATTTGCTCGAATCGCTGCGCACGTCGTCGATCAGGCTGATCCTCACGCGCCACGAGCAAGGCGCGGGTTTCATGGCCGCGACCTACGGGCGCCTCACCGGCAAAGCCGGCGTGTGCCTGGCCACGCTCGGGCCCGGCGCGACCAACTTCGTCACCGCTGCCGCGTACGCCCAACTCGGCGGCATGCCGATGCTGATGATCACCGGTCAAAAACCGGTCAAGGCGTCGAAGCAGGGACATTTCCAGATCGTCGACATCGTCGACA
>JBDUEI010000071.1:0-10629 GCA_040002515.1 Rudaea sp. | reverse complement strand
CGAGCAGCTGGTGCTTGTCGTATTCCGAGAAACACGTCGCCGAGCGCAGACGGATACGCGTCGGTCCCGCTGCGGCTTTCGCGATCAGATTCGGATCAATCGTGACGACGACTTTGTGCTGATTGAAAAATGCGCTGATGCGCTGTTGCAGTTCATCGCGCAGCAACTCGGCGGGAATGCAATAGTCGGCTTCGCCTCCCACGATTTCCTTGTCGAGTTCATTGGCCAGATCGATGAAGTGCTTGGCCGCATCGATATTGCTGACGTGCCCGCCGGGCAGTTGATCGCCCGGACGTCCAAACAGGCGTATCGAGTGTTCCGTGATATTCGGCGTGCCGACGGCGTCGAGCAATTCCGTCGCGATGCGCCACGACTGCGCGGTGCGCCGGATGTAGTCGCCGACCGGATGCGCCGCATCGGCCTCTAGAAAAATCGTCTCGAGTTCTTCGCGCGTTTGCGAGAAATCGCAGCGCGTATAAGTTACTTCAGGCAACTGCGGCTCGCCCGCATGCCATTTTTCCAGAAATATACTTTGCACGCGCATCGGCCAGCTCACCGATGCGAGAAGCTTGATGCCCTTGACGGCGACAGTGAGCCTGCGATCCAGCTCGGAGAATCGTGCGAGAGTTTCCTGCGCGTCGGCCATGCCGTCTCCCAAACGTGCCGCCGACACTATAACGCGATTGCCCGTGAAGTCAGTCGGTGAACAACGGCAATCCCAACGCCGTGCGCAACGGATCGAGCAGTGCGCCGTACTTGGCCGTGCGCGCCGTATCCTTGCGCATCGGTTCGCGCACCTGGCTCGCGCTCGCCGTGCGCACACTGCGCTGCGCTTCATAGAAACGCAGACACGCCGGATCGAAATCAAGCCCGCAAAACGCCAGGAGCTCGCGCGTTTGCGTTTCGGTATCGCTCACCATCGCTTCATAAACTTGAGTTCTGATCCGCGAGGGATAAATCGATTTCCATTGCGACATCGTACGATCGTAATCGCGCGCGTAGGCTGCGATCGATTCGAAGTCGTAGCTGAATTCCTGCGCGCCGCGCGCGAACAGATGGCAGAAACACGACCACGCCGTTTCCAAAATGTCGCGACGGCATTCGACCACGCGCGCGCCCGGCAACATTGCCAGCGCCGCGCCGAGCCATAGCCAGTTCGCAGGCATCTTGTCGGTGGCGAACGGTCGGTCGCCGCGCCATTTGGCGGCGCGTTCGAGATAGTCGTGGCCGAGTCGATGCCAGTCTTCATGGGTGGCCAACGGCGCCCATCGCGCCAGCGGCAATTTGCGGCGCTGCCCTTCGGCGGCGATCACGTCGAACACGTCCATGCGTTCGTCGCCCGCGTCGACCAGCGGATGCGCGGCGAGGATTTGTTCGGTCAACGTAGAGCCGGATCGCGGCAGGCTGACGATAAAAATCGTTCCCGCACCCAATTGCGTGTCGTCATTCCGGATCGGTTCGGCGAATGCGTTGGAAATCGACGTGACCTGACCACTGAACGCCGCGGCGATCCAGGGGAGTTGAGAACGCGCCATGGTATTCGCGCGCAAGTAAACGCCATATGCGTCGGCATAGCGGGCGCGATCTTCGTAAATCTTGCCGAGGGCGAAACCCAAACGAACTCGCGGCTCCACCGGCAACGATGCATTGCGCTCCAGACCTTCGAGTGTCGCGATTTCCGCCTCGGTAAATTTTTTCCAGTCGAGCGCGGCCAGCGCGGACCAGACGTTGATATCGTGCGGATCGCGTGAAATCAGATAGCGGTGTTCCGCGATCGCTTCTTCGGTGCGGCCGAGATGACGTAACACTTCAGCTTTTGTTGCGCGCGCGCCGCGATGGTTCGGATCCATCGCCAGCGCGCGATCGAGCACGACCAAACTCTCGTCGCTCGCTCCGTATTTGCTCAATACACGGCCGAGGTTGTACGTCGACGAAATCGACGTCGGCGCAATGGCGTGAGCCTGACGAAACGCGTCGATGGCCGCGGCTTTGTTGCCGTTGCCTTCGAGAACGACAGCGCGCGTCGTCAGCAGCTGCACATCATCCGGCCGCAATGCGATGGCGCGATCGATAAGCGCCAGCGCTTCGCCCGAAGGGCCGAACGTGCTCAACGCGGCGGCCACCTGCCTCAGTGTTTCCGGATGGTCGGGAGCCAGACTTGCCGCTTCGCGCGCCAGACGCAGCGCTACGTCACGATCGCGCCGGCGCAATGCGTTTTCGCTGGCGTCGAGTTTCGCCCGGATCGCCGGCGTCACTCGCTGCAGAATCGCACTCATGTCGCCTGGAACGGCGGCATGCCCAACGCGGCGCGCAACGGATTCAGCGACGCACCATATTTAGCGGCGCGTGCGGTGTCTTTGCGGATGGGTTCGCGCACCTGACTCGCACTTGGTGTAGTGACGCGGCGTTCGGTCTTGTGGAAATCCAAACAGGCTGGTTCGAAAGGCAAATTGCAAAATTCGAGCAGTTCGCGAATCTGTTTTTCCGGATCGGCGACCACGTCTTCGTAAATCTGTTCGCGAATGCGGCCGGGGTAGGCTTTTTTCCAGTGCGAAATTGCGCGATCGAACGCGTGCCAATGACTGGCCAGATCGTTCAGGTCGTGCACGTAGGCATGGCGGCTGATCATGTAGCGGAAACAGCCCAGGCACGTTTCCAACGGATCGCGGCGCGCCACGACGACGCGTGCGTTGGGCAACATAGAAAGAATCGCGCCGACGTATTGCCAGTTTCCAGGCGCCTTGTCGGTAAAACGCGGTTTGCGTTTTCGCCATTGTGCGGTGCGTTGAAGATACTCTTGGCCAAGTTTGGCCCATTGATCGGGCGTATGCGTAGAAGCCCATTCGTAGAAACTTTGCCGCACCCGATCGGATTCGTCCATGATGACCTGGCCGACGTCCGGCAATTCGGTCGCGCCTTCCACTTGCGAATGCGAGGCGAGAATCTGCTCGGTCAAGGTCGAACCCGAACGCGGCAAGCTGACGATGAAGATGACTTCGTTTCCTTGCGCCACCGACGACTCGGCCCCGCCTCCTGGAAACTGCGCGAGAACCTTCGCCATGTGCTCATCGAATTGGGCCGCGTCATATTTTTCGGTCCGGCGCGCCACCGCATGCGCGGTTTGCAGTTCTTTGAACGCGGCCTCGAAATTGCCGACGTGTTCATGAGCCATCGCCAGCGCGCAGCCGATCATCGAGCGATCCGAATCGCTGAGAATGCCGTCGCGCAGGCGGCGCTGCATGGTGGTGATGTCGGCACCATCCAACGGCATCGGTTTGAGCATGGCCAAACCCCACCAGGCGCCGCCCGAGCCGGGCGCGCTTTCTTTGGCTATCGCGCGGTATTCGGATTCGGCTTCCGCGGTTCGTCCATCCGAACGCAACACGCTCGCCAAAAGTGACCGCGCCGCTGCGTGATGAGGATCGGTCCGGACGGCCTGCTGCAATGCCTCGATGGCGCCATCGGCGTCGCCGTTCATCATCAGGCGCCGGCCCAGGTTGTACCAGCACGAGGGATACTCCGGCCCGACTTCGCAGGCGCGACGGAGCGCGGCTACCGACCGCGCGTGGTCTTTCAATTGTTCGTATGCCGCGCCCAGATCGCTATAGATGAGTGCATCGTTGGGTCGCGCGGCGCGCGCCTGCAGCAGTGTGTCGATGCCCTCTTCGAACCGCCCACGCAAACACTGCACACGCCCGAACTGCAACAGAATTTCCGGATGCTTCGGCGCCATCGCGAGCGCTGCGATCGCGCCGCGTTCGGCGTCGTCGATGCGGCGTTGCTGGAGTGCATCGCGGATCGCGATCGCGCGTTGCGCCAGATCGGGCGATAGTCCGGCCAGGCGCTGTTGTTGCGACAAAATCAAATCGTTCTCCGACGTTTTTAGATATTCAAGCCCACGATTTTAGCGCGTCACGCAGCGGATCGAGCAGCGCGCCGTATTTCGCCGGCCGGCAACCCGCTCAAACGCGCATCGTCAACGCGGGGCGGCGGCGCATTCATGCGTGGTCGATCCACGTCGACATCAGGCGAATTCAGTGCCGGCCATATTTGTCGTGCAGACGTTGCGTCAACGCCTTGTTGCCGACGCGCGCTTGCGACTTACGTTTGAGTTGCGCTTCCAGCGTGTCGCTGGCCGCGCTGAGTTCGCCGCGCAATTTCTGATAGCTGAGCCAGTGATCGACGTCGAGCGCGCCACTTTCGAGCGCCGCGCGAACGGCGCAACCCGGTTCGTTGCCGTGACCGCAATCGCCGAAGCGGCATTGCATTGCGAGCGCTTCGATGTCGGCGAAACTCGCCGCGGCGATGTCTTCGTCGCCGGTGAGTTTCAGTTCGCGCATGCCCGGCGTATCGATCAGGCAAGCGCCGCCGGGGAGTTGGATCAGCGAACGGTGCGTGGTCGTGTGCCGGCCGCGGCTATCGTGTTCGCGCACGGCGTTGGTCGATTGACGTTCGGTGCCGAGTAGCGTGTTGGTCAGCGTGGATTTTCCCGCACCCGACGAACCGACCAGCACGGCGGAATCGCCGAGTTGCAGATACGCCAACAGCGGTTTGATGCTTTGCGCGTCTTTTGCGTTGACCGTCACCATGAGCGTGGCCGGCAACGACGCGGCGAGTTCGGCCGTGCGCGCGGCGACGATGTCCGATTCGATCGCGTCGCTCTTGGTCAAGACGATGATCGCGCGCGCGCCGCTGTCCTGGATCAACGCCAGATAGCGTTCGACGCGGCGCGGATTGAAATCGCCGTCCAGTCCCATCACCACGAACACGGTGTCGATGTTGGCGGCGATGACCTGACGCACATGCCGTTCGCCGGCCGCGGCGCGAGCGAGCACGGTGCGGCGCGGCAGGATGTCGTCGATGATCGGCGGATCGGCAGACGACAACGCGACGAAATCGCCGACCGCAGGCCGTTGCGATGGATCGGCACCACGTCGCAAAAATCGCGGCGCCGGTTGCACGCGGAATTCGTCGCGACCGTCGTGCACAACGTAACCGTTGCGGTGCTGCGCGATCACGCGTGCGAGCCGCGCGCCTTGCGGCACGGCGTCGCGCCAGCCGATGCGGCGCAGGAGATGGAGCGGTTCGATGGTCGGCATCGGCATAGTCTACCGGCTGCGATGGACGCGATCGCTTGAAATTGCGGGCTGTTCGGCTAGCATGCAACGCAACAATAACGAAAACACGGCTGCCCCGATGCCGGTCAACATGCCTCATTCTCCCGTGCGCGCCAGTTCGCGCATCGACGACGTTCGCTACGAAATCCGTGGCGAACTGGCGCGCCGCGCCGCGGAACTCGAAACCGAAGGCCGCGTCATCGCCAAGCTCAATATCGGCAATCCGGGACTGTTCGGCTTCGGCGTGTCCGATCACGTGCGTTCGGCGATCGAGAAAAATCTGGGCCGCAGCGAAGCGTATTGTCATCAGAAAGGTATCGAATCGGCACGTGTGGCGATCGTGGAGCAGATGCATGCGCACGGTGTCGCCGCCGCGCACGTCGATCGCGTTTTCATCGGCAACGGCGTCAGCGAATTGATCGATCTGGCGCTGCGCGCGCTGCTCAACGCGGGCGACGAAGTGTTGTTGCCGAGCCCGGACTATCCGCTGTGGAGTGCGGCAACGATCTTGAACGGCGGCCGTCCCGTGTATTACCCGTGTCCCGCGACGCGCGCACATCTGCCGGACGCCGATGAAATCGAAGCGCTGATAACGCCGCGAACGCGCGCGATCGTCGTGATCAATCCGAACAATCCGACCGGTGCGGTGTATCCACGCGCGCTGCTCGATGCTCTCGTGCGGGTCGCCGAAAAACATCGGCTCATCGTGCTGAGCGATGAGATCTACGACGAGATTCTTTACGACGGCGCCGAATTCACACCGCTCGCGCGCTTGACCGGTGACGTGCCGTGCCTGACCTTCGACGGATTGTCGAAAGCTCAGCGCGCGTGCGGCTATCGGGTGGGCTGGCTGTCGTTGACCGGCGCGCCGGGCGAACTCGGCCACATCGAACACGCGCTCGATCTGCTCGCCTCGCTGCGCCTGTGC
This sequence comes from Rudaea sp., assembly GCA_040002515.1. Taxonomy (GTDB): domain Bacteria; phylum Pseudomonadota; class Gammaproteobacteria; order Xanthomonadales; family Rhodanobacteraceae; genus Rudaea. The sequence goes on along the minus strand of JBDUEI010000071.1, from coordinate 4,584 downwards.
GCGAACGTGCCGGGACAATGGGCCATCGCGCCGTCGCTGCAGGGCGAGGACACGATTTCACCGCTCACCGTGCGCGGCGGTCGGTTGTACGAATCGCGTCAGGCCGTGATCGATCATTGCGCGCAAAGCCGCTTTCTCGATGTGGTCGCACCGCAAGGCGCGTTGTATGCGTTTCCAAGTGTGCGCCCGGGTGTGATTCCGAATTTCGATGACGATCGTTTCGCGCTCGAACTGCTCGAACACGCCAGCGTCCTCGTGGTTCCCGGTTCGGGTTTCAATCTGACCGCACGCAATCATTTCCGCGTGACGCTGCTGCCGTACGCGGACCAACTGCGCGATGTGTTCCTGCGCATCGAAGCGGTGTTGCAGACGATGACCGAATCCGCCGTGCCGCAACGGCATGTGGCCTAGGCTTGTCGCGCTGGTCGTTCTCCTAGCGCTCGCGTCGCACGCCGTGGCCGCACGTTATCTCGCCTTGGGCGATTCGTACACGATCGGCGAAGGCGTCGCCGAAGCCGATCGGTGGCCGAATCAGTTGAGCGCTTTATTGGCCGCGGATCATGTCGTCGTGAACGCCCCCGAGATCGTGGCGCGCACCGGCTGGACGACGGACGAATTGTCGACGGCGATGGATGCGCACTCCTTCAAACCGCCGTACCAACTCGTCACATTGCTGATCGGTGTCAATAATCAATATCGCGGGCGCGACCTGCACAATTACCGCCTGGAATTCGCGGCGTTGCTGAAACGCGCCATCGCGCTGGCCGGTGGCGATGCCTCACGCGTCGTCGTCGTTTCGATTCCCGACTGGGGTGTTACGCGGTTCGGCAAAGGCAGCGGGCGCAACGTCGACGACATCGCCCATCAGCTCGATGCCTACAATGCCGCAAATGCGCAGATTGCAAAAATGCTGCATTGTGGTTATGTGGACGTGACAGCGGTTTCGCGCGAGGGCGCCGATCGTGCGGACATGCTCGTCGGCGACGGCCTGCACCCGTCTGCTGAAATGTATAAAAAGTGGGCCGAACGCATCGCGCCGGCCGCCAAGGCCGCGTTGTCACAACGCTGACGCCGCTCCGCCACCAAACGGTTTGCATTCGTCGTTACAGTTCGCGCGCCTTCCTACGGAGCCGGCGCCATGTCGACCATGCAGGTTCGCAGCGTGTTCATTTCGGACGTCCATCTCGGATTGCCGGACTGCCAAGCCACCTTTCTCCTCGATTTCCTGAAAACCTGTCGCTGCGAGCAGCTCTATCTCGTCGGCGACATCGTCGATCTGGAAAACATGCGCAAGCGTCCGTATTGGCATGCCAGCCATGAAGCCGTCGCCGCCGAAATTTTCGCCATCGCCGCGCGCGGTACCAAGGTCACCTATATTCCGGGCAATCACGACGCGTCGCTGCGTCGCTTCGTCGGACAGCGTTTTTCCGGCATTTCAATTGCGCTCAACGCGATCCACATCGCGGCCGACGGGCGCCGCTTCAAAGTCAGCCACGGCGACGAGTTCGACGGCGAAACGACCGCGCCGGCGTGGCTGGTGACGTTCGGGGATTTCATGCAGGGCGTCGTCTGCGCGCTGAACCGGTACGGCAACGCGGTGTTGCGCACGTTCGGCATCGGCTATCGGCCGATTTCGATTGCGATCAAGTCGCGCATCGCCACGGCGACGCGTTTCATTCGCGATTTCGAAACGCGCGTCGCTGCGGCGGCGAAACGAGCCGGTTTCGACGGCCACATTTGCGGACACATCCACCACGGGCGCATCGAAGATCACGACGGCGTGGCCTATCTCAACGACGGCGACTGGGTCGAACACTGCACCGCGCTGGTGGAACATGCCAACGGCAGCTTCGAACTGTTGCACTGGACGGAGCGCCGCGAAACGTTGGCGGTTTCCACGTCGTCGCTGGCCGCCGAGCCGTGGCCGGTCGCCGCCTGATCGAGCGCGTTCACCATTGAGAACCGCAGCGCGCGGCCGCATGTGGGCTATCATTGCCCCCTTCGAATCGAGCCGCCGCCATGTCCGCTGACGCCACCCGCACCCGCATCGAAACCCTGCTCGGCGATCACCCGATCGTATTGTTCATGAAAGGCACCCGGAATTCGCCGCAATGCGGTTTTTCCGCCTCCACGGTGGGAGCGCTGAACGATCTGCTGCCGAACTATCACACGGTGAACGTGCTCGAAGACCCGGACATCCGCGAAGGCATCAAGGCCTACGGCAACTGGCCGACGATCCCGCAACTGTATGTGAACCGCGAACTGGTCGGCGGCGCCGACATCGTGCGTTCGATGTATACAAGTGGAGAATTGCACGCGCTGCTCGGCCTGCCCGCGCCGGACCGCACGCCGCCGTCCATCACGATAACGGACAAAGCGGCCACAGCGATCCGCGAAGCGCTGGCCGAAGCGGATCCAGAACTCGGTATTCAATTGAGTATCGACGCGCAGTTCAATCCGCAATTCCAGCTCAGTCCGAAAGACGATCGCGCGGTCATGTCGGAATCGAACGGCATCACGGTGTATATGGATCCTGCCTCGGCACAGCGTGCGCGCGGCATTCGTATCGATTGGGTCGAAACGCCGCGCGGTGCGGGACTCGCCATCGACAACCCGAACGCGCCGTCGCCGATCCAGGCGATGCGCGTGCAGGAATTGAAGCTGCGCCTCGATGCCGGCGACATCACGCTCGTCGATGTGCGTCCACCCGATGAACGTGCCCACGCCGCGTTGTCGTATCCGTTCCAGACGCTGGACGCCGGCCCGGATGCACTGACCTCGTTGCCCAAAAACACACCGCTGGCTTTCATCTGCCACACCGGTTCGCGCAGCCAGCGCGCGGCGGAGCATTTCCGCGCACTCGGGTTCGCGCAGGTCTTCAACGTCGACGGCGGCATCGACGCATGGTCGCGCGAAATCGATACGGCAGTGCCGCGTTACTGATCGCAATGACCGATGCCGTTAACGGCGTATTTGCTATAGTTTTGAGGTCGCTCGCGCAGCCGCGCTGAACACGCGCGACGGATTTCGAGGAGGGGAACATGCGCACCCGCGCAACGCTGTTGATCGTCGTGTCGCTGCTGATCGCCGCGTGCGGCAACGCGCGCGACGAACATGCCGGCAAGGCGTGCAGCGACGAGATCGCCAAGCGACTGGCCGGACGGAATTTCCAGCTCGACGCCGCCGACATCGCACGTCACATCAAACCCGAATCGGCCGATACCGTGCTGATCACCTCGACCGTCGTGCTCGACAAAGGCATGTCCAGCGAAAACCGGCAGACCTTCGATTGCCGCGCGCGTTTGGATGCCAGCGGCGCGGCGAGCGTTTTGTATCTGCAGTTCAACTGGAACACGTCGGATCTCAAACCCGCACGCTGAGACTTTGAATTTCCGCGGCCGGCGGCGGATGATAGGCGGATCGTCTCGATCGCCGGATCATCCATGTTGATTACCTTCGTGCTGGCCGTGATTTTCCTGAGTGCGCTGCTGTTTCTCGGCTACGGATTCATGGCTTGGGTCGGTGCCGCCGGAATCTGGCTGCTCGGCTGGCGCATCGTCGGCGTGGCCTCGCCGCTGCTGTTCGAGATATCCATCATCGTGCTCGTCGTGCTCGCCCTCGTGTTCGGTGTGCCGCCGATTCGACGCATTCTTATTTCCCGATTCGCGATGAAACTGATGGCGCCGGTATTGCCGCGTCTCGGCGAAACCGAACGCATCGCGCTTGAGGCCGGCACGGTGTGGTGGGATGCGGAATTGTTTTCCGGCCTGCCGCATTGGGAAAAACTGCTCGACTTCAAACCGCAACCACTCACCGCCGACGAACAGGCGTTCATGGACGGCCCCGTCGACGAACTGTGCGCAATGCTCGACGACTGGCAGATCAGCCAGCTGCGCGATCTGCCGCCGAACGTGTGGGAATTTCTAAAAACGAAAGGTTTCTTCGGCATGATCATTCCGAAGGAATATGGCGGCCACGGTTTTTCGGCGATTGCACATTCGCGCGTCGTCACGCGTATTTCGACACGCTCCGTCGCCGCCGCGGTGACGGTGATGGTGCCCAATTCGCTCGGCCCCGGCGAATTGCTGTTGCACTACGGTACGGACGAACAGAAGAATTATTTTCTGCCGCGACTGGCACGCGGCGAGGAAATTCCGTGCTTCGGATTGACTGGTCCTGAAGCCGGTTCCGATGCCGCCGCCACGCAATCGACCGGCGTCGTCGAAAAACGCATCGTCGACGGAAAAGAAGTGCTCGGTCTGCGCCTCGACTGGAAAAAACGCTACATCACACTCGCGCCGGTCGCGACGTTGATCGGTCTGGCGTTCCGCATCAAGGATCCGGATCATTTGCTCGGTGACAAAGAAGATCTCGGTATTTCGTGCGCACTGATCTCGCGCAATTTGCCGGGCATCGATATCGGTCAACGTCACGATCCGATGGGCGTGCCGTTCATGAACGGTCCGATCGTCGGCGACAACGTGTTCGCGCCGATGGATTGCCTGATCGGCGGCACCGCTGGTATCGGTCACGGCTGGCGCATGTTGATGGAATCGCTGGCGGCCGGACGTTCGATTTCGTTGC